>NZ_JBQTGJ010000002.1:0-536982 GCF_052400685.1 Geofilum sp. OHC36d9
TTTTCTTAACGGAAATTCCTTGAGGCGGAAAGCAACCCCAATATCTCCTAAAATCTCTGGCTCGCACATTGAAGCTGTGTTCTAATCATTTCTCTAAATTTTTACCGGACACCAATGATTTTATTTAAAAAATCACGAATATTTCCACGGCTTTCTATTCCAAGTTTTTTTCGAATAGTGCTCTTTTTAACTTCAACGGTATTTAACCGGTAATTTAAAATAAGCGCTATTTCTGTATTGTTAAAACCAACATAATACAAACAACAAATACGGAATTCAGAATCATCAAGTTGAGTTAAGCGCTTTCTAAGTTGTTCAAAAATACCACTGCTGGCGTTGTTAAGCACTTCATATAATAAATCCCAGTTTAGATCCTTTTCTCCATAAACCACTTCGTTAAACTTACGGAGCCATTGTTTCCCACTTTTACTTTCATGCTCATTAATATAGCTTTTCAATAAGGCAGTCTTTTTTAGTATCTCAAAATGGTGTATTAATACATTTCTTAAAGAGTTTTCTTTTTTGTTGTACCTGCTAACCATTTTCTGCATTTGGGCAATTTTGTGTTCGGCCTCTGTTAATTCCATCCTGCGCATTTCTGTCCTCCGTAAAACCCAAAGAATAAACAAAACACAAAGCAGTAACACCCCAAGAAAACAAATCACCATCCATTGTCGATTAACAAGAAGTTGTTTGTATTTATTTTCAACGAGTTGCAAGTTGTATTTTGCTTCAATCTCTAAAATTGCATCGTTTTTGTTGTCATTTATAATTTGCGCCAAGTATTTATTGTAAAGCTTATACTTGTTGAGCGCTTCTGCGTAATTGTTGTCTTTTTCTGCTATCGCTGACCAGGTAGCATATATATTGGCAGTAAGATAACTGCGTTGCCCTCCGGGAAGATAGGTTAAGGCCTTTTGTAAATAATAAACAGCCGAATCGTTTTTATCCTGCAACTCATAAACACGGGCAAGGTTGGCAGCCAGTTTTGCATTGTTTAAGGAATCGGGAGAAAATGTCATAGCTTGTCTTAAAAAATAAATCGCCTGCTCATAACTTCCAAGCTCCCTGAATGCCACGCCTAAGTTTTGCCTTGCCACCGCTTGCAGTTTATTAACCTTAATACTGTCAGCCAATGCAAGTGCTTCATTGTAATAAAAAAAAGCGCTATCTGGTTTTTTCTGTATTAGTAAACAGTTGCCAATAAAATTGTTTGCACTTATTTCGTTATTATAATTACCGGCCTGATGAAAATAGTCTTTGGCAAGTTTAAAATGATTTTTTGCTTTATCTTTTAAAAATTGTTTGTAATATATATTTCCAATTGCACTTTGAGACAATCCTTTCAAATTATCGTTATGAATCTGATTCAAATATTTTTCAGCATCTAAATAGATTTTCAGGGCTTCTTCATGTTTTCCTTGTTCCTGCCTTATCCTTCCACAATAAAATGAAGCGAGTGCTGCTTGTTCTATATCGCCTTCATTATTGTAGTATTTTTGAATATCGAAAATTAATGTGTCAGTAGTAATATCTTTATAACTTTTATCTTTAGCTTGTATCTGCAGTAGTGAATAGCGATAAAACAAAGATTTCTTTAGGGATTTAGGACTTTGAATCTTTTCTAACATGATAAAAACACTGTCGGGATCTTGCCCTACGAGTGTTTCTGCACCTTGGAGTATTAGCTCAACATTTCCAGATTGTTGCTCACAAGAAGTAATAACGAACAAAAAGCTTAAAAAGGCTAAAATGAATGTCTCTATTTTCATGTGATTAAGGCTTTAATCACAAATATAATAAAAGCAGAAAACAGTAGGTCCATAGTATTTAGTTGTAGTTCTAACGGAATGTGGTTCAACCTGAAGTAATCGTTGGGTCGTGCCGACCGCTCATATGCCTATATATTGTGCCTCGTTTTTATTGATTTTATTTCCATATCTTAGTTTTTAAATGTTCAGCAATTTCGTCAACTCTTAAAGAATCAAGAGTTTCCTTATCAATGAAATGCTTTAAATCTTTATACCTAAATCCTTGAATGCCACCTTTGGATTCTTTTCTAAAATCTGTCGAATAAAATTCATCTTCGGGGAGCAAATAGTATTTTAATCCATTTTGAGATTCACCATATCCAATGAGAGCTTCTTTTAACCTTTCTAATTGCCTTTCTGTTGTTTCTTTTCGTGATTTGTAAACCAGTAGTTTTTTTGTTTCTATATCAAAATCTGCAATAATTACATTTTCAATTTTTGAGATAAATCTAACTGACTTATTTTTATAAAGTCCAAAATATGTAAAATCTTGTTTGTGCCAATTCCTTGGACAGAAGTACATTTTATACTTCTTATTCCATGAATAGGAAAATCCAGTTGGTACAAATAGTAATTTATAAGAACTGTCATTTACTAAATTTTCCTCATAGCAATAATCCCTAAAATCCTCGTATAATAATTTAAGTTCGTAATCGTGGACGTTTTCACTGTATACATCTTCTAAATTTTCAATTAAATCCAAGAAAGTCAGGTTATTAAATTGTATTGCAGTATCAGGGTAATCTTTCTTCAACTTTTCATTAATTTCTTCAACTTCTTTTCCAGAATAACATTTAGAACTTAAATGCCATAATTGATTTTGAGCATCACGTTTAAATACCTCAGCATATTTCGTTAGCTTAGAAACTAACTCTTTTTGTCTTAGCTTTGTTTCAATAACGATTTTAGATGCCTTTACTTCAATGTATCCATCTATAATTCCACGCTTAGAGTTAACTTGTTGAATGAAATTTGCTTGAGGATAATACTCTTGGCTTCCATCTGATATTTTCTCAATTATATCTTTATAGTAGTCAACTTTTAAATCATTTAATCTTGAAAGCATTAACAGGACATTATTTGTCACTGTATTTTCTTTCTGCGAATATTTCTGGAACTGACTAATTCTCATTCTTTGTGATTTCTAATTTTCTGTTAGGTTCTAAAATGAGGCGCAACGTTGGTGCGTCGAGTAGGTAAGGAGGAATTCCACCTCCCCCCTCTCACAGAATCGTACGTGACAGTCTCCCGTCATACGGCTCTTCTAATGTAGCAAAATTTGGAAACTCATCCCCTTTCTGGTTGGTAATTAATTTAACTACAATAGCTACTGCGTTGCGTAAATGAGCCCATATAAAAGTCATGCCTGCTCTACAACGGTTGCCGCATAACCAGTAAAACAGGTCGTCCGTTATGCTTATCCCTGAGACCTCGACATTCCTCGGTTTTGACAACAAGTATTGCCTTCTCGATGCGTCATCGCCAGGTTCGCTTTCGCTCATCTCTTTTATCCATACTTGACAGATCTTTGCCTGCCTTTTCTTTTCTCGCTTCACACCATCAAATCACTTCGCTCGCATCAGAAAAGCAGTTTAGAACCGGCTCCTATAAAGCAGATTCTGGTGGGTCGATTCCACCATCTCATCTACAGTTGCGTAGGGACATTTCCCCACTCACAGCTCACGTCGAGTGCTGCAAAGGTAAAGTCTCTTGCCATAATCCGTTTGCATCTGAAGGTGACTCCGCCATCTATGCCGACAGATGGATAAAACCTGGCTGGAAATAGTCATAAGAAGAATGGGCATAAAACCAGGAATATGTAAAGACTGTGGAGGCAACATGGTGCTTATCGATTCGATGCCCAATCTATTTAAACAACGAAACAGGGCTCCGCCCGCTTCGACGAATTAGTGTATAGGTAGTGTTTATTAAATCATTGAGGATGGCAGCGTCTTCAAATTGGGAAAGGTCTGTTTGATCGGAAATAATTGATGGAAAAAGATTAGTTTTACATCATCGAACGCCTCTTTTACCAGAAGCAAAGTGTGCCCCGAAAACAAAAAAAACGGATCAATACCACCGGATGAATCTCGATTGTTGGTATGGAGAACAAATCCCTAAAATCGATTCCACATTATATAAGGAGTACCATTGCAATCGGGTTTAGTTCAACATTAAGCACATATTTGGCCAAAAGCCAAAAACGATGCTTAAGGGTTAGCGTGAGTTATTCCTTGTGCCTAATCATTATTTTATTCATATACCAAGTTGAGCCTCTACGCATTATCACGCCAAATATAATCACTAAAAATCCAAATCTATTGTCGAATATCTTAGTCAGGCTTAGTATTGTAAATATCATTCCTATAATAATAATCCATTTGGAATACTTAAAAATCAATAAGGGTATTTTTAATCTATTGCCTATTGGTTTTAAATCAATTGAATTTTCTTTATTCTCTGTTTTCCTCAACTTATCTGCGCTCTTTATAAGTCTGTATCTAAAAGCTTTATCGGCTAAATCTATTTCCATAAATTTTTGACCTAAAGTCTCGTCAATTAAGTGCCAAATAATTCCATCCATATCAATTGGGGTAAACTCAATATCAAGGCTTTCTCCCTCCACTCGCATTTCTTTTCCCTCGGATTCCGCTTTTGAGCGTTTAAAAATTCCGTTTTCATAATAATGAAACATGTAAGTTGAAGCAACATCGGACATAGCAAATGTTAAAGTGGGTAAATCCATAATACTATATTCTTCAATACTCAACTCGTGATTAAGAAATATTATAGTCCCCCTTTCTCCAAAATAGATATCGCAAATACCTTCTTCTTTCCAATTTGATGAAGCTGTTTCAAAATTTATCTCTTCAACGAATTCAAGTTGAAATCCGATTTCTTTCTCTATTTTCTCGATGTCATTTTGCAGATTCTTTGCGACTGCGATTCCTGATATATTAAATCCCATTAAAGTATCATATTAATTAGTTCATTTTGTGTATGGTATCTGCTTTAATTCACGCTAACGTTTTACAATATGAAACGGTTGGGTTTTCGGGCTGCGTTCTTGTCCACCGACAAGAATGCTGAAGCAAGAACCAAACACCCGTAAACCGCTGAGCCCCAACTGTTTTATATTGTGTGTTGTGGCCAGTAGTTATTGTATTTCTAATCTGTTTTCAATCAATCGTATTGTTTTACTTTTCTCACTATACTCAAATTGTCCAGTGAATGAATTATTTTCAATTTTCTCAAGTTCAAAATTATCATTAAATATCACTTTCGGAGTCTGACCATTTGCATCAATAATAGTCATTAGTCCCGTAGTACTAGCGTAAACCCAACCAAAAGTAAAAATCAATATCCTATCTGTATCAAAATCCGTAACTAATAATAAGTCACTATTTACTTTATTTAATTTTCTCAGATTGTCATTAACAGAATAATTTTCTCCAAATTTTACCCAACCATCAAAACAAGTCTCTGTAATCTTTTGGTTATTATCAAGTATAACCTCCATTTGATGGAAATCTCCAGGGTCAGTCCAGTCTTTAATTGCTCGAAGAATTATTGTATCAAGTTTATCATTATCATCTAAGTCTATTGTGTATTTCGCAACCTGACCAAATTTATACTCTGGATTTTCTGGATATAAATAATCATTTCGGAAAAAGGGTTTAATCAAATCATTATTTACGTTTAATCCTCTATCTGTTTTAGTCGAATTACAACTAATCAAAATCAAGAATAATATAATGTTTAAATATCTCATAATATGTTCATTTTGTGCTGTCTCGTACTATTGGCCACAACGCCCTCATAACACCATTATCATTTATAACCCAAAAGCGTTATTGTATTTATATTGTCTTTTGCCCGTGATTTCCGGAAAAACAGACACTGAATATACTAATTCACTGATATTTATCAAACAAGTTGAACAAAAGCAGCTCAATGCAAGCATGAATATTCTTCTCAAAAACATAAAAAAACGACAGTAGGTCCATAGTATTTTGTTGTAGCTCTAACGGAATGTGGTTCAACCTGAAGTAATCGTTGGGTCGTGCCGACCGCTCATATGCCTATATATTTCCAGCTGGCATTCATTTAAACAAATCCATTTCATTCTGAAATCCCAACTCTGGTTTGTCGAAATCATACGATATCAAATCAGCTTTTAATCTTTGATTTGGTGACCAAAACTGATATAGACTACCATACATAGCATAACACAAACCTATCATTGTAATTCCAGATTTTAAAAGAATCTTTTTTACAAGAGTATCTTTGCTCAATTCAGTATTAATGTGTTGGTCATTATATTTTGGTTTAAACAGATAAATTAAAAATCTTTCCGCTAATGAAATTTTATCTCTGTAGTTTTTATCTGTGCGATTTTCTGTTTCAAGCATAAAATCCCACATTTTCATATTTACTCTAACTTTTTCACCAATCCCATATTTAAAATTTACGAAGTATATAACAATTTCTTCATCGTCTTCAAGTTGAGAGATAACTTTACTTAATGTTTTGTGCTCTCTAACTCGGTCTAACATTCTAAAAGATTGCCCTATATAAACAATCTCAGGCGGATTACCTTCAATAAAATCTAAAGAGTGGTCAACATTTGTAATTGAAATTCCAAATTCGAATTCCTCAAGTTCAAGTTCATCTGATTTAATTAACAATATTAAGATAAAAGGTGACGATTTGTTGTAATCAATTCTTATATCAAAGGTCTGCTGTAAATTTACAGGAACACCCTTTATTAATGAAATACAATTAAAAATACTTGTTGTAATTTTTTGGTTTTGCTCTCCAATATTTATACTTACTATTAATTCAAAATCGTTTATAATCTTTGTATTTACTAAATCAAATCGTCTTTTTTTCAACTTACAGAAGAAGTATATGTTTGAATATTTAAAAGATTCATTCTCATTTAAAACATGTTCAAAATCCTCATCATGCAGATATCTATAATCTAACGGTGTAGCTCCTTGAATTTCAAATGAAATAAATTTCTTCATATGCAAAACTGCTGTTTCATTCTTTTACTTGTTGCCAACGATAAATTGGTCGAGTAGGTAAGGAGGAATTTCACCTCCCCCCTCTCACAGAATCGTACGTGACAGTCTCCCGTCATACGGCTCTTCTAATGTAGCAAAATTTGGAAACTCACCCCCTTTCAGGTTGGTAATTAATTTAACTACAATAGCTAACCCCTTTGCTCCACTCCCATTACAGAAGCTTCATCACTACTACGAGTTAGTGCGCCCCTACATGACACTTCGGTTTCGAGCCTCTGGGGTGTTCCCATTGCGCTCATCCCTTGGCATTACCACGCAGATTTTCGAGTTCCGTATTTAAGCCCGGATATAGTTCCTGCCCTCTGAAAGACGCCAGCCGTATAGCCAGTAATTCAGGTTTCCGCTATACTTATCACTCCGTTTGCAGCCCCACAATCTGGCTCTTCACTAAAACAGGCCACCGGACTGTTTCTTTACGCTCAGCCCTGTAGCTTTTGACTGAATGTAGCAACTTCCCGACTCCTCATCAAGGGTTCACTTTCGTTCAGCTCCTATATCCATACCTGCTCTATCTCATGGATAGCCTTTTCCTAAACGCTCAGCACCATGGCTCTTTACCACAGCACCTTTAGGTGGTTTAGTTCGTACAATATTTGCTTTTTATGGAACTCATGATTTACGCTTCGCTTCAATTGATGCCCTCTCCTGTAAGACAACACCGGTGGTTCAACTTACAACTGTTTCCACCATCTTAACTACAGCATGCAGAACATTATATTACCGATGTTCTGCTTCTCGGCACACTATGGTTTCGTTGGCGATTTCATAGCTCTTCCTTATCAAGATGCAAGGTCAGATAAATTGAAATACAAAGACTCGCAAACCACCTATCCGCCAATAAACTATACCCGTTGTTGTATGCTGGCCATTAATCTGCACTGATTTCCAAAACATAGCGCTCTCTTTTCTTATTCTTAAATCAAGGAGGATTAAGAATACTATTTTTTAGATAAGTCTTTAAATTTTACTTATAAGCCTTTAATAATGGAATGAAGTTTATTTAGGTTTATTTTCTAAAGTTTGTTTGTGTTTATCATCTAAAAGAAGGTTAACATCAATAGAAGGTAGGATATATCTGCCAAATGGTCCATTAGAAGTTGTTGTTGCTAATATATTTCTAAGGCTATTAATGCATATATTTAAACCTGAAAAATGTAATAAGTTTGATTTATCTTGTTCCGATAATTTTACTTTCTTGTCAAAAGAAAAGACACATACACCCTCTATAAATAAAATATACCCAAATGATGGCTTCTCAATGTCGTTAACTCCAATTTTAGTAAATAATTGAAACGTCTCGTCATCTAGTTTTTGAAAAGAGAAGTCTATATCTAGATTATACTTATCTGCCAATTCAAGTAGATTGATTTTCGATTTTCCACTTGGTTGATTAAACTGATAATCCAGATTTAATAAGAAAAAGTTGTTAAGAATCAATGGTGATTTAGAAGCTTTCATCTTAAGCGGCAGTTATTTCAGTTTCAGGTTTGTCATATTTATCACAGCATTCATCACTTTTTGAGTAATCAGCATTCTTGTTCATCCAAACCCAAAAACCATCAGGTTCACTCTGAAAATTAAAATTATTCGAAGCTGGAACTTCCTCGCCGTAATCAGCAAAATTTAATTTAGCTTTTATCTCAAAATTTATATTGAATGCTTTTTGAATTTTAGCTAATAAATTAAAACTCATAAGTTTATCACCAGAATACAGTTGAGATATAAAACTTGGTGATTTTTCTATTGCGCTAGCTAAATCCTTTTTCTTAAGCTTAGAACCATTTGAGTTACATTTCTCAAGTTCTTCTAGGAACTTAAACATTAATATTTGTGCATCATGTTCTAATTCCTCTTCTTCTGAATTGAAAGCAAAAATATCTTCAAACTCGGTAGATACTTTATATTTATCTTTAAATTTCATAATCGTAACCTCCAATTTTCTTTATAATTGCAATTTCTTTTGAAGATAAATCATCGGACTTTTTCCTTTCATGTAGAATTGAAGTAACCACTACATGTGTCCCAGTATTAGACTTTATTTCTTTGCAGTAAATTCTATCATTTTCTTGACCTTTGAAGAATTTCATTGCAGTTACATCTTTACACTTCTTATTAATATCTTCTTTATCGTACACTTCCGTATTTCTATGGCCGTCAAGAATAATTTCCGAAATAAACTTGAATTTCTTCCGATGTCTATTATCCTGACGTATATATTCTAAGATTTCATCTTTATTCTCGGAATCAATATAAATTGACCTTTTACCGTCTTTAGAAGAAATCATATGTTCGCATTTTCTGGCCACAAATGTATACTAATATAACGAAAAATATCAACAATTGTTATGAAATATTAACCAATAGCTTAATTTTTATCGTCGATTTATAAAATAGTTCTATTATCAACTCCATAAATTGGATAGTGATTAACCAAATGTATAGGATTAATATGTTTCTTTAAAATTATATCCAAAAAATGAATTAACAATATATTGTTTGAGGGTATTGTCAATTAAGTATTTTTTTAACGAGTTGGACTTATCCTTTAGAAGTCATGACAAAACGCTTAAAGCTACTACTATGCCAAGGCTTGCATACAACGCCCTCCATAACGCCATTATCATTTACACCCCTCAAAGCGTTATTGTATTTATATTGTCTTTTACCGGTAATATCCGGAAAAACAGACAGTGAATTTACTAAATCGCTGATATCTATCAAACAAGTTGAACAGAATCAGCCCCCATGTTTAGATGGGGGCCATGGTGTAATGAGACCTTCTCTGCGTGGGGCGAAGCGTTCGCCCCAAGGGGCGAGCCATGCGCCCCATGGGGATGATCATGCGCCCCATGGGGAGAACCTTGCGCCCCTTGGGGATGATCATGCGCCCCTTGGGGAGAGCCTTGCGCCCCTTGGGGATGGTCGTGCGCCCCTTGGGGAGAGCCATGCGCCCCTTGGGGATGATCGTGCGCCCCTTGAGGAGAGCCTTGCGCCCCTTGGGGAGAGTCGTGCGGCACTTGTGCAGAGTGATCCGGCACTTGTGCTGAGTCGTGCGGCACTTGTGCAGAATCATGCGGCACTTGTGCAGAATCGTGCGCCTTGGGTAGTGCGATGCCCTGTGCTAATGACACAAGACTTTCAGCCTTGATATATGCGTGCAAAAAAAAACCCTCTTCTACGTTGTGCGGATTCTTAAAATGGATATTTGCGGGAGTCAGCTCATATTTTACGCGCGGTGTAAATTTTGAATCTGAGGCTTTATGGCTTAAACCTTCTGCGCTGGCGTGGAATGCAGACTGTGTTTCAGAGGCGGCACAGATTACAAATCGCCGCCAGCAAGGGGATATTTATTATCATCATTCATCAATCTGCAATTCATATATTTCAGGCCATAGCTTACCTGTCACAAAAATATGGTTAGCAATCGAATCATAAGCAATGCCATTCATTTCCAACGAACCTAAATATATATTCTTTGCTTCGGATGCCAATGAGCTCAAATCAAGTTTTCCAACAACTTTACCATCTGTCGGGTCTATTTTGACAATTGTATTCGTAGTCCAGATGTTAGCAAAAATGTAACCTTTAATATATTCCAATTCATTCAAATAATCTTTAGCATACCCGTTTTCGGTCACAGAAATCGTCTTAACCGGTTGAAGCGTAACCGGATTTAAATATGTTAACACATTAGTTCCATCACTCATTATAAGGTTTGTCCCGTCAGTAGTGAGCCCCCAGCCTTCCTTATTTGAAAATGTAAATTCGTTAAGTTTTTTAAAAGTTGTGGCATCATAAACAAAACCGATTTTAGCCTTATAGGTAAGTTGAAATACCTTACCATTTAAAAAAGTAATTCCTTCACCAAAATATTTAAACCGGTCAATTTCTACTTTCGTATCTATTTTCCCTGTTTCGAGGTCAACAACCCCAAATAATGATCGTGTCTGAGGTAAACTTCCGGTTGCTCCGGTACTTTCGTATAATTTACTGTTATGTATAAGAAACCCTTCGGTAAATGAGTTTGTATCATGCGGATAAGAATTAATGTAAACATAATCTATTATGGGGATGGATTCAGCTGCTGAACTGGTATATACCGTCTGGGCTCTTCGTCCACTGCAACCAGGTATTGAAACAGCAATCAAAAATATTGAAATCAGTTTTAAAATCATTTGTTTAAAATTCAGAGGTTAGTGATGCTTCTTTCAATAGCCGGGAACTGGTCCATAACGTTTTTTGCAGCCGATTATTGAATTTATATTGCCTCCTGGTGGTTTCCGGAAAAGCAAACGATGAAATTACTAATTCTCTGATATTTTTTCAAATAGGATGAACAGAAATTGCGAATGGTTGAATGGAGGGGCGTTTTTAAAAGCCCTCTTCTGCATTGTGCGGGTTCTTAAAATGGTTATTTACGGGAGTGAGCTCATATTTTGCGGGCGGTGTAAATTTTGAATCTGAACCACTCTTTCAGGCCCCCGGATTTTCCTGCAAATACTATTTAAAATAAGCAGTGTTAGTAAACCTATGAGTAAAAACAGCCGAATGCCAGAATGTCCATTCTGTGTATAAACAGAAAAACAACTGACATTAAGTCCATAACAGACTGTTGTAATTATACCGTAATGAAGTTCAACCCGTGGTAATGGCCGCGGTGTGGAGGATGGGCATGGTTCTTGTGTGATTTTTGACAGGTTTAAACATCCCCCCAATCAGATAAAGCAATCAGGCTTTAGAAGCTTAGCCCCCGGGACAATTACTTATGGACGGCCGTGACCATTAGTTCACGCCTTTTACTGATGCAATAAACTATGCCAAATATTTGGATTTTTTTGATAATAATATTTTCGAGCCTGATAAAAGGGATTACCGGTTTCGGCTTTGCACTCGTTTCATTTCCCTTGTTACTTATCTGGTACGCCCCCAAAGAGATCATCCCGGTTTTGATGATCTGTAATCTGATTGCTTCAATATTGATTGTCGTGCAAAAAAAAGAGCATAAATTACTCGACAGGCAATCGTATTATTTAATCGGCGCAGGCGGTTTGTTTACTATTGCCGGGGTTATTGCTTTAAGTTCCACCGATGGGAAATGGCTGGTACGACTTTCGGGAATCCTTTTTATTGTTCTAACAATCTATTCGTTGGTCAGAAAAATGCCCGAAAACAGAAGTATGCGGAATCGGGCTTATGTGTATGCAGGCGCATTTATAGGATTTCTAACCGGAGCTGTATCGGTCAGCGGACCGCCATTGGCTCTTTTCCTGAACAGGGCAAACATCAGCAACCGTAAGTTCCGTGAAATATTTGCTGCCTTTAGCGTTGTTACCTCTGTAATAGCAATATTCGGATATTCCCAAACCGACATGATCACGTTGCAAACGCTAAAAACATCGTTAATCTTTGTGCCAATATTGCTGGCAGGTACCGTTTTCGGGAAAAAGCTGAATACGGTTATGCCCATTAAAAGATTCAAAACCATTAACATCGTTTTGACGCTGATAGCAAGTATCATGCTAATAATCCATTAATCCGCACTGTCTGTGAATTAATGTCATTGCAGTGAAGTCTGTTGACAAAAAAGAAGGAGAAAGCAAAGTGATGTATCTGACAAAATCCCTGATGCACTTTTAATCGGCCGGGACAATATTTTTATCACTTCTCTCACTCCTTTTATCTTGTCAGGGATCTAAACATTCGCCTCAAAGAGTCACCCTCACAATGCGAAAGTTATTATTCAGGCTTAGTAATCCTTTTTGTCCTTCGCAACCGGTTTATGCGTTTTCAGCCATTTCTGTCCTTCCTTTGTAAGAAAAAAATCCATCCACAGGTAATACATTTTCTTGCCTTCGCCCACCGTAACCCCGTGAGCAGAGCCAAGGGGAATATGCAACAACGAATAAGCTTTTAGTTCGGCAGAAGCGCCATCGGCATGAACCACAATATCGTTGTCGGATAATCCCAGGAACAATTGATCAAGCATGCCATGCTCGTGCGCACCCACCTCATCAGGTCCCGGTGCTTCAACGGTACCCAGCGATACACGGGGAATAATATCGGCGGGCAGAACGGTCCGACTGACGGTATTGGGACTCTTTATTTTCTCGGTATAAGGTTCACAATCCTCAAATTTGGTAAAGAAGACATCGTATTTATTTCCAGCCGGGAAAGCCGCCATATCCAGAAGATCCTGCTCAGACAGCTTTTTTCTGAACCGGACAAAATGCAACACCTCGCCATCGGGAACTTCAAGTTGTACATTTTTACAGGCCAAAGGAATGGCAATTGATTCGGGCACAATATTAAACACTAAAGTATCGGCTTTCAGTTGCGCGTCCCCTTTTATGAAAACCAACATGTCAACATTTTCATTTGAAAACTGAAAATTTTTAACGATGGGCCCCACAAAGGCGTAGTGTTCAATTTTGGTGTCTGCAATTTCGCCGGGCAATAACTCCTCTTTAAAAACCGACTGCCCATCAGGCAACACCATCTGCATCTCCTGCACAATTATTTCCGGCGCTTTTGAACAGGAAGTCGTTAGCCCCGCCACGATTATCAGGCATAAAATGGCACTATTTATATGCTTAAACGAAAATTCAGATCTTTTCATATGGTTATATTTTGTTTTTCAGTTGTCATATGGAACTCGCCGGAATTAATCATACTTCTGTGTGTGAATCAATTCCCACGGCTCGTTTCATATGTTTATAATTTGTTTGTTTTGGTCATATGGTACTCGCCAACATAATCATCTTCCGCTGTGAGAATTAAAAATCAGTGAAGCTAAACCTTACTCATGGCTCGTTTCAGATCCTCACATTTAAATGTTAATACATCAACTTCAATTCGATATTTTCCTGGACAACAATTTTTCCCGAATTCATAATCTCATTACCTGAATGCCTGTTATTCTTGGCCCCCCACAGCAGTGCCACCAGTTTAACCGGATTATTTTTAAAAATATTATCCGAAATACCGACATTCATAATTCCAAGGGTATTGAGTAAAATCTTGTTTTCTTCTTTGGCGCCACAATTGGTAAAAACACAATTTGTTACCTTCAGATTTCCACCAATGGTCGACTCGTCATAACCGCCCCGGTAGTAATCCACCACATTGGCACCAACGCTTGTAAACAGACAACTGTCAATGGTCAGAAATTCGACATTATAATTACCATTATCGTCCGTTTCCTGTGATAATTCAATTCCGTTATCACAATTTCCGATTGTGCAACCTTCAAAAGAGATGCTGTCCGAAAATGACTCTTTGTATGCTTTCAGCACGTATTTAAAACTGTTGATCCGACAATCTTCAACTTTTAGATTGTACAAAGCCGACATGTTTTCTTTTAGTGTAGCAAAGGCGAAGTTGGCCCGATTTCCTTCCAGTGAAATATTTTTCAGATTCAGATTTCCATTGGGGTTCATCTCAAACAGAGGGGATTTTTCATTACCCGAAAACACCAGTGTTACTTCACCCTGGCCGTTAGCGGATTTTAAACTTATCTGTTTATCTATTTTTATGGATGCGGCAACAACGTATTTTCCAGCCGCCAGCTCAATGATGTCACCGGAAGCCGCATCGTTTATTATTTTCAATAAATCATCATCTTCCGTCACTTTAAAGAGCTTAGCGTCATGTTCTATAGTCTCTGTTGAAAACCAACCTGCCCCATATTTGCCCGCATCCGTAATATCAGCATTTTCACCCGGCGTGCCACAAATTGCTCCTATAATATCATTCTCCTGCCTGCTGTTACCAAAAAGGCCGGTGGTAATGGATTCAAATTCAAACCCGTTGTATGCAGGCACTTCACACACATTAGATGAAGGCACAAAAAGGAAGTTGTTAATTTTGGTCATGGAGAAATCGCAATATTCAAAAACATTTTTCTTTTCACCAACCCATCCGTTATAATTAATAAGATTGCTTTCAAACGTTACGCCATCTATTTTGTCGTAAGCCACAATGGGCGGGAAAGTCTCTTCTGCATTGTAAACAATGTTGTTGGCAATCACCGTTCGCACTGCCCGGGCTGATCTGATTTCAGAAGCAGGTAGCACCTCGGCCTGTTCTAAATTGGCCCCCACACCAAAATGCCAGGGCGATTTACAATCGACCCATGTATTATAGGCAACAACCACATCCGTCACCCGGTTGTAACGATTAAGAGGCGACCTGGGAATACCATTCATGATGGCCAAAGGCGCTCTGAAATTATTCCCTTTCAGGTTATAGAAATAATTGTTTATCACCCAGTGCCCGGTGTTAACGATGCGAATCCCCCCCATGTTATCCGAATGATCGTCTCCGATAAAAATGTTGCCATCAATTAAACAATAGTTGCCATGGCGCATCACCAAAGAGCCTTCGCACTTATAAAAAATATTATTTCGAAATTCGTTATAATTTGTTTTGCTGGAAATTATTTCCACCTCGCCATTGCAGCGGTCGAACAAATTATTGGCAACGAAGGTATGACTTGGCGACATAGATGTGTCACTATCGCCAATTTGCACGGTTTCGGCGTGAGGACCCCCTTTTCTGGGGCGTGGTCCAAAATGATTATTTACAATGCGGTGGTAATTTTTTATACTCTCATTACCTTTTATTTGAACACGGACTGTTGGCCCTGAGTTTGACTTTCCTATGATATTACAATTGCTCAGTTCGTTATGCCTGCCCCAAAATTCCACCCAGTGATCTTGCCGGTCGCGTTGTGGCTGGTTAAAGTTTTCGATAACGCAATTGGTAAAGGTGCAATGATTGGCAACTTCCTTTCCCAATCGAAATTCAACTACAGCGTTATTTGGTGTATACCCATTTCTAAAATACAATCCACTCATCACGATATGGTCACCCCCAAACTTAACGTATGACTGACCTTCAATAAAGACTTTCCCGGCAGTTTCGGCCCTCACCACAATGGGCTTTTCTTTGGTTCCACTGCTGGTAAATTCAATTTTCACATCGTTCCATGTTCCATTTTTCAGGACAATTTCGTCACCCGCAGCAGCGTCGGCTATAGCTGTTTGAAGCTCTGCATTGTTCTGCACCATAATCTGATTGGTACGCCCCGGTGTTGTACATGCAAAAAGTATGAAAGGCAATACTATGAAGAAAAAAAAATTTCTATGCATTGGAATTTAGTTTTTATAAGCTTATTTAGTGTTTGTCTATAAAGTCAACTACTTCGTTATGCTTGTCATAAAAACAGTCATTTACGAAAAGTAAACTCCTTGATTTTTATGACGTCGCGAGCCTCGTATTTGAACTTTATATTTCAAACACTTAATTTATGGACAGGATCTATTTCTTGTTTGTCTATAAAGTCAACTACTTCGTTATGCTTGTCATAAAAACAGTCATTTACGAAAAGTAAACTGACTTCGTCTTCTTCCTCCTTGTAAAGCATAATCAAAGCATTTATGAGATAAATCCACAACAACAGCCACAATAACAACTTTGCTTCTGCCTTTACTTCGTTCGTCAGTCCCTTGATTTTTATGACGTCGCAAGCCTTGAATTTGAACTTTATATTTCAAACACTTAATTTATGGACAGGATCTATTTCTTGTTTGTCTATAAAGTCAACTACTTCGTTATGCTTGTCATAAAAACAGTCATTTACGAAAAGTAAACTGACTTTGTCTCCTTCCTCCTTGTAAAGCATAATCAAAGCATTTATGAGATAAATCCACAACAACAGCCACAATAACAACTTTGCTTCTGCCTTTACTTCGTTCGTCAGTCCCTTGATTTTTATGACGTCGCGAGCCTCGTATTTGAACTTTATATTTTAAACACTTAGTTTATGGACAGGCACTATTTAAACTGATCGGTAATATGCAGATAGTGCGTAAAGGGGGGAGAAAAAAGGTAAAAGGGTAAAGGCAACAAACACTTTGCCTACTTATTTACTTTAAACTTTCTTCCTCCTCTTCACTATTCACTTCCTACTTCAAACTTTTTACCTATCCACCCGGGCAGAGCCACCGCCAACAATTTTTTCCACCTCCGATAGCGTGGCCATGGTGGTATCGCCTGGCGTAGTCATGGCTAATGCACCGTGTGCAGCCCCATACTCTACGGCTTTTGCGCCATCATTAAATTCAAGGAAACCATAAATTAACCCTGAAGCAAAACTGTCGCCACCACCTACACGATCCATTATTTCCAGGTCTTCGCGATGTTGGGCTTCATGAATTTTACCGTCGGAATAACAAATAGCCCCCCATGAATTGACGGTTGCTGTTTTTACGGTACGTAATGTTGTGGCTATAGCCTGAAAGTTTGGAAACCCGGCGACTGCCATTTTGATCATATTTTTGTAACCCGACAAATCCAATTCCTTCAGATTCTCATCGTTACCTTCAACTTCCAAACCTAAGCAAGCCGTAAAATCCTCTTCATTACCGATCATAACATCCACATATCTGGCAATTTCACGGTTTACTTCCCTGGCTTTGGCCACGCCACCAATGGCTTTCCAAAGAGATGGACGATAGTTTAAGTCATATGAAACGATCGTTCCGTATTTTTTAGCTATTCTCACTGCCTCAATAACGGTTTCCGCTGCCGATTCAGATAACGCTGCGAAAATACCACCTGTATGCATCCATCGAACGCCCAGAGTTCCGAAGATATACTCCCAGTCGATATCACCTGGTTTTAATTGAGAGGCAGCTGTATTACCGCGGTCGGAAACCCCTTTTGCTCCGCGAATGCCGAAGCCCCGTTCTGTGAAGTTAAGTCCGTTACGAACCGTACGGCCGCAACCATCGTAATCGACCCATTTAACGAATTGGGTATCCAGTCCACCCTGAAGCATAAAATCTTCAATTAAAGCACCCACTTCGTTGTCGGCCAGCGCCGTAATGATGGCTGTTTTTTTACCAAAGCATTTTCTCAGGCCCCGTGAAACATTGTATTCTCCACCCCCTTCCCAGGCCCTGAATTGACGTGTCGTTCTGATTCGACCTTCGCCCGGATCCAGTCGTAACATAACTTCTCCAAGTGAAATACAATCGTAGGTACATTCTGATTTTAATTTGATCTTCATTTCAGCTGTTTATTATTTGTTTGTTTTTGCCATATAGAACCTGAGCATCCCTGCCCAACGTCCTGCTTTTTATATACCCAAAGCCTGTCCACCACCAATCTGGATAGTTTCAGCGGTAATAAAAGAGGCGTTATCACTTGCCAGAAAAGCCACAACAGAAGCCACTTCTTCAGGTTGTCCCAATCTTCCCAACAAAACACTGTTTTTCCATGAGGCAAACACTTCAGGCTTCGTCGATTTAATCTGAGCGTGGAAAGGCGTGTCAATGGTACCCGGAGATACGGCGTTAACTCTGATTCCATATTCGGCTAAATCTTTGGCCATTGCTCTGGTGATGGCATGCACCCCGCCTTTGGATGTGGCGTAAACCCCGGCACCCGGGCCACCTGCATTCCATGCTGCATTTGAAGTATAATTGATGATTGAGGCATTTTCTCCTTTCTTAAGAAAAGGAATGGCAGCTCTGGACGCAAAGAATACAGAATCGAGGTTTAAAGCCATCACGGAACGGTAAAATTCGGTTGTCATCTCTTCAAACCTCTGTCTGCCGCCCAGTCCCCCGGCATTATTTACAAGCACATCAATTCGGCCAAACTTTTTTCCAATGGCATTGATGTTAGAAGTTACTTCATCCTCTTTGGTCACGTCGAACCCGAAGTATTCAGCCGTAATTCCTGCGGCAACAAGCTCTGCGACTCTTTTTGCGCCTATTTCATCGTGAATACCATTTAAAACCACGGTATATCCATCTTTGCCCAGCCTTTTGGCCACTTCAAAACCTATTCCGCCTGTTGCACCAGTGACAACGGCTACTTTTCCTTTTAAATTCATAATTTTTATTTTTTAAGATTACTTTTCAAATTTCATCTGTTGATAATTTGTCTCTCAGTTGCCATATTGAACTCGCCGGAATAATCATCCTCCTGTGTGTGAATCAATTTCCACGGCTCGTTTCATCTTTCCATTATTTAAAGGATGAAACGCATTATATTAACATTTCCTACTTCTCTTCTACCGGCCTTATATTCCTCGCAAAGAAATAAATAGCTCCAATTCCCAGCGGTACAAATGTTGCAATGATGATAAAAATAGGCGTGTAAGAAACTTTAGCAATCATTGGAATAATGAAGTTTAGTATAATCACCGAACCGATACCAATCATTCCTCCAAGACCAGCCAGAGAACCGACTGATTTTCCGCTAAAGAAATCGCTTGGCAATGTTTGTATATTACTGATAGCGAATTGAAAGCCAAACAACACCACACAAATAACCAATACAAAATTAATCGGCTCACTCTTAGGCATTAGCAGAGTTGCTATAAGACCAGAAAACATGATCAGACCACCGGTTAAAATTGTAACCTTCCTGCCTTTGTTAATAGAATTACTTTTTGCTATTATCCTTCCCGATACATAACCTCCAAGAATACTCCCTATTGCAGCACCAACATAAGGCACCCAGGCAAACATCGCAACCCCTTTAACATCCAGGTTAAACTCTTTGGATAAATATAAAGGCATCCAGATCACAAAAAACCACCAAATTGGTTCCATAAAGAAACGGCCTAATATGACAGACCATGATTCCTTATATGATAATATTTCGCGTAAACTGAGACCTTTTGAGTCTTTGGTGGATTCCTGATCGACCTTACTTTGTCCGTCAAGGATGTATTTTCTTTCTTCATCGGTCACCCAGGGATGCTTTTTAGGACCGGCTTTGTTTATTATTAACCAGGGAATAATCCACAGCAATCCGAATGATCCTATAATCATAAAAGTTACCCGCCAGCCAAAGGCGACCCATAAAGCACCAATAAACAGTGGCGCAATGACCGATCCCATAGATGCCCCGGCATTAAACAACCCCTGAGCAATCGCACGTTCTTTTATGGGGAACCATTCTGCATTACTTTTTACCGCACCCGGCCAGTTTCCGGCTTCAGAAATACCTAAAGTAGTACGTAAAATACCAATTGAAATGGCACCTCTGGTAAGTGAATGAAAAAAAGAAGACAAGCCCCAAATTCCGATACTTAACACATAACCAATTCTCGTACCCACTTTATCAAATACTTTACCTGAGAACAATTGTCCAAAGGCGTAAGCAATCAGGAATACATTTGAGATTAAGGCATAATGACCTTCTCCTAATCCCAATGAATCTGAAATAGTGCCGGCTTCTCCGGCTTTACCCCACATCAGGGCCAGAGCACTTCTGTCGATGTAATTAATTACAGTAGCTAAAAAAATGAGCCCGATAATCCACCATCTGAAACCTTTAATCTTACCTACTTTCCACCATTTTTTTTCATTTTTCGTCATGATTTCTATTTTTTGTCGCCGAAATAAGAAACTGCTGTTCCATCAAGAAAATCTTCGCGCACGGGGCTGAAAACATCGATTAAAATGCCTGCCTCCAGACACACGGCACCGTGTACCAGATTTGGAGCAATGTAAACGCCTTCTCCTGCTTCGATAATACTTTTTTCGCCATCGATGGTAAACTCAAACTTTCCGGCAGCACAATGCGTTGCCTGAGTGTGAAAATGCTTATGAGGAGAGCCCTCAGCCCCTTTTTCAAACTTTACTTTCACCATCATAATCTGGTTATCCCAACCCTGAAACTGACGTGATACGCCTCCACCAAGGTTTTCCCAGTTCCCGCTGTTTTTGATAAATTTTTCGCTTGCCATAATCGAAGATTTTAGTTTGTGAATACTTTATAATTTCCAGTCCAATTTATTGTTTGCCCTTCTACACTTATTGAATTTTCACCCGCATTTGAAAAGCTTAAATCGAGCAAAAGCTGAATCGTTTTATCGTTTTTTAGTTTTAACAGAACAGCCACTTTTTCGCCGTCACCTTCTATTAACTGCAACTCTTTTACCGAGCCTTCGGAACCTAAAACCGCCTCGCTGACCGGATTGTAACTTCCATGTATCTCGTATACTGTAAGCAGTTTTTTGTTTTTCGAATCGGGGAACCGAAACAACATTCCCATTTGTGGCCGTAAATTATAGTTAGGGTCGTTGGCCCCTAAACGGGTAATGTAACAGTCAACTCCTTTGCCTCCCAAAACTGTAACGGAGTAAAATCCGGTACCATTCATCCAGCTAAGGCTGGCAGTGGCCGGGATATTTTTTGCTTCGGCATCCACAATCAAATGCTGATAGCCATGGGCCTTTCCAGGCGTTTTGTATTGATTTAATCTGACATATTTAAAATTGGCATCAATGATCTGCCCGTTAAAATACACAGGCAAATCGTACAGGCCGGCCAATCGGCTTTTAATATCAAACAAATCAATCAAATAAACCCTTTCGTCTACTTCCATCAAGGCCAAAGTACGCTTCAAAACAGCTCCCTCGTAACAATGTTCGTCGATAGCTGAAACAATTTGAACCTCCGGATTTTCCAGATCCGCAAAAACCAATTCCGGATTGTATTTTTCGGCTTCATCATAGCGACCTCCAAACCCCGACTGCCCGTTAATAACCAATGTGTTATGTGCAACGGTCTGATTTGCCCAGGTTTTATTTTCAGGTAAATAAGTGCCCCCTTCTTTGGCTACCACATTTAAAAAACGGGCCGCGCCATAATCCGGTAATATCTCCTGTCCTTTGTCGTAAAGACTAATTCCGAGGCGGTCGAAATGCCCGTGCCCCATCCCCTGCGAAGCAAATTTAAAAAGCAGCGACGTTTGCTTTTCGCTTTTGCCCAGCCGGAGTAAAGCAACCCCACCTTTATCGCCATTAGCGCCATCGCGAATAATCATTGACTTACGCTCAAATTTTCGGGCTTTACCTTCGGCAACGGCTTTTGCCACGGTTAAACCTTCAGCGCTTAACATCACCTGATTTTGCAGGTTTGCTACGTCGAGTATAGTGGCCTCATTGGTGCGGGCATAAGCAATATTGGTTCCGAAAATTAACTCGGAGGTTAACCACGATTTTTCTTTAATTGCATCGTTAATAGGATAAAATCTACCATCCGAATTGGTTAGCTGAAGCACCGTTGTTACCGCTTTTAATAAAACCCCCTCTCTGTAATCGAAGATCTTTAAGTCGGGACGGTTGTTCTCGAGTGCTTGTGCAAATACCATGAAAGGCAATAACGCATAGCGCTGATAATAGGGACCTTCGGCATAATAACCATCGGGCGAAAACAACTCATCAATCTGTTTCAGGAACCCGCCTGAGCCATCCAGTTTTGTGGAATACAAGGCTTTTTGCACCATCAACGAATCCGCCAGAACCATGCCTGTCATCCCGACCCCGGCAACCGCCCAGGTGCCGTGGTTATGTACCCGGTCGAAGGAATACTTATCCTCTTCAGTAAAGAACTTAACCATATTCCTAAAAAGATTGTCTTCAATATTGGCTCTCTCTTCCACCGACAGAAACCCGTAAATACAGTCGTAGGCCTGAATGGTATACACCAACCAAACCGACTCGTTTAACCCCTGCCAGAATAGTTTGCCCGGCGCCTGGTTCTTTTGCATAGGATGAATGCCCAGAGTAGGATAAAGCCTGGCATATTCAACTAACATATCACGGACAAAAGCAGCATATTTATCGTCACCGGTCAGCTGATAAACCAATCCTGCATTATACATCTCCAGATAATTGAGTTTGTGCTTTTCGTGGGTGTAACCACCGCCCGGATCTTTTGGAAAAGGCACAACAATTCCGGCTTCAATCCCCTTATCGGCAATGTCTTTTGCATTTTCGAATGAAGATTGCAGCAAAGGGTATTGCTTCAGTCCCTCAATCATTTCAGGCACCGATGATTTTTGAAGAATTAATTTAGGAAACCCTTCATTCTCTGAATTTGTGGCAATTTCCTGGCGGCAAGAAAAAAACGATGCCACAAACAAGAGAAATAAATATGTCGGAATATGTTTCATTATAGTTGTTTAAGCTTCAATTATTAAACCTTAATTCCCTCAAATCCTCATTAAAAGAAATTACGTACTGCTTCTAAATCCTTTTTCATAGAAACTGTTTATTTTATTGGCCGGATATTTCAATCCAAAAGGCCATGCTATGCCACCTTCAACCGTTGCATGACGAGTATTAATCCAAAGAATTCATGTCCCTTTTTTGAACAACTTCTCAATAGAGTAAAAAGTGACCTGCCGATAATTTCGGGCACTAACTATTGCAACAGGTCAACTTTCATAAGAGCCATCATTTCTGAAACATCAATACATGTTCAAACTGCTCATGAACCATTCAATGATTAATATTCCGAATTTTGAGGCAACAAATTGGGATTTCTCACCAATTCATCAACAGGTAATGGAAATAAATAGTCGCGATTCGGATTAAATTCAGCTTTAACGCCTTCCAATCCGGAAGCACCATATACTTGCGTGCCCAATTTTCTTCGGGCAATGTCGTACCATCTTTTAAACTCAAAAGCAAGTTCCCATTTACGTTCTTCCAACACCATATCTCTAAAATCTTCCTGAGATAAGCCGGAGACATCAGCAGGGAATGAAGACCCGTTACCACTTCTGGCTCTGGCTCTTACTCTGTTTACATATCCATCGGCCTCAGTCGTTCCGGGATCGACTTCGTTTAACGCTTCAGCGGCAATGAGCAATACCTCAGCGTACCGCATCATCAAATAATTACTATTAGTCGTTCGTCCATTTCCTTCGGCAGCGGGCCCCGCTTTACGGGTATATTTTGCAATATGTGGACGATCGACACCTGAGGCGTATCCACCAATACCAACATTTGTAAATGAGTCATAAGATATTACAACATCATTAAAAACGGCCGTGGTATCTAAACTAACTGCTTTACGGTAATCCCGGCCATCCCAGGTGGTATATACGGCCATAGAAGGCACCTCAACAGACCACCCGCCACCATAACCATACTGATCATCGTTTCTAATACCAGTAAATGCGGCCTGATAATTCCGCCCCTGATCGCCATCGGATTGCCCGATAAAATCCAACACAAATATTGGTTCCAGAGAAGCATCGACTTTAGATGCGTCAAATAGATCCTGAAAATCGGGCTCTAAACCTAATTCATAAATATCTTCGTTGTCAATAACTTCCTTTGCTTCGTCATAGGCTTTTTGATATTCACCCATCGTTAAATACACTAAAGCCAAATAAGAACTTGCAGCAGACTTAGCCGGGATTGATCTGGCAGCTTGTGTATTTGGCAGCCATGTTTTGGCAAACTTCAGATCTTCAATAATGTTTTTATAGACATCGTCGACTGAAGTTTTGCCAATAGAACCAGCGGCTTGTATATCGGTTACAGGCTCGGTTAAATAAGGAATCTCACCAAATTGGCGGACCAAATGAAAATAGGTGAATGCTCTTGCAAAATAGCCTTGCGCAACAATCGGATTTTTCACTTCATCCGCAACATTGACCAATTCAGCGCCAGAAATTGCCTGATTAGCGGCCGCAATAATCTGATAGCATTTGGGCCAAAACAGACCAATCGTTGAATTATCAGCCAAAAGAGCTACGTTATTAAACTGAACCCGTTCAGGATTAGTAACATTGGGATTCAAATCGACCATGTCTCCTCGCAGCATCAGTGCCATTGACATCTCTCTGGACATAAAATACCGATGGAGCATATGACCATAAGAACCATTTACGGCAGTTTGTATGTCGGTCGTTGATTGAAAGAAACCCTCCGGCGCTAACAACCCTACAGGTTCTTCTTCCAAATCTGAACATCCTGTAATTGATAACCCTATAAAAAAGAATAAGGATAAATATTTATATTTTTTCATAATGTAGGCGTTTTAACTGTTGACTAAAAATTTAAACTAAGGCTGAAACTAACCGATCTAATAGTTGGGTAATTTCCAAAATCGAACCCATTGGTCGTATTACTATCTCCGCTATCTTCGCCACCAGAACCAAAATAACTCACTTCAGGATCCAAGCCAGAGTAATTTGTAAAAGTCAACAGGTTTTGCGCGCTAACAGACAACCGAACGCCCCCCAAACCGAACTGTTCAGCAATATCTGTAGGTAAGTTATAACCTAAAGCGATATTTTTTAATCGGATATAACTACCCTTTTCCACAAACCTGGAAGAAATCTCTCTATTCCTATTGGCTACCACGCGAGGTATATTTGAGTCTGTGTTAGTTGGTGTCCAGGCATTCAAAACATCTTTAAGCGCATTTGAGTCGCCGTTAAACAGCTGTACATTTGTAAGGTTAAAAATATCGCCACCATGAGAACCCTGAAAAAAGATATTTAAATCGAAGTTCTTATATGTAAACGTATTTGTAATCCCCATCGTCCAATTGGGATTAGGGTCTCCTATATTTTTTTGATCGTCAGTTGTTATAACACCACTTTTATCTAAATCTGAAAATAACGGATCACCTGCTATAGCACCAGAAAATGTCGCGGTACCGTCGGGCAAATCACCTCCCTGATAAACACCTTTATATTCATAGCCCCAAAAAAGGCCTACCGCTTCACCCTCTCTTAAAATATGGGTACGATCAACGTTAAAATATCCTGGTGCAGCATCCATGAATACATCTATACCACCAATCAGCGATTCGACCTTATTTTTATTTGTGGCCCAGTTAAAATCGGTCGTCCATCTAAAACTCTCTTTATTTATGTTTCTGGTATTTAAAGAAATTTCAAAACCTCTGTTATTTATCTCGCCGACGTTTCTGATACTTGCTAACGTCAAAAAGCCAAGATATTCCGACTGACCCTGATCGGCCAAAAGGAGGTCTTTGGTATCGATGTTATAATAGTCTAATGAAAGAGAGATTTTATTGTTTAACAAACCTAAATCAACACCGACATTTGTTTGGTAAGAAGATTCCCATTTTAAATCGGCGTTAGCAGCCTGATCGGGAACAACAGCATTTACTTGTTGTCCGTTAATTGAGGTAAAAAGAGCGCTGAAACCTGCCAGCGATTGGTAAGCATCAATGGCCTGGTTACCCGTTATACCGTAACTCACTCTAAATTTGAGGTTAGAAATGGTCTCGTTATCTTTTAAAAAGTCTTCATTGCTCACCTTCCAACCAAATGCACCAGAGGGGAAGATGGCATATTTTTCATTTTTCGCAAAGTTAGATGCCCCGTCACGTCTCACAGTAGCGGTTAATAAATATTTATCATCATAATCGTAATTAAATCTTCCGAATTGAGATAAAATTTCCTGATCTGTAAAAGATGAAGTAGGTATTACAGTGACAGAACCACCAGCTAAGTTATAGTAAGAAAAACTATTAGAGATAAAATTTTGAGCGCCGGCAGAAAATCTTTCTGAAGTCGTTTTCTGATAAGAATAACCTGCCAATAAGGTTAAATTGCCTTTCCAAATTTCTTTGTTATACGTCAGGTAATTCTCACTCAGCAGGTTTGTCCGCTTAAGATTTGACAATGATGCTTTACCTCCCGTACCACCTCCGGCTGTAATAATTAACGTTGATGGTCTGAAAACCCCTACAGTTTCATTCGTTGAGCTAAGTCCGAAAGTAGATTTAAAAGTAAGGTTTTCTAAAATATCATAATTAGCATACAAATTTGCTCTAAAATTGTCAGTTTTAGTTTCATCAACAGATTCAGTTGCAACGGCATATGGATTATCAATATTATCACCGATTGAGCTGATGGTGTTTACACCGTTTTCATCCTGCACGGGCAAGTCCGGCATAAATCGAAACATCAGGGAAACCACATCATCACCACCGCCATTAGCCGTTTCGCCCGTCGATTGTGTAGGAACGCCACGTTTGGTTCCTCTGCTACCAAAAAGATTAAAACCTAATTTTAATTTATCAGTTACCTGGGCATCAATATTTGACAAGAAAGAAATTCTTTCAAAATCAGAATTTATAATAACTCCCTCTTGTTTAAAATAAGTAGCCGAAGCATAGTAGTTGGCGTTATCGCTACCTCCCGAAAAAGAAAACTGATGATTCTGGGTGTTTCCAGCTCTGTACAATAGGTCTTGCCAATCTGTATCGGCAGGCCCCTGCACATAACTTGAGTTGATGGCTTTCTGATAAACCGCAAATTCATCTGCATTTAATAAATCCAGCTGTTTTGCCGTATTTTGAACAGAATAGGTTGTATTGACTTCCACCCTTAATTTACCACTTCTACCTTTTTTTGTCGTTACTAAAATAACGCCATTTGAACCTCTGGAACCATATATAGCTGTAGCTGATGCATCTTTTAAAATCTCCATTGATTCAATATCATTGGGTTGCGGCATAACTGCGCCCACAAAACCATCGACCACAATAAGCGGAGAACTACTGGCATTGATAGAGGTATTTCCTCTAATTTTTATGTTGATGGGTGCTCCCGGCTCACCACCATTATTAGACTGCACCACCACACCCGATGCACGACCTTGTAACGCTTGTGCTGCGTCTAACACAGGGAATGCTGTTAATTCACGGGACTTGACCGAAGATATAGAACCTGTCACATCGCTCTTTTTTCGAGCGCCATACCCCACAACCATAACTTCTTCAATATTTGTAAAGTCAGGTCTCAATCCGACGTTAATATTTGAAGCACCCGAAAATTCAATTTCCTGGGATACATTTCCAACAAAAGAAACAACAATTATCCCTGATTGAGATTGCGTTGTGAGGGTAAAACGACCATCCATATCAGTAACGGTACCGTTTGTTGTCCCTTTTTCAACAATTGTAGCTCCTGGCAAGGATTCATTATTATCTGCATCAACAACACTTCCTGTAACCTGAACCTGAGCAGAAACTCCAATTGCAAAAGCCAGTAGTGTTAAAGCAAGACTTAAGAATTTTTTCATCTATCTAATTTTTAGAGTTTAAATAATTGGGTTAAGCATCTGACAAATAAGCTCTGTTTCTGTAACCGGATTTACATTCGGTGAAAAAGGTTCTCAAAATGCCTTCTTCATATAAAATGCGGTTAAACCGGCAGCAATAAAATTCGTCGATGCAGGGTTGTCTATAGGGCATGCATTCCCCTGTGCTATCCTATATAATTCAGGATGGTTCTGTACAGATGTGGAACTATTTTTCACTTCCTTCCATAAACCCGATTTCCTGCTCAATTCAGCACAGCTTCACCCATATTGCAGGGAATGATAGTATGATGCACCATTTAAAAGGCCTTAAGAGGCAGGAACAACAGTTTATGAAAGAATGATTGTTGGAAGGTGAAGAAGTCCGGAAAAAACGGATTCACGGTCTGCCGTATTTTTTCACCTTGATACTCAACAACGAGTGTGCCCACAATGCAGACATACACGACCATTCGTTCTTTGGAGATCAAGCAAATATTCACGGCATGAGTTATTGTCGGGAGAACGTTCCATAAATTTGGAAATGGTAAGCGTTGTAAATTTGTTCTCCACTTTTTATCCGACTTTCCAGTTAAATAGCTATTTTTGGAGCGGACAAAATGCCTAAATTCAATAGTGATATTTGTATAGGGCGGTTTTATCTAATATTTTGATATTTGTTACCTGCAAGTTCCTAATATCAGATTTAGAAGATTTTACCGTAAGTTCTCTAAAGGATTGGCTTCTGGTCAATCCTTTTTAACTGGTATCATAATTATCATACATATAGTTAAATTTTAATTATTTTTCTTCGCCTTTGTATGACGAACTAAAGTCCAGTACATCTTTCAGATGGCTACGCATGGCCTCTTCGGCACCTTTTGAATCTTGTTTAACGATACATTCGAGGATTTCTTTATGATTTTCAAATGATTTGTAAAACCGACCTTCACCACAAACATTCAATTTCTTGTAGATTTCAAGAATATCGGGAATCAAAATTTGCATCAACGACTTAATAACCATATTACGGCTTGCTTCAGCAATCCGAAGGTGAAAATTAAAATCTTCCCTGACACCTGACAATCTGGCGTCTATCGTATGCTTGTAGGCTTCGAGACTCTCTTCCAGGTCTGCAATATCACGTGATGTACGGTGTAAAGCAGCCTGCCCGCAAGCGTATGTTTCCAAAATAACACGCGTTTCAACCAAATGGAAAAAATCATCTTCGTTTAATTTTATCACATTTGCAATCAAACCCTCCATGGCTGAAATATCAGTTCCGGAAACAATAGTGCCGCTTTGTGGCAACGTTTTTAAAATGCCATAAAACTCGAGTTTTTTAATGGCATCGCGAACATAAGTTCTGCCGACTCCAAACGAGTCAGACAATTTTCTTTCTGAAGGCAATTTATCGCCTGGTTTTAACTGACCCGATGCAATAGAATTACGAATTTGTTTAATTATCTTATCTACCGGACTTTCTACCTCTATGGTTTTGAAATTCGCCAAAACATCCATGCTTCGTCTTTTTAAATGTTTATTATTTCATTCTTCGGTTAATGTTTATGGCACAGCTTGCTGGCAACACGCCATAAATAACACGGCCTTAAATGATAATTTCACAAAATGATTCTCAACTAGCCCCCCATTATTCATGACTATCGCCTCCAAGCTGACCATTTGCTCTGGGAAACTGACATTTTTCAAGCTTCTAAAACCTCAAAAATAAATCGTTATTCTCTGTCACGGGAATTTGATTGTAAGCACTAATTAATACCTTTCTTAATAGACTTGTTTATTTGGTTGACCAATCACTAATAATTGGTTGACCAAATATAAAAAACAATTATTAACAATGCAAAATATTTTAATGTTAAAATTTCAATCTCAACTAAAAGTATCACGATTAATTTTCAACACATTACGCAGTACAAGGCGCGATACACCGCAAACACACAATGAAAATTTTAAAAAATAAAAAATAAAATTTAACATATTCATGTTTGCCATCGCACAGACAAAAATTACCTACTAACCTAACAGCTGATTCACAGAAAATCAAAATTACCAGCAATTCCAATGGCTCGGTGGACGAAATTATGACAGCCGTACCGTCCCCGTATCCATCAGAGTTGACCGACATCAACTCTGAGACTACCAACAACCGGAAATGGGAAAAGGATACGGCGCATAACCCCGTATCCATACAGGCAGCTTAGACGATACACTGCGAGTTATTTTAATCCTTAAGATCAGGGACATTTGCCATATCGTTTTTTTTGAGAGGGGGGGGAAAAAAGCGGTATAAGAATTTTACTCAATCTGGCACATTTCAAACCCAAAGAATTGAATAAAATCGATTTTATCCCTACTCAGTGGCACATTTCGAACCGCAATACATACGCGCAACTGCACCTTTATGTGGGTTAGTTCTTATAATTACACAATACCCCTTTATCAAACGAAAACATCAAAGAGTGTATTTATTTAATTGAAATGCAAGTTATTGCGAAATATTTTTAAAAATTAACGCATCTCCATTAATTGTCAATGAATAAATACTTTTTTGTTTTGTTTAATATTTTCGCCGGTTAAGACTAATAAATAAATACCAGCTGCCATATTCGAAGTATTAATTTCGCAAACATCCGAATACAATAAACTACTTTTTACATTAAAGCCGTTTAACGAATACAGATCATAACGATAAAAAACGTTGCCATCTATGAATTTCAGATAAATTTCATCGTTTGAATAGTATAATTTAAACTTTTCTTCATTTCGTAAATTTTCAATTGATTGAGGAGAGGTAAATTCAAAACAGCCCATATCGGGAGCTAATCCGGAATAACTAAGAGTAATGCCGGCATTATCAGTTTCAGGTATAATTGTTCCTTTATCAATAAGGTCGCTGTTTGAAGTAAGGTGTCCAAAAGTAATGTCGGGTAATGAACCATTCGCTTTACGTGGTAATCGCAATTGAGAGACATCAAGAGAAACAAAATCATCGTCTGTTACAGAGACATCTGTAGCCATTGTCCATTTAAACAAGCTTCCCGATTCTTCCCAAAAATCAAAAGTATTATTTGATTCTGTATAGTCATTATCAACGATAAAATTTTGGGGTCTACCTGCCGCATCCCTGTCTGTTGAGCCATAGATAATATTGTTTCTGTAAATACTATTAATCTTATTGTAGCGATTCGCCAAACCATTTTGCATTCCGGCCCCATTTCCATACAACAAATTATTATATATTCTTGAGTTATTTTGGAAATAAGGTTCATACTGCAAATCATAAATCCCAATACCCTTATTATGGGCCATTATACAATTAGTGACTATTCGCAAAGGAATCGTTGCATTGATAGAATCAAATACACCTCCGATCTTTAAGCCATTACCATCAATTGAATTTTCATTGCCATTAGAAAAAAACCAGCAGTTACGATAAATAACAATACCATTACCGCCTATATCACTTCCATCGTCGGTACAATTCCATGATCTGCAACCATCTAACAAATAAACCGGGAATACCCCATTCGGATTATTTTCTTCAGTTACCTCGTAACTCTGAAGGGTAATTTTATATGCATCAGCTGAGTTGCCAGGCACTTCACTTAATGCATCATTGCAATTAAAAACGTCAACATTAATAAATCGCGTTGTATCATAACCGGGGTCGGTATGGTAACCTAACAGGCTGGAGCCGCCAACCCCCCGGCCTCCGATATCAGAAACAGTGACATTTTCAAATATCAAATTTGTGGTTCCGACTATGCCAATTCCGGAAGCCGGCGAATAATCGCCAACGCTATTTGGAGTTGACGGTTGAAACACATTTCGAATGGTCAACCCTTTAAAGTGAATAAAATCGGCATTGTATATTGATAGGCCTACATTATACTGATGACCGGTAATATCAACTTCGGAACAATCAAGTATCGGGTTTTCTCCCGGATAGTTGAAAAAACAGATTGGATTGGTTTTAGTGCCATCGTATCCATAGATACTACCTTGCCAGATAAAAGATTTATTTGGAGCGATAACAGTAACAGCATTCCCTTCTGTATAGTTGATTGGTTTCCACACGCCGTCTCTAAAATAAACTGTATCACCTGGCTGTGCCGCCTCAAACGCTTTTTGCCAGGTACCCCATGGTTGATCGTAAGTGCCCGGATTTGAATCGCTACCGGTTGGTGAAACATAATAATCGCCTCCAATATCCTGAGACATAAGCAAAAAGATCGGTCTTATAAATATTAGTATCAGAATTAATTGTTTCATAATTGTAGTATTTTTATTCGGTTTAGGATATAACTTATTAATTTTTAAGACTTGAAATATTGCGTTTAACTACGTTAGCTGTCTCAAAATAGTTGCCAAAGAACTTAAAATATCATTATCGTTTTTTGCATGAAGAAGTAATTACATAATATCTCTTAATCAAACGAAGACGTCTATCAACACAAATACAGTCAATAAAAAGTCCAAAACCAATAGCTATTAAAAAATAAGTTAAGACCATAAACTTTGGTGTGAAAGCAACGCAAGACAAGCCTGATCATTTTTGCTAAAAATACAGAAAACCAATATTTAGGCTATGATATCAATTTTCAGTTCTACCAGGATGCCGTTCAACCTGAGATAATCATTCGGTCGTTGCGTCGACTCATTATCCAGTCTGAGAACCTCGGTCTATTTCTTCATTTAGGTAAACATCAGGATTAAATTTTTCCATGTAGATTTCCGGCCTGGATAGATTTGTAAATCCGTATTTTTCATACAGCCATTGCGCCGTACTTGTCAATAAAATCCAACGTCTTAATCCTTGCAAATAGTTATATTTAATAATTGTTTATCACTATTGTCCGGTAAAAAATATATTCTCCATTTAAGTGCTCAAGCCGCACGGGCTTTTACTTTTTTTACTCATTAAAGTTTTTATTTCAAAGGTATTCGTGATCCGCTTCGCTCCACTACAGCAAAATTCAATAACATTAAATTTTGCGTTTAGTGAGTGCAGTGTGCAAACTTGTTTGCGACAATGCCGAACGTAGCAAAATTCAATAATATTAAAATGCCGCCGCTGCAAGTAATTTCCTAAAAATCAATTTCATTGTCTAAAATCCGGAAACTCGCTTCGCTCAGACAGCCCGGATTTCTTTACGCCAATAAAATTGATTTTCTTAACGGAAATTCCTTGAGGCGGAAAGCAACCCCAATATCTCCTATAATCTCTGGCTCGCACATTGGAGCCGGGTTCTAATCATTTCTCTAAATTTTTACCGGGCACCAATAATTGTTTATTAAACGTTTAACCAATTATTCTACAGAAAGAAACTGCATTATCCAAAAGTTGCTACTAAGACCTTTACACAACACTAAAATTTCTGTTTCTTCTTTATTGACAAAAACAAAATTTGCAGTTACGTCAATAGGGGTCGTTTGCGCATCAGGTTGGTAGATTAAATCGTAATCATAACTTTTCACAAGTGTATAGTCATTATCTTCTACCTGATAGAGACTTGTTGATTCATCTGTGGGGAAAGCGACCTCTTTTATAAGCCACAAATAATCATTGCTGTGATAAAGGTCCCTAAGTCCATAGTAACCCTCGATTCCAATTTTACCAATGGCGCTGATGTCGGCATCGAATGTATTTGTTGATCCGGTAGAACTTGTGGTTCGGTAGACATTTAGATTTCTGCTAAAAATATAGTCCCCATTTTGCGAAAACCAAAAATTATATAAATCCATATGTGCGTAGCTCTTTTTGCTTTTGGTCGCAATATCATAAGCTAAAAAGCCACTTGGCGATGTAGCGTTTCGTGTAGCTATGAGATATGGCTGGTTGGGTACTTTCTTGACGATTGATTTGCCATCCAGGTCATACTGATTAGGGTCATCGTATAAAGTGCCGTCAGCTGTATTAATCCAGTGAAGGCCAAAGACGCTTTCTCCATTTTGTGTGTAACAAAACCAATCATTTTCAGCCCATGCAATATCATTTACTGAATAATTCAACGTATAAACTGTAGTTACTGTATTGCCAGACAAATTGATGGCACTTATAAACCCGTTGTGCCCTACGGCCGCTCTAGTCCAGTCTTCAGAAATAGCTAAACTGGTCGGCGACTTGCTTAATAATATTTCATCCTGCACATTTCGTTTCATTACATCATAAGCAATAAACTTGTTGGGCGAACTGGTTACATAATACAAAGTGTTCGTATTTTTATTAAATACGGCGTCTATAATATTTCCATCAACAGCATGTATATTCTCAGAAATTCCCGGTGCATTAGCTATTACCTTTATACTGTACGAAGGATAAAAACTGTCGTTGGTTTTCAAATTTACGATTGCTGAATTTTGCCCCGGCAAGAGTTTTGTTCGATCACAGCTAAAAATTACATTACTACCGTATGTATAAGGAAAAAACATTCCACTTGATGGTGTAATAGTAAGCCATTCAGGGATGTCTTTAAATTCCCAAACAAGAATTCCATTTCCATAATTATAGAAATTTATTATTTCTGACGTTTCCGTAAAAGAAAAATTAATGGTACTGGTATAAATTGTTAATTGCGGTGTACCCAGGTCAGCTGTAACATTTATCGTTATACTCGGATGCTCCTTATCATTTGTAGATAGCACAATTGCACCTGTCAAACTCGCGGTATACACTTCGTCAAGATTATAGCGAAGAGGTAGACTATACGAAGCATTTGGAGAAATATAAAAGGCATTTGATTCAACCTGAGCAGTATCAATAACCAACCAGTCGGGCATACTTGTGATTCCCCAAAGTAAAATACCTTCCCCGCTATTGCGAATTGACAAAGCTAAAGTGCTATAATTGCTATACGATAGCGTCAGGGTCGTTTGTACCTGCGCAGTGGGATTTCCCTCGGTTATGTACGCTACAGGAACTTTATAATTCTGCCCATCTGCTTTTACGGTCATAAATTCCGTGTAAATACCCACCGCTTCGAAATCTGGATGCCTGGTGGCCGAACATTGAACAATTGCAATACTATCAGACAAATGCCCATTATTGGAACCAATTTCGAGCCAGGATGGTTTCGAAACAATTTCATAATCAACTTCATTAACCGATGGAAGCTTAAAAAGATAGTTGGAACTTTGCCAATCGGGCGAAACATAAATATTTGATAAGCCCAGGGTAAAAGATCCCGATTCAAGATTTTCATTCAGAAAATCTTTGGTACAACCTGTTATCAGGTAAAGTAAGGTAAATAAACTAATGATTTTAATGAAAGGTCGCATATTAGAGTTGGTTAATGGGTACATTAAAAATAATAACGTAAAACAAAAGAGTAATCAATACGGGATAATTTCATCGCGTCGGAAAGTTCCTGATCATTAACTGAATAATTACTACTATCGGTTCCTTTTGATTCAAGACTTGCTTTTTTTAACAAACTCCATATAAAACTACCTCCTAAGCCAACCGATACGGCCTCCGATAATCTGTATTCAGCCGTAAGTCCAACTTTTGCGCTAAAAGAATTTCCGGTGAGTAACATATTATTTGTAATATCAGTGTAACTGGTGCTTTGAATAACACCAGGACTTGGATACACATGTTGATATTCCATACGAAAAAACATAACCCCAGCCGAAAGAGATTCACTAATCACAAATTTTTGTTGTGCGTCAGGATGTTGTTGAAAAAGGATTGATGCCCCCAAATAATTGGCATACAGATGGTATTCTTCAGAGCTAATTAAAAATGCAGACGGATAGTATTCACTTGGGATACTGCCACTCGAACTCGTTTCAAAAAACGAATATTCTACGCCCAAACCTAAAAAGCTATTGAACAGGTAATGTGCACTGGCATTTATATGAATGCCTGTTTCTAACTTGTTATAATAATCCGGTAAGGCAGATAAAGCTTCATAATTGTCGAGGTACCAGGGCATGGTCGACCAACCGGCATTCAATCCCAAACATAAAGGTTTGTCAGGCTTTGATGATTCCTGTTTACCCATTTTTGATTTTTCCCTCGATTGATCAGATGTCAAATATTCTGACACTTGAGATAATGAAATAGATTTGCCGGCGATTGATCCGTCATCCTTTTTAAGTTCGTAAAAAATACGATCATTGCATATCGAGACTATTTCGCAATGTATTGTATCAAGTTTAATACTGATAATTTTATCCTGAGCTTTCGCGGTGATAAACAGGAATAAAAACAAGGGGAGTAATACGAATTTATTCATAATTTGTATTTGAAGTTATGGTTATGGCGCTTTGACTATTCAAAAATAAAAAATTTCTGTTAACAGTTATGGTTCTCAATTTTAAATGCCAGCCCATTTTTCAGTTAATCTTAAAAAGTTATGGTTCGTTAAATTTCCGATTTTCTCCTTAATTCTCCATGTTAACAATGCTGCGCAGGTTACCAGAAAATTTGCGCCAACAAGGGATAAATATTTCATATGTTTATAATTTGTTTTTCAGTTGCCATATGGAACTCGCCAGGATAATCATACTTCTGTGTGTGAATCAATTCTCATGGTTCGTTTCATCTTTTTTGAAAATATGTTTTTGTAGAAATTAGTTCAAACTTCAGTTCATTGCTTTTGCTTTTTTCTTGCTTTCCCTTTGGTTTTTTATGGCTTCCCGAGCATTTTTCCTCAATGCTTTTCCATTTTTCCACGTTGCCCGAGCATTTTTCCTTGTTGCTCTTGCGTTTTTCTACGTTACTTTTGTGTTTTTACTTGTTTCTCAAGCCTTTTTCCAAAGTTGTCTGATCTATTTACGGAATTCTATTTAAATATGTTATTATTTTATGCCAACATTTTCATTCTCCAGTTATTAATGATGTAGTTAATCTACCTTTAAAATAGAATTAGCCACACGTTTTTCGCCATCAACTTTATTAGTATAGTAACGCTGTTCGATGCCCCAAAGCAGATGTTTGAGTTCTTCTCAGGAATAGAGTGGATTATTTCGAACGTTGAGTGTATGATTTCGTAAGGGATTGCGGGCTGCGTCTGTATCCACCGTTACAAAAATTGAAGCGGGAGACTCTGCTTCGCATACCTCTGAAACCCTTATGAATTATACACATTGTTGGCTGTATGTGCTTCATTTTAGCGTATCTATTAATTTATCTAATGCGTCATTTGTCCAACCTGCACCGACACTCAAATGGTCACAGTATATTATCGTTTGGGAATTATTCTTATATACAAATCCCTTTATTTCCCGCTGGTTATTTGCCCCAAATTTTACCTCTTTAAAGTCAGACGTAATATTAAACAAATCTTTTAATTGTTCTATTTGCAGATACCCCTTTGCCCCGATAACAATTTTTGAAAAGTTCTTATAAAAATCATTCTTTAAGAGTTCTTTTCTCTCTGAAATCAATTTGTGCCCTCTGCTATATTTTGAAGGGATATGATTAATCTCGGTAATAAAACAGTCTGTAAAAAATGAGTCTGTAATATTTTCTGTTTCCTCAAAAATATCTTTGGTATTTTTACTTTTCAATCCCGCAATAATTTGTGCGTATATTCCCCAAGTATGACGAGGTCTCATTTTTTGAGTATGATATTCTCTTGGGAAGAATGGATTAAACTTCAAATCAGTCAAAATATTGGTGGGGTTGTTTAAAATAGATTCCCATTGTATTATATTATTAATACTCTCTTTAATAAATAATTCAGGATGCATCTCAATGTCAAAGCCTTTTTCTTTTCAATAAATAAGATATCTGAATCTGGATTTCCAAAGCCAATATAATATGGATTTGACAATTTCCATACTTCCTGTAAATCATTAACTTTCACACATAAATCACCCCACAATAATTCTCGTCTCTCAGAATCCTTACACTTCAATAATTTTAAAAACTCCGACTTTAATGCAGTATCCTCAAATCTTAGTTTGTCAATGTAATCGTAATATTTATCGTCCCATTTCTCTTTTAATAATGTTTTCATTTCTGTTAAGGTTTTTCGGTTTTCTACTCCTGCATTACAGCCAACGCCCCCATATCGTCATTAACATTTCATGTATTAAATAGCAATTACCTAATATATCTTTATCAAAAAAAAACATCTTTATAAACAGTCTTCATGTCGTTTTCACAAAAAGACCTACTAAAATACTGCAAACTAATGCTTATTACAAGAAAAATATTATGAAGTAAAATTATAAAAGAGGACAAATCAGACAAATAAAGTAAATTCAGATTCCAACCATCTTAAAGAATTCATAAAGCTTTAAATTCCGTGCTTCACAAATCCTCATTATTGTAGTAAGTGCAATTTGATATTCTTTGTCTTCTCTTATTCGACGAACCGTTTTTTCATCAATAAAGTGTTCTTTGGCAAAAAGACTATTATTATTAGTAGGTATAACCCAATTATCCCTTATAAATTCAACGATTTGTCTATTTACACTATTCATAGTGACAAATAAAGGTTATATCTGAAAAAACAATTCGGACTGAAATCCGAATTATGAAAAATTTGTATATATTTGTATAAAATTGCATTGCTATCAAATATTTTAGCGATACTTCGATAGATGATTATAATTGAAGCATTCGCTTAGATTCTCACCTTTGGAAACTGGCACTTTTTAATGGTACGAGAAAATAAGTGGAATAGCTCACGACTCAGGCGTGGGCTCACTTATCGTTCCAAGGTATGCCAGTACCTCAAAGGTGGCAAATTGAGTTCCGCGCCCTCTTTATTTACCGGCGCACCGTTATAATCAAACGACTCAACGCCGGATCTTCTTCCCGCAAGGGTGCATTTCATCTTTACATTTTTTTAAAACGGTTTAATCTTAACAGTTATCCGCTACTTATGAAACATTAGTCAGGCCTTATCACAAAAAAAGCCCGCTACAACAGTTTGGCGACGTGCAGCAGGCTTATTAATTAACCAAAGTCAGTTAAATTAACACATCAAAATTATGAAAAATTTCTCACACACGGCCATATCGGCTCCGGTATGCATTGCTTTGCGCGCGCCGTAACATATTTCTCACAATAATTATTTACGGGATTAAACACAGTCGGGTCACTCAATATCAGGGTCACCACGTCTGAAACGGGCATTTCCCATCATTTGCAAAATAAATTCCACCAAAGGGGTTATGGGAATGCTATGCCTTGATCCGAAGGGGGCAAAATCAAATCAACACATTAACAATCAGATAAAAACAGATATTAATATGAAAACATTTCAGACCAAACCCACCGAAGGGGTTGCGCAAGTACGTGCCGTTGAGCCTGTCATTATGGGTCTTCGGCTACTGTTGGCAACGCTGCTGCTGTTGCTGATACTGGTTTCGTGCCAAGACGACGATACGTCACCCGGGGAGGTTCGCGACCCGTCGCTTCCGGTGCAGCTTGATGCCTTTATGCCCGACAGTGGTGGCATTCGCACCAAATTTATTGTGAAGGGGTTCAACTTTGGGTCGGATATATCGAAGATACAGGTTCTCTTTTCGTCGGACGAACGAGCGGCCACTGTTTTGGGGGTTAACAACAACACCATTTAAGCTGTTACGGGCGGCGACATCATTGCGGCCGTTGACAATGCCGGCAGTGAGTGGCCGCATCGGCCATAGAATACCAATGTCGGTCAGACAATAGCGTTTTTGGGCAAGCGCTGACGAAGTTATAATAGTATGGAAGGATGTATGCAGTTTATACATAAAAAACTGCCAAAAATTAATCTTGTTAAATAGAAATATAAAATTTCGGACATGAGAAAATTAAAATTACAGACTGATAACCTGCGAAGAAAATTAAGCGGCCTTTTAAAAATGGTTCCACTAGTATTGTTGATTTTGGTAAATATTATAACAAACTCAACCATTGTGTATGCCGCGGTTCCTCAAAAAGCAGGACAGGTTACCGGAGTTGTTAGTGATGAATTAGGTAATCCAATTCCGGGTGTTAATATTTTTGTAAAAGAAACCACCATCGGAACCGTATCTGATATTGACGGCCGTTTTACTTTGAATGTTTCCGCAACAGAACAACCGGTTTTGGTTTTATCATTTATTGGTTATGAACTCAAGGAGATAGAAGTAGGCGAACAATCAGTATTTGATGTGACCATGAAATCATCACTGGCATCGTTGGACGAAGTCGTTGTTGTTGGTTTTGGGACACAAAAAAAGGTAAATATAACGGGTTCTGTGGCGACAGCTTCATCTAAAGACCTGGAAAAACGACCTGTGTCCAATGCAGTGCAGGCTTTGCAGGGAGTTATTCCCGGTCTTAACATCTACAATAGTGGTGTTGGAGGCGAACTTGATGCTACCAAAACAATTAATATCAGGGGAACCGGGACTATTGGTGATGGCTCAAAAGGAGATCCTCTGATACTGATTGATGGTATGGAAGGAGACATTAATACCATCAATCCACAGGATATTGAAAGTATTTCTGTTTTGAAGGATGCGGCATCCTCTTCAATTTACGGATCAAGAGCTCCTTTTGGTGTTGTACTTGTTACAACAAAAAGTGGGAAAAAAGGCAAAACGGTCATCAACTACAATAACAGTTTTCGTTATAAGACACCGGTAATGATGCCTGACATGCAGAACTCCTGGGAGTTTGTCAACTTTTTTGATGATGCTAATTTCAATGCGTCCAATTCACATTTATATAGTGACGATTATAAACAGTTGGTTAAGAGCTATTATGATGGCGAATTAGAACCTTCGGATGTTGCTTATTTGGGTAGTGGTGGAAAATGGAACTATGACTACACCTATGCCAATGTTGATTGGTTGGATGAATACTATAAAGACTGGTCTCCATCGCAGGAACACAATTTTAGCATCAGTGGAGGCAATACTGATTTCACCTATTATATTTCGACAAATTACATGACAGAGGAAGGTTTCATGCGTTATGGCACAGAAGGTTTTGACAGATATTCACTTAGTGGAAAAATTTCGGCACAATTGACTGACATCCTAAAAGTTGATTATTCAAATCGTTTTATCAGAACTGACTATGCCCGTCCTACTAATATGAATGAAGGATTTTACGATCATATTCTTCGCAGGGCACGCCCAATCAGGGCAAAAAAGGACCCCAATGGATATTATATGTCTGATATAAACTACATACAAACCATGTCGGAGGGCGGTCGTCAGAAAGAACAGAATGATGATATGTATCAGCAGGTGAAAGCAACCTTAACGCCGTTAAAAGGATGGAATATTATAGGAGAAATGAATGTTAGAACAGGTAACGACTGGACGCATTGGGATCAAAAACGAGTTTATTCTCATTATGCCGATAATCCTGAAAACACCTATAAAGCACTAACCAGTCCCAATAACGATCAGGTTTATGAATACTCGTATAAATCCACATTTCTGAATCCAAATGTTTATACCAATTATTCAAAGCAGGTTGGTCGACATAGTTTTACCGGAATGATGGGATTTCAGTATGAGCAGATGAAATACCGTGATATGAATGCCCAGCGTGCTGATATGATCACGACTGATTTACCTGTATTAAATTTAACCACCAACAATGATAACATGTCTATCAATGGACAATATCAGGAGTGGAAAACAGCGGGCTTTTTTGGGCGTTTAAACTATGATTTGGATGGTAAATATCTGGCCGAATTAAATTTAAGATATGATGGCACCTCACGTTTCCGCGCTGAAAAGAGATGGGCCTGGGCTCCTTCGGCTTCTTTGGGTTGGAATATGGCACGTGAAAGTTTCTGGAGTAATCTGGAGAATGTTATCGGCACTTTTAAGCTAAGAGCTTCGTATGGTGAATTATCGAATCAGAATACAGACAGTTGGTATCCAACTTATCAAACGTTGCCAACAGGTGCCGCCGATGGGGAATGGGTCATTAACGGTGCCAAGCCTAATACTGCATCAGTTCCGGGATTAATCTCTTCATCTTTAACCTGGGAAAAAATACAAACAACCAATTTGGGAATTGATTTTGGTGCCTTCAGGAATCGCTTAACAGGTTCTTTTGACTATTTTGCCAGAAAAACGACCAATATGGTCGGCCCCGGCGTTGAACTACCTGCAACACTCGGTTTAGATGTGCCAAAGACCAATAATACCGACCTGAAAACAAGCGGATGGGAACTGGAAGTTTCATGGAGAGATCAAAAAGGTAAATTTCAATATGGTGCAAGGTTGAATGTGTCTGATTCCAGAACAAAAATATTACGGTATGGCAATCCCACGGGAAGTTTAAGTAAATACGTAGAAGAATACTATACAGGAAATATCTATGGATATACAAGCATAGGTATTGCGAAGACCGATGCTGAAATGCAGGAGCATCTGGAAACGTTGCCCAACGGTGGTCAGGATGCCCTGGGAAGTAACTGGGCTGCTGGTGATATTATGTATGCCGACATCAATGGGGACGGTAAAGTGAATAATGGCGAATATACCATTCATGATATGGGTGATTTAAAAAAGATCGGAAACAGCACCCCCAGATTTCTTACAGGTATAACGCTTGATGCATCATGGAATGGATTTGATATTCAGATGCTTTGGCAAGGGGTATTAAAACGTGATTTTGACCCGGGAGAGAATAGTATGGTATTTTGGGGTGCGACCGGTAGTGGTCAATGGTGGTCAACAGCTTTTTCTGAACACCTTGATTATTTTCGCGACGATTCGGATCATCCGCTTGGTATGAACACTAACTCGTATTATCCCCGTCCGTTGTTTAACAACAAGAATCACAAAACTCAAACCCGATATCTGCAGGATGCATCTTACATGCGTTTAAAGAATTTGCAAATAGGATATACTTTTTCGAAGTTTTTGGTCCGTCAAATTTCTTTGCAAAATCTACGAATTTATGTTTCCGGAGAAAATTTGCTGACGATGACTAATTTATCAAAAACGATGGATCCGGAAACTGCAGGCATCGGAAAACAGGGGGGTACTGTTTATCCGCTTTCAACCGTGTATAGTTTTGGCTTAAGTGTGAATTTTTAAACTGAAAACGCAATGAGAATATTAAAATATATTTCAACTGAAATTGTACTTGCATTAGGCGCGACTGCCCTTTTGTTGGCAAGTTGTGACGATAAACTGGACGTAACACCTCCATCAAATGTTACGCCTGAACGATACTTATGGGAGGAAGCCCAGCTGGCTGCCTATACTGTAAATTATTACGCAGACTACAGTTCTTATAGTGAAGGTAGCGATGATAAAGGAGGAATGCTTCCCAGTCATTACGGCAGTGGAGGTGAGTCATTTTATTTTAATGATTTGGCCACTGATAATGCCACAACAAGAGGATCAAATAATCGATATGTTCCGGGATTATGGACTGTGGCGGCAACAGGGGGAGAATGGAATTTTTCCAATATATATGCTTTGAATTATTATCTTGAAACAGTTGTTCCCCGGCATGAAAATGGCGAGATAACAGGTAATTCCGAGAATATAAGTTATTATATTGGGGAAGGCTATTTTTTAAGAGCCCATGAATATTTCTACAGACTAAGAAAGTTGGGTGATTTTCCAATTATTTCAACAACATTGCCCGACAATCAGGAAGCACTTACTAAGGCTTCTGAACGTCGTCCACGAAATGAAGTGGCCCGTTTTATCCTGCAAGATCTGGATAAAGCCATCGGTATGCTTTTGAATGATCCGGATGGTGGAAAGGTTCGCATTACCCGTAATGCAGCCGTACTTTTAAAGGCGCGTGTGGCTTTGTTTGAAGCGACATGGCTTAAATATCATGCAGGTACTGCTCTTGTTCCAAACGGGCCAGGATGGCCAGGGGCCAACAAAGCTTACAATAGTGGTTATACTTTTCCCGGTGGTAGTTTGCAGGGAGAAATTGATTTTTTCCTGGATGAGGCAATGGATGCTTCTTCCGAAATTGCCGATGCAATTTCGTTGATTGACAATAACCAGGTTATTCAGGAAAATGCATCACAATCGGTTAACGATTATTACAATATGTTTGCCACCCCCGATCCTTCTGCTTATCCGGAAGTCATTATGTATAGAGAATATAATGTAGCTTTGGGAAGAGCGCACAGTTATAATCACTATATCTATTATGGTGCACAGAAAGGATATACGCACCAAATGGAACAATCCTTCCTTATGGCTAATGGTCTTCCTATTTATGATGCAATGAGCGGTTATGCCGGTGATGATCGCATTCAGGAAACTAAAATTGACAGAGACAGTAGATGGCAACTTTTTATGAAGGCACCAGGTGAAGTAAAAGCCTTTAAAAATGTAGAGATTCCTGAAACTTTTGAAATTGCACCGGTTGTTTACAGTTCAGACGGGAAATATTCAACCTCTACCGGCTATATGCTTGGGAAAGGATATGCACTTGATTATAGTATGCAAATTTTGGGACAGGATATTACTGCACCAGTGATATTTAGGGCTGCTGAAGCATATTTGATTTATTTGGAAGCCAGCTATGAAAAAAACGGATCTATTGATGAAAAGGCTGACCAATACTGGAGAGCCATTCGTCTGAGGGCTGGTGTTAATGAAGATTATAATGTAACTATCAGTCATACAATAATGAGTGAAGAAGCTAAAAATGACTGGGGTGCATATTCTCATGGACAGTTAGTGGATGAAACATTGTATAACATTCGTCGTGAGCGTCGCAGCGAATTGATGGGTGAGGGACAACGTTATTGTGATCTCTTACGCTGGCGGGCAATGGATCAGTTAAACGGATTTCAGATTGAAGGTTGCAAAATCTGGGGGCCCATGCAAAATGATTATGAAGCAGGTGTCTTGTTAGCTGATCAGACTGATGAAAAGAAAAATACCGTATCGTCTTCTTCTTTAAGCCCCTATTTGCGACCTTATCAAATTGTGAAGTCCAACAATAATTTTTATGAGGGGCTTAACTTTAGTGAGGCTCATTATCTGGAACCAATTGCTGTTCAGCATTTCTTGATTACTTCAGAGGATGGAAAAACGATTTCAACTTCACCTATTTATCAGAATCCTGGCTGGCCTACAGTGGCCGGACAAGGGGCTGAAGAATAAAATATTATGATTATTGCTTGCCCCAAAAAGCCATACTTTATAGACAGACACTCGTTCGTGTTTGTCTATAAAGTTCAGCTTCTGCGTTACCGTAGTCTTCAAAATGGATAAACAAAAGCGCGGCCTGTAAGGCCAGATCAGACATCACATAAAAAGATATTAACCGAGGCTGAAAGCTTTGATGCCAACTAACAATTACTGTTTATTGTAATTACAATTTTACCAATATGTTTCTTTTCAAGAAAGGCTTGTTGTGCCTTTACGATTTCTTCGATTGGATAAGTTGCCGAAACCAATGGCGCAATATTTCTGTTTTCGATATGTTTTATCAAATTTGAAAAAACACACTCTTCGAGCACTGTGCATCCAAAAAGGCTTAAATCCTTTAAATAGAGCGTTCGGATGTCAAGTTTTACATGAGGATCTCCAATAGCACCAGCAACAGCATATCGTCCAAAGTGTTTAAGCACATCCAACAATTCTGGCCATTGTTTGCCTCCCACCAAATCGATAACAACATCAATGCTGTTCTCCCCCAGTTTCCCCACAACACTATCGCTTCTCATTAATACTTCGTCGGCTCCAATATTTAGAACCTTATCAGCCTTTTCGGGGCCAGTGATACCAATCACCTTTGCACCACGCGCTTTTGCTAACTGAATAGCCGCAGAACCGACTCCTCCTGAAGCTCCGGTTATTAATACGCGTTCGCCAGCAGAGACCTTAGCCCTTGTCAGCATATTTTCTGCTGTGGAATAAGAACAAGGAAACGATGCCAGTTCCACATCGCTAAATTCACTTTTAATTGCATATGCATGCTTTGAAGCAACAACGGTATACTCGGCAAAACCGCCGTCGCATTCTGAACCAAAATACCAGGCTTGTTTCAGACTCACGCCATCAACTTCAGTAAGACACGGCTCAACTAATACTCGTTCATTCAAGCGTTGGTTACTGACCTGTTTACCTACTGAAACGATCTGTCCACAAACATCGGCCCCTTGTATCCTGGGGAATTTTATGGAATCACCAGACCAACTTGCATCATCACTGTCACTCTCACCTTTTGAATACCACGCCTTGCGAGTGTTGATATCTGTATTATTTATAGCAGCTGCTCCAACTTTTATAAGTACTTCATTAGGTCCGGGGTTTGGTACAGGAATATCATCACGCAGTTCCAACATGTCAAAATCACCATGTCCTTTTAAATAGACGCCGCGCATTTTTTTGGGTATTTCATTCATTTTATTATTGCTTTAGATACTTTGTTTTGCAGGCCCATAACGGATGAAATGCCGGATAGAGAAAAGCACGTCGCCACTTTTTGAACTATTAGCAACAGATTATTCTTCTAAATATTCTTTCAAATTTAATACTTCTTTTTCCAATTTTGCGATCCTATTTCTATATGACTTAGGTCCAAAAATATTCGCAATATAGGTTATAACAAACAAAATCGTTGAATCACAATAAATATGGCTGACCTTAAAAATCAGCTTTTTGTTTTCCTCGACTAATTCCAAAAAATCATTGGTTAACGCTTCGTCAATCATTTGAAATATTATTATTTTGAAATATTAGTCGAGAAAAATCCCAGGAAAGTCACACAGTCATTTAATTTTATGCACTATCGTTTTTTTTGTTGCAATAATTATCGTTTATAGCCTATAAGAGTTATCGCATTTATATTGTTTTTGCCGGTGATTTCCGGCAAAACAGACCCTGAATTTACTAATTCGCTGATATCTATCCAATAAGTTAAACAAAAACAGCCCCCATGTTAAGATGGGAGTCATGGTATATTGAAAACAAATCTTCAAAAATGAAACTTCTCCGCTTGGGGAAAATCATACTGCCCTCGGGTAGAATCGTGCGCCCAAAGGTCGCCGTTGCATATTTTTGCCCGATTTCAGCGTTTTGAAACGGAGATGCTCCGTTTTATCCAAAAAGACTACCTCCACTCAAAGAGGGAGCGTTTCCGCGTCGATTCTGCCTGCATGTCATGCCGGATGGTTACGTACGCATCCGTCGGTTCGGTATTTATCTCCATTCCACAAAGCGCCATCTGAATTTGCAATTTGTGCCGGATGAGAAGCCTGACATTGCCCAGTTGATGGTACCCAAAAAGGAAGAAACAGCTTCAGAACGCATTTTAAGATTAACCGGGATTGACGTGGCCAAATGTCCTCATTGCAAAAAGGGACGTCTGATTGTCATAAGAACTATGCCCAGGATTCGGTCACCAGCAGAATCTTCTATGCTTTTTGCAAAGTTGCTATAACCAACAAAACACCTCCCTTAAAAACTTCATGAACATGGGATTAGGGGGTTAGGGGGTTAGGGATTAGGGGTTAGGGGTCGCATTATCAAAAGAATCGGTTTTAAGCCAAAAAGAGACTGGTTTTTAAGGTTTGAGTTACAAAATGCTCTCTTTTTTTAAACACAAAGAGTTTAAAGCAACACTATTAAAGCATGGGCATTCTTCTCAAAAACATAAAAAAACGACAATAGTTCCATAGTATTTAGTTGTAGCTCTACCGGGATGTCCTTCAACCTGGAGTAATCGCTGGGTTGGGGCGTGGGGATTGCTCATACTCCTGTATATTACCAACAGGTTATGTTTCTTCGTCTAGGCTATATTGACTTTCTGGTCAAGCAGTTCGATGTTAAAATTTATCTTTGCATTAAGCGCCTTAAACACTTTCAAAATGGTCTCAAATCTGGCGTCGGTAAGACTATTTTCAATTTTAGAAATCTGTGCTTTCTGAACACCAATTAATTTTCCAAGTTGTTCTTGAGTTAAGTTCCTTTCTTTTCTTGCTTGTTTGATTGCTTCTCCCAATAAATCAAGTCTCAATTCATTTTCAAAGCTCTCTCGTTTAGGGGTTCCCTTTTTGCCAATATATTTGTCGGTCAGGACATCAAGGCTGGTTGTTTTCATTGGTTTCTTTTTCATGGCTTAGATGCTTTTTCGTTCAAAATACTCTTTCCTTATTCTCTCTGCTTTCTCGATTTCTGATTTTGGAACTTTGTCAGTTTTCTTAATAATTCCATGAGTCGAAATTACTACAGTATCAATTTTTTCTGACTTGTCCCAAAATGCAAATAGCCTGAAATAGTTTTTGTTATAAATAGTCCGAAATTTCCATATTTCACCAGATAGTTTCTTAAATAATTCTTTGTCTTGAACAACGCGAGCTTTGTGAATATTATAAATCACTTTATCACGCGATTTTTCATCAAGTTTGTCGAGAAACTCTATGGCTTGGTCAAGTAGCTCAACTTTAAATCTTTCAGTCACTTTGCTTTTTATTCAAAGATAAAAGTTTCTTTCTAAGGAAACAAGGGATTATCTCTTTTTAACTTGTTGGCAACGGTGGCGGTATGGTTAGTAAGGGATTGCGGGCTTTATACCTATCAAGTTACAGCAAATTTGGAGCGGAAGACAACGCCCCGAAAACCTCTGAAACCCTTATTAACTATACCGCGTGTTATGTGGCGTAATTCATTATTTATCAATCAAGTAAATCACCTTTGTTGATTGTGTATATTCCACCGTCCCAGGCTCCTAAATAAATCTTGCCGTTGAATTCTTCTATAAAATAATAATCACCTGACGGTAGACCGTCATTTATTAAGTTTTTATATGTAAAATCTGTTAAGGAATATGCGGAAATTGAACCATAAGAATAATCTATTGCATTATCATTTAGAACTTTTATCTCATATACAAAATCTTCTGTTACCGACTTGTAGTTTGTCCAAGTTTGTCCATTTGTCGAATAATTTACAGCATTACTTGCAAATTGAAATATCGTATCGCTGTATTCAAAAATTGCTTTATTATTATCATAGATAAAAGTATCACCTGAAGGCTTAATTACATATGTTCCATAATCATTTGTAGTTAGAAAAAAGTTCTCCCCGATAGCTTTTAAACTATAATAATGTCTATTCCAAGGGAAATCATCAAGTGTAATCAGTTTATTAAAGGAGGGTGATATTGAACTTTCAGTTATTTCTAAATCAATTATCACAAGATGATGAACTCCAGACCTATCATTTGGGTCATTTCGTAGGTATGAAGTCAGCACTATTCCAAGTTGATTATTTGAATTAATCGCTATACTTTCATATCTATATCCAACGTCATAACTTCCAACTTGATAGCCAATGGTCTCACTATTTGGAAAATCCTTTGTATGAATCGAATTTACGGTTTTATTACCAATAGTTGTCGAATAAAAATCGAATTGCAAAGAGTCAACCTTATATTCTGTTGGAAGTTTTAGATAATTGGCTAACATATAAAAATCCTTAGTTAAGAATCCACATTTATAAGTCCCATTAAAACTTTCAGTTGGTATTGTTCTTTCTTCTAAAATATTTTCATTTTCATCTACTCTCATGAATTTATCAAGCGAAATCAGCAGCATCTCATTTCCATCAATTGCACATGCTTTAAAGGCTTCTCCTTCATTTAGAATATCCTTTTCACTTAGCTTCTCACTATGAGTCCATTCGATTTTAGGGTCATTATCTTCTTTTTTTTCACAACTACTAAAAATCAATCCAGTTGCGAGAAAAATCAGTAGTATTTTTTTCATATTGCTTGTCTTTTATTAATTCAAATTCAAAACGTTTATTATGCTAAAATATTATGAATCCTGTTTGCAGATTGCTAATCTTATATGCCACACACCCCCCCCATAACGCCATTATCGTTTATGCCCTAAAGGGGTATTGTCTTTATATTGTTTTTGCCGGTAATTTCCGGAAAAACAGACCCTGAATTTACTAATTCGCTGATATTTATCCAATAAGTTGAACAAAAACAGCCCCCATGTTAAGATGAGAGCCATGGTATATTGAGAACAAATCTTCAAAAATGAAACTTCTCCACCTGGGGAAAATCATACTGCCCTCGGGGAGGATCGTGCGCCCCGAGGGCCCCAAGGGTCGCCGTTACACATTTTTGCCCAATTCCAGCGTTTTGAAACGGAAATGCTCCGTTTTATCCAAAAAGACTACCGCCACTCAAAGAGGGATCATTTCCGCGTCGATTCTGCCTGCATATCATGCCGGATGGTTACGCACGCATCCGTCGGTTCGACATTTATCACCATTCCACAAAGCGCCATCTGAATTTGCAATTTGTGCCGGATGAAAAACCCTACATTGACCAGTTGATGGTACCCCAAAAGGACGAATCAGCTTCAGAACGCATTTTAAGATTAACCGGGATTGACGTGACCAAATGTCCTCATTGCAAAAAGGGACGTCTGATTGTCATAAGAACTATGCCCAGGATTCGGTCACCCGCAGGACATCTGCCTTCTATGCTTTTTGCAAAGTTGCTGTAACCAACAAAACACCTCCCTTAAAAACTTCATGAACATGGGGTTAGGGGTTAGGGATTAGGGGTTAGGGGTTGCATTATCAAAAGAGTCGGTTTTAAGCCAAAAAGAGACTGATTGTTAAGGTTTGAGTTACAAAATGCTCTCTTTTTTTAAACACAAAGAGTTTAATGCAGCACAATGAAAGCATGGGCATTCTTCTCAAAAACATAAGAAAACGACAGTAGTTCCATAGTATTTAGTTGTAGCTCTACCGGGGTGTAGTTCAACCTGGAGTAATCGGCTGGGTCGTGGGGATTGCTCTTACTCCTGTATATTGTGTGCCCGTGCTTTCTTTTTCGTCCGTGCGGTAGGGCAGACACACTCGTTGCCAAATTTTGGGTTGAGCTTGGGCTAGTGCGACTTGGCAATGTGTGTGGCGGTTTAGCTGTGGCATTACTTTTTTCTTTCCTTATAAATTTGCCTCAATTCTGAAATTTCCTTTAACTCATCATTGATTTTCACTTTCCAAAATTTCCACCCGTTAACACTCAAATTAACTAATGCCCTTGCTGCACCACTCGGGAATGGATAATGTTTCTGACTACCGTCAATATTCAAGTCAATAAAACCGTCCGAATTTATCTTTGCCGTTTTTGTAGGATTAGTGTCAGAATATAAAACTGTTCCTTTTTCAATAATTCCTTCGTCTAATAGCATTTTTAATGTTATTTCAGTCAGGTCATTTGTTTTTGTCTCCATATTCAAATAATTATATTTCCTTAACTGCAAATCTGATTCTATAAAGATGCAATAAGGATGATTTTATCGCTTCAAAATGTTCATCAATTTCGAATGCTTTCAAAAGAACTCTTTCAAAATTCACTCTGTCTGCTTGCTCAATTTCTTGTCTTAAAGGCAGTCTATTTCTATTGGCAATTGGTTGAAAAGCATTGATAATACTTTGTTTTTGCTCGTCAGATAAAAGCTGGAAATTCAAAAGTTTAAAATCTCGTTCAAATTTTGTTGCTCTCAAATCAAGTGCACCTAACCCTCTGCCAAAACCAAAACTTTCAATAAAAAACATACTTAAAACGCTATTCAATAAGGCTAGCAATAAAGTTCTATTTTCATCTTGATATGCTTCTTTTAAGGAAAGCCCTATCATTCTCTGGTCAATAAATACACGAGGTGTACATTCAGCAATAAATAAAGACCTGTCATAGTTTACATTGGCTACAAAGTCAGCCATATTATCGCTTTTCATCTCATACCAAAAATGATTTGCCCTTCTAAGTGAAGTTGTTAGAGGAATACCCTCTTTGTTATTTTGATTTTCAAAACTTCTAATCCATTGCAAGGCACCTGAATGATTAAGTTGCTCCAATTCCTCAATACTTCTTGAACAACAAAATGCCTCTGCATCTGCTGAGCAATAAAGTCCAGTTGTGCCTCTTAGGTTTTTCAGAACTGGTTTTATGTATTCAGCTTCAATGCTATGACCAGATGCAGGATAAAACAAAGCATTCCAACCTCTTCTTTCACCACGAGTAAAATTGAAAAACTGATTACAGTCAATTAATTTTTCTGAAACTTCCGCAAGCCAATTAAGATTTGCAAAGTAACCGCACCAAGGGACACCAATTGTTTCAAAATAAGCTATGTCATTGACTGAATGATTCTGAATGACTACAAATTCATTATCTGTTTCTAACAAAATATTTTCGCTCAATTGTTTAGTGTCAGGTATTTCATTGATATTTTCCTTTAGGGTGCAAAATGAAATTATTCTGTCTTGGTCTATTGGCGTTTTTGGATTTCGCTTTTTCGCAATTAGAAAAGTAGCTACTACGTCTGCATTGTCAAACCATTTTCCTTTCCCAGAAATTACAACAGTTTCAATGTCATAGAAATTCTGAATTAGCTCTAAGAAAATTTCTCCGTAATCAGTTCCCAACCAGGCATTAGAAAGTATCAGTCCAATTTTTCCATTTTCAGAAAGCAATTGATGTAAATAGAATGGGATATATGCGAAAATGTCACTTTTTCCGCTGAGAGTTGTTGCGGTTTCTGTTTGTTCGTGTATGAAACTGTTTATTTCTGTGATATTCGGGTTTAAAACTTGAATTTCTTTACTTTTGATAAACGGCAGATTTGATACTACGTAGTTAATAGATGGTAGCTGTTTAATAATATCATTTCCGTTATTAGGGTCTTTAAAAGTAATGTTTTCTCCAACCTCCAAGTCAATCACGTCCGCTCTGAAAATGTTTAAAACTTTGCCAATATTGTTTGGCTTAGCCAGAGTAAGGGTTGATAATTGAATAGGAAAAGAGTGCTTGTCGGATGCCCAAATGCTGTTGATTATTTCGTCTTGGTTAAATTCATATTCTTCTTTGAGCAAATATGCTTGGTTGATAATTGTTCCTGTTCCGCAACAAGGATCAATTACAACTCCTTCCTTGTCTTCAACAGTGAGCCTCACTAATAAATCTGCTAATTTTTTAGGTGTAGCAAATTGTCCTGCAACCTTTCGTTTTGCAGATACAATTGAAGATTGGAGTAAATTATGAAGTATTTCGATTTCAATCCCCTCAATGTTGATTGATGAAAGAAATTGATTTAACTGGATAATCTGTTTCCAAGCAGAATTTGAAATGAACTCAATTGCAAGGTTATCACTGAAAATATTCCAGAAATTGCAATGCTCAGATATTGATGCAATTATTTCCTTTGCTTGCTCAATTGAGGTTTCATTGTTTATCGATTCTATTCCTCTCGCTTCGTTAAAATGTCTTTTTAGAACATTAGCAAAGATGATTTTAAACACCCAATCGGTTAAAATTACCTTTGAAAGAGTAGGTAGTTTGTTTGAAGAATCTTTTACCGAAGTTGGATTATAACCATATTCAGATGCCGAGGATAACCACCAATTGTTTATTTGAGCTTCAAGTCTTGAATTTCTTCTAAAATTTGCTCTTAGGTTTTCCGCTGTCGAGTGTATGTTTTCGAGGACAAGATCTATGATTGCATCAACTGCCAATATTTCGGCTGAAACCTCACCTGAAATTTCTCCTGTTTCAAAATAATCGTTTAGGTCTGTAAGTATTGAATGTAGTAAAGATTTCCAAAGTGCTTCTTTTGGTTTTACTTCAGTTCGATTGTTGATGCCAATGTCATTCCAACTCTTTAAAATTGAAAATGAATCACCTTGTTTAGAGTAAAGAACAGCACTCTTTACATTCCATAGAATAAAGCTGTCTCTTTGTAAAATATTGGCTTTCTTGATTGCATTGCTAATTAATTCAGCATCATTAATTGGTGTGTCAGGCATTTTCAATTCCCAACCTTGTAAAATGATATTTCTTGATTGGTCTTTGAAAATCAATACATCAGGAAATAGACTTGATTTTTCATTGCTAATGGTGCTTTCACCTCCGGCACTTTTAAAGTGCCAACTTTTATTCGCAAGATGCAAGTTGATTTCGCTTATTATATCAATCGCCCAGCTTCTTTCGTTGTATGTAACTTTTGCCATTTTTGGTTATTCAATTAACAAATTGCTGGACTTGCTTTTCCGCTTTTGTAATTAAGTGTATGATATTTTGCGATTGGCTCATTAAACAATCTTAAAGTTGATTCTTCAATTTCTTTTCTTTTAAGTGTTTCCTGAATTCTATCGGTGCAAATTTTTATGTAATCAACTGGTTTAACCTTATGAAGTAAAACATCTTCATTTTTTTCAATGCCTATAAATTGTCTGTTTTCCAAAATTGCAGAAAGCAAGAAACTACCGCTTCCACAAGCATTATCAAGAACTATATCACCAGGATTGGTAAAAGTCTTAATTAGATATCTACCTAATTCAATTGGCTTTTGAGTTGGGTGTAAAACTGGACCTTCGGATTCTGCAGTCTTCACATACACAAAATCATCTATCGGTTGTTCTTCGTATGCAATGACGTCAGTTGGGTATCTTTTTCCATTGCTCTTTACATGGTTGGATTTAAAGTCTCCATAACTCCCTGTAAGTTGATTTTTTCTATATCCTTTGTCATATGCTTCACCATTGGACATTTGAGGATTGTATGATGGTTGCTTTTTGTAGAAAAGACAAATGTCTTCGTGTTTGCGAAGTGGTTGCTTTTTTGCATTTAGGAAGTTTGTTGATTTAGATTTTATCCATACGATTTTGTATTTGAATAACTTCTCGTTACTCATAATCAATTTCGCTGTAAAAAGCCCTTGTGCCGTTAAGGCAATAGCTCCATTGTCTTTGATGATTCTTTCATAATGACTCCAAAGTTGGTCTAAGTCAATAACTGAATCCCATTTATTCTGAGTTGTCCCATAAGGCAAATCACAAAGTATCATATCAATTGACTTGCTTGGAATGTTTTTCATAACTTCTAAGCAGTCACCTTGGATTACCTTGTTTAAATATTTTTCAATTGATTTAGCCATTTCTTAAAATTTTAAATCTCCTTGTTTAACCTTTGACACTCTGTAGTATTTCGCTTTTTCTTCTGCCATGGTCAATAATTCTGTTGAGTCGGAAACTCGATAAATCATTTCAGCAATTTTTTCGCTGTAAAATTCTTTTTCAAGTTTTTTGATGTCCAATTTGAAAAACTTAGCAAGTTTTGGGAGTATTTCCTCTGGAACATTGCGTTTATGGTTCTCAATTTTGGAAAGCGTTGATTGGTCAATATCAAGTGCAGCAGCAAGTTTTGTCAGTGTCAAACCGTGCTGAACTCGTAAATTATGAATGTATTCTCCGAATTTTTCTTTCATCACCTTGAAAATTTCACCTTGACAATTATGTCAAAAATACAAAATGTTTTCGTTCAACCAAACTTTTAAATACTGCTATTAAGGTTAAATTCTTGTTCGTGGGCTGGCTAAGTTCAAGCTCTTTTGGTTTTTAGCGTTGGATTTGTGTGTCGGCAAAACCAAATGTGCTTGAATGTGCGGATGGCTTTCTTTGCATGCCCACAACGCCCTACTGTATGCGGTCGGCCGGGGCATTTCTGCCAGTTACGAAAGTTTCAGGACAAACGCGGGTGACAGGGAAAAACGAAACCCGCAATATGCCGTGGAGCCCCGGCTGCCGTATCACAGCATGTTGTACCTAGTTTTAATTTTCAATGTCCTTGCTCGATACTCCTATTGGTTTTATATTTTTCTTTGAATGTCGGTAAAATCCAATAACTTTATTTCTCCTCGGATTCGAAATAGAATATTTAAGCATTAATTCGTCTCCGACGACCTGCAATCCCTGTTTTTGACCTGCTTTAAAACTGTCCCTGTAAATGCTGTCACCAATTATATATTCATATTCTACCAGTTGAATCCAATAACCTTTGACGCTCGGAATCATTTTAGCTTCAATAATTTTTGCTCTTGTTTGTTCAGTTTTTGTAAACACAAAATTTGTCGGAATCTGGAATTGATTAAAACCTAAATATAGGAATACACTTATGAAAATTATAAGAAATATAGATGCTATTGTATTTGTTGTTTGATTTATAAATCTAATCCTCACCATATATAGATTTCTTTATACTACCGGTTTCAAATTCATTAATTATTCAAACTTGCAATCTTCTATCTGCTTTTGAGAATGTCCTTCTATTCTAAGTGCTTATTCTTTCTGATATTTCAGTTTTTTCGCGATTTATAAACTTTTTAACTTCATAATACTTTATGGCAATAGTAATAAAAACTGGAATTGAGGGAACTAATAACGAAACTCCAAATGTCTGTTTCCAAATAATCCACGAAATAGCAAATCCTAGTATTAGAAATGCGAAAAGCACCAAAATCTGTTTCCAAACAATTACTTCAAACCGAATGGAATTATTAAGTACTTTAAAACAAACCAAGTCGGTAGAGTTCAATTGTTTCAAAAATGGGTCCCAACCATTATATTTGTATTTATATGTTTTTCTGATTACCAACTCTTTTTCTGACAAGCTAACAGCTTTATATTTCCCACGAAAATAAATTTCTATTATTCCAAAAATTAAATCGGTCGAAACATTTTTCGGTCTATTTATAAATGTATATATCATTCACAATCAATAGTTAGTCTGTCTTTTTAAATTAGGTACACCCCCCCTCCCGCCATTATCATTTATAACCTATAAGAGTTATCGCATTTATATTGTTTTTGCCGGTAATTTCCGGAAAAACAGACCCTGAATTTACTAATTCGCTGCTATTTATCCAATAAGTTAAACAAAAACAGCTTTCATGTTTAGATGGTAGCCATGGCGCATGGAGAGAAAATCTTCAAAAATAAACCTTCTCCGCTTGGGAAAAAGCCCTTAGGGGGAGAGCCTCGCTCCCCTTGTGCAGAGTCATCCGGCACTTGTGCAGAATCATCCGGCACTTGTGCAGAATCATCCGGCACTCGTGCAGAGTCATGCGGCACTCGTGCAGAATCATGCGGCACTTGTGCAGAATCATCCGGCACTTGTGCAGAGTCATGCGGCACTCGTGCAGAATCATGCGGCACTTGTGCAGAATCATGCGGCACTTGTGCAGAATCATCCGGCACTTGTGCAGAGTCATGCGGCACTTGTGCAGAGCCATCCGGCACTCGTGCAGAGCCTCGCGGCACTTGTGCAGAATCATACGGCCCCCGGGCAGAACCATGCTCCCCGGGGGCCGAAAAAAAAATAGCCATAATGATTTTTACTTTCTAATTTTTCGGATTTTCTTAACAATCTCGCTCTCTTTTCCATACAGACCGGAAAGGAGATCGGCTATATTGGAAGCTTCCCTGTAGGCCTCATCCAGCAAATCATTGGCATGGGTTGTAGCCTCCATGGCTTTGGCAGCTGCCGATTGCTGTGCAATTTCGGCTTTAGTAACGTTTTCTTCTTTTGTTTTCAATAATTCGACTTTGGTCGCAGGATCGAATCCTTTTTCAGTCATGGTTACTTGTTCTTCCTCCATGAGTGTAATCATTTGCGAAACGAAATCACGTTTCACTGCTTCATTTAATCCCATAACATTTAATTTTAAGTTAATAATATGATTGTAATTTTTGAATCCGGAACGGTCAAAAGCTTACAATCGATTGTAAAAAAAGATGTTATTTTTATATGGCTATTTTAATTTTTCCGGACTGTTATAAAATTTACCTGTTTCTTCAGGATTCTATTTTTTTATTTCAAAATGACTTTCTGCTCACAACTTGAAGCAGTCGAATAGTTGTTGATTGCGGGAAACTTTCCTTATTGATTCTTTATATTAATGACACTCCTTTTATGACAGCTAATTGGTCTATAACGTTATTTTTATTTACAGTTAAAAAGAATTTTTGTATTTATAATGACTTCCGGTTCCGGGAAACAAACATTGAATTTACTAATTTTCTAATATTTACCAAATAAATTAAACAAAAGCTACGAATAGTTAAAAGAGGATTGTTTTTAAAGGCCTGCCTCGGTGCTGTGCGGTATCTTGAAAAGAATATTTACGGGAGTCTGCTCATATTTTGCGGATGGCGTAAGTTTTGAATCTGAGGCTTTTTGGCTCAAACCATCTGCGCTGGCATGGAATACAGAATTAGTTTTGGAGGTGGCACAGATTAAAAAATCGGCGCCAACCAGAAGAATAAAAAATGCCTGAGGACGTACTCTGTCCATTGTGGGGTAAAACATCGCTAATCCTGTTTTTTGGCTGAGGCCCTTACAGGGCGAAAAAACAACGGGCGATCATAACACAGGGCGATGCCCTGTGCTTATGCTACAAGACTTTCAGCCTTGATATGTGCGTGCACGAAAAAACCGAATTTTGCGGTGTGTGGGCTTTTAAAATGGATAATTACGAGTGACAGCTCATATTTTGCGGATGGCGTAAGTTTTGAATCTGAGGCTTTTTGGCTCAAACCATCTGCGCTGGTACGGAATACAGACTTAGTTTTGGAGGTGGCACAGATTACAAATCGCCGCCAACCAGAAGAATAAAAAATGCCTTAGGACGTATTCTGTCCATTGCGGGGTAAAACATCGCTAATCCTGTTTTTGGGCTGAGGCCCTTACAGGACGAAAAAAACAACGGGTGATCATAACACAGGGCGATGCCCTGTGCTTATGCTACAAGACTTTCAGCCTTGATATGATGATGCCTTACAAGGAGGGAGAAGACGAAGTCAGTTTACTTTTCGTAAATGACTGTTTTTATGGCAAGCGTAACGCAGAAGTTGACTTTAAAGACAGACTCTATTCAGAGTCTGTCCATAAATTAAGTGTTTGAGCTATAAAGTTCAAATACAAGATTGGCTCATTTCCTGAACCGCGCAAATGTCAGCAACCACAAATTCCGCGAAATCTTTGCCGCCTTTGGCGTTATTACATCTGTAACAGCAATATCCGGATATTTTCAGACCGACATGATAACCTGTCAGACACTAAAAACATCGTTACTCTTTGTGCCGATAATGCCGGCAGGTACCGTTTCCGGGAAAACGCTCGCCACGGGAAGCCCAAAAACTACTGAATTTTTACAAAACGGCCGTACCTGTCCTCTCCATTTTCCAGCTTCAGTTTTATGAGATACAGCCCGTCGGCAAGGCCTGCCACATTCAATTGCGGCTCCCAAATGTCCTGAGAAAATACGGCCACTCCATTGATGGTATAAATAGTGCAATTTTTAACTGGCACAGATGAGTTAACCGTCAATATTTGCGACACCGGATTGGGGAATAGCTCCAAATTAACCTGTTCGCTTTGAGGCGCATCAATAAGCGTGGGTAGGGTACCGAATCCGACCATCTTACTGGTAGAATAAAGCCGGTAGCCACCAGGTTCAACAGTCACTGTTGTTGCAGCACCTGAAACATTGATGCTATCGCCTGAAAAATACTCATACCACCAGCCCGACTGCGAAAACGATGGCGTCACGGTTTTGGGTATAAGGTCAAGATTGGCCACTACCCGAATGTCGTTATCCGGACTGTTTAACCGGATAGATTTGACAGAACCGGTTACATCGAGCACAAAACCGGAAGTAGAGAAGGCCGCTTCTTCGTTTCGCAACCGGTTCATGCGTTGGTACACATCCAACAAATGCACCCGGTCGGGATCCTGCAAATAGGTCCATCTGGTGGGTTTCCGTGCCAGGCGCCCCCCTTCATCAATGCTAACGTCGTATCCCAGTTCCCCAAATTGCCAAATCATTTTAGGACCAGGCACCGACAATAACAAAACGGCAGCTGCCTCGTCGCGCTGCAAAGCCGTTGACAAATCAGTGACATCATAGTCGCCGTACGAATCGCCATAGCTAAGGGCTTTGTAGGTCACCCTTTCTTCGTCGTGACTCTCCATATAACCAACCAACGAGGGTTCTGACCAGCCTCTGTTGAGATATGAAGCCCATGAGAAATCGGAGTTTGAATTATACCCCATGATGCCTTCGCTAAAATTATAATTATGATTACCCCACAACAAAATACCATAATTGGCCAGTTCTTTTTCTTCGGTGTTGTCGGCCAGATGTTCAAACACAACAATCGCATCGCTATCGCGCTTACGAACCTCATCCACCATCCTCTTTAAAATGGCGATACGGGAAGCATCGTATTCGCTGGCCCACGATGTTGTGCCATAAATGGTATTGGTGAAGCCTTTCGTAAAATCAAAACGGAAACCATCAACTTTATATTCCGACATCCAAAAAGACAATATGCTATCGACCAACGCCTGTGTGTATTCACTTTCGTGATTAAAATCGTACCCCCATTGAGCGTCGGGGTTTTGCATGTTGTGATTAACATTATACCAGGGGTTGTTTGCTGCAGGTTTATCGCCATCCCAATACATCTGAACCAGTGGCGATTGTCCATAGGAATGATTTAATACCACATCCATAATAACCGCTATTCCGCGTTGATGACAGGCATCAATAAAAGCCTTATAATCATCGGGCGTACCATAAGCTTTATCGGTGGCAAAATAGAACGATGGGTTATAGCCCCAGCTGTCGTTACCTTCAAATTCATTAAATGGCATTAATTCCACGGCATCAACACCAAGGCTTTGGATGTAATCCAACTTCTCAGTCACGGCGGCTATCGTCCCCTCATCGGTAAAATCTCTTATTAACAACTCATAAACAGTCATATTGTGAGTCGGCGGTGCCGTAAAGTCAGTCACCTGCCATTGATACGACGGGCTGTCGGGTTCGAAAACCGACACAATCCCTTCAGTCAGACCGGTTGGATAATCTATTAAGTCGGGGAATACATCTTCTGAAATATACTGGTCGTTCCAGGGATCGAGAATCAAATTTGCGTAGGGGTCTGCCAGCCGTAATTCGCCATCAATAAAAAACTGATAGGCGTACTGTTGTCCGGGAGTCAAGCCATCCAACGTAAGCCAAAAAAACTCGCCATCCTTCAACATCTGATACTCCGGTAGCGGCTCCCAGTTGTTAAAATCGCCCAACAAATAGACATACTCTTTGTCGGGAGCCTGAAGAACCACGGCGACCTGTGTCTCCGACAAATAATTGACGCCGTTACGCCACGGTTCCAACATTGTCTGCTCAACCGTTGGCTGGCGAATAAAAAAACGAACCTCATCATATACAGAGCCATTACTATTGTATGCCTCCAGTTTGAGCAGATGCGAACCCGAAGCCGGCGCTGTAAATGTATGTGATAATTCAGTTCCGGTGACCTGACTCAGTATCGCGTCATCGAGATATAAACGCAGACCATCAGCGTCGATAGCAGATCCTGATACTACGACCGACTCCCCCGGCTGAAATAAACCACCGTCGGTGGGTTGTTGAAATCCAACTGAAAGCGACAAATCGTACACCGACACAAAAATATCCTTTCCGCCGGTCTCTTTGCCTTCCAGATAAACGCCTCCAACGGTTGTTCCACTGCGAAAAACCAAGGCTATCTTCAAAATTTTCTCACCATCGGGCACACCATAATAACTGCGAATGCCGTCGGGAAAAGAGAGTTGATACTGATCGGTACTGATTCTGGTCAGTTTGGCCCGGGGTATATTGACACCCCAATCGGCCACCACATACTTCCAGTCGGAATCACTGGTACTGGCGTCTGTTATTACCCCTGTATGTGCATATACATCGCCTGAATATCCCTCCAATCCACCTGTCCCTTCATCGGCATTAAAAGTGATGGTGACAGGTACCCCCTCCACCACCATGGATGGATCTGTGGTGACGACCTGACTCCGTACGTTCATCGTCAAAAACAGAAAACAAATAATCAGATAAAAATATTTCATGTGTTTGTAATTTTGTCTTTTATGATCATATAGAACTGTCCAACAGAATTATTTTCCGTTGTGAGAATCAAAGATCAGCGAAGCTAAATCTTACTCATGGCTCGTTTCATATAGCTACGACTTAATCAGTTTTAATTCCACTAAAAAGAGATCGGGCCATATTATCTTTCAATTCAAGGGATAAAACCCAAATTGAGAAACTGAGTGGCGGCTGAGAAAATAAAGCTCTTCCATCGGTTCCAACATTCAAAATTTCACCAGTTTTAAGATTGGTAAGCTTCTTACCGCTCCAATCGTCAAAACCTTGAGGAGAAACGTCAATGCTGATCATTTTCTCATCCGTTGGATGATTATTTAAAACAATGATGGCACCACTGGTATATTTATTCCCCGAACGGCGAACAATATACATGTGTTTCGTATTAACCAAAGGTTGAGGATCTCCAATCTCAGTGAGAACTTCCAGCTTTCCACCCAAAAAAATTCTTCGTGCGTAAATCAAAAATTTAATCGTTTCATAAAGCGACGAATCGGCTTTGGTCTGATAGGCCTCATTTTGATAATCCAACTGATTAACAGAATATAAATGAGGATAAAACAGACAAGGGCGACCTTCATGCGTCAAAATATAAGCGTAAGCCAATTGGTGATTTTGAGTAATCCATTTATCATGTTCCTTTCCGGTATCATGATTTTCAACAAACGTAACGACTTGCTCAGGCGACAAACCACTGCCTGCATCATTTCTAATCAAACCCGCGTGGTTAAGCTGTCGCATGTCAAATTCGGCATTATTGCACATCGATGTTAAAATTTCTTTTAGCGGAAAATCAAATACCGCAACTGAAGCGCCTGCATTGTTTACCGTGTCAGCCCAATTTTTAATTGCCTTTTCGTTACCCCAATATTCGGCAACAACAAATCGGGGTGTATTATTCTTACGCGGTAGATTCTTTATCCAATCAATAGCAAATGCGGGTTGATAGCCACGTACAAAATCCAGCCTAACACCATCAAACCCAATTGAATCAATCAGCCACCGCCCCCAATTCTTTAGTCTGTCCTGAACCTCGGCATTATAGGTATCAAAATCATTTCCAAACAAAATGGTATTACTCATTACGCCATCAGTAACGTAATAACCCAAACTATCATCTCCTGTGGAAGGATGAAAATGTGTATAGTTCCACGAAAAATTTGGTTCTGTCTCCGGTTTCTTTACGTAACTGATACCGGTATTTGTCATCGCCACTATTTGATTGGTGATGTCCTTATCGCCATAAAAAACCGCCGAAGGGTAATAGCCATTTTTCTGATCGGCAATTTGCCATGAATCGGCTACCATTTTACGGGCCTCCAAATGAATTTTCAAATCAGCTGTCTGCTCAACACATAACAAATAAACATCCTCATCATTCTTTGTATCAATAAAACCATTTATAGTATTAACAGAAAACGGAATTTCATTGGGCGTATAAAGGTCATCATTGGGCTCCACTTCCCAATAAGCTTTATTATTACCTGCCTCGGCATGGTTGATATACATACGATACCCCAGCTCAGAACGCGCCTCTGAATGATTAACCCCATAACCTTTAATCCTGATTTTATATGTCCCGGGTATAGCATTGGGAATAACCCAGTCAACGGCATTCGTTTCAAAAGGGATCAATTCATCGTGAAGTGCCGCACGATACACGTAGTCTCTAACAGCAGGATTCGCTTCCTGACTTTCCCGATCGGCATAAATATGATTCAACACCACATCAACATATACCTCTATTTGTGGTTGCATAGACGACAACATGTTCAATAGTTCACTTTTGCTACCAAATCGAGTCTCAACACATCCTTTCTGAAAATAATTACCCAAATCATAATGATCGTAAACCCCGTATCCATTATCAATAATGCCCCAATTACCTTTGGATGGCGGAGGCACCCATAACCCAGTAATTCCCAATAATTTCCACTCATCGGCCTTGGATGCCAAATTGCTCCACCAAACACCATTTCTATTTTGACTATCGACAGGAATATCCCAATAAAAAGCCTGCATCATTACATCATTTTGAGCATGTAATGGCATGCAAAAGATATTGAACACCGTAATAAAAAATAGAACTATCTTCATCTGTTTAGAGTTCTTCCTGTCAATTCAAAACTCCTGACTGTATGGACAGGTCGTGATTCGTGCTTAAAAAAACAACTTCTGCCTTATACTTGCGCTCAAAATGATCATAAACCAAAGTAAACACACATTCTTCTAACTGCGGAAATCTTTATTTTAAGCTTTATGGCTCAAACGCCAGGCTTTATGGCCATGCACTTACTTATTGGGATATTATAAAATAAGGGCATCCGCAAAATAGCAGGACGCCCTTAAAAATACAACCGGATAATTATTCTATTGTGCCTGTTCCGGCATTAAAATCGAGCGTAATAACGCTACCGGCATTCACATTAACACGTTCCTGATCATCGCCAGTGCCGCGATATTCCAACTTTCCATCAAGAATAATAAATTCTCTTGTCCACCAATCACTCGTTGCAACTGATGCTCCGGCATACATTCTCAATTCACCACTTCCGGTGGTTGTAATGGTCATCTTATCACCCGCAATAGTAAAGGGATAATCACCTGCTCCCCAACCGCCAAAGCAATCGCCCATGCCATAAACAGAAGCCTGCTCAATGGTGATCTTACCAAGCTGCATGTCCATATAAACGACATATAACCCATCAGCCGGCACAAAAGCGTTACCATCAGCGACGGTGTAACCCTCAGAATCGTCCAGCTCAAAGAAATCTTCGCCCCATCCTTTCACCGGACTCCATTTAAACCCATTGGCAGCATTGAAATACCGAATACACCAAAACGCACCATCCACGCCGTTTACTGGTATCATATCGGCAATTCCATCGGAACCCCAATCCCAGTTACCGAAATCTGTTCCAATCATATACATAGCAGAAGGATATTCCGGTTGGGCATAGAAACCTGTAAAGGTATAACTCATCACATTGGAATAAACAGGCTCTACAACACTTTCAAAATCAATAAAATTGATAGTAGTCTTCAGCCTAACGACAAATGTCAGTTCTTCTGAACTTGTAATATAATTTAAGGCGGCGCTATTCAATGCCGCCGCAGTTATCACGGCAAAACTATCAGTGGATGAAGTCAGCTCAACCGGTGAACTAAAAAGAGGATCCGTATCCACCTCTACTGAATAATTAACCGCCGCATTGAAGCCATAATCGGCTAACTCCCATGACCACATTGCGACCGTATCAGTCAAATCGGTCGTTTCAGAAATCACGTAATCCTGACCATCTAATGAAGCTAACACAGGGGCTATCACCTCATCGTTCATTGTCACCTTGCTTTCATCTTCGCATCCCCAAAATAGAGGAATGCAAAGAAGTGGCAATAATATTTTCGAATTTTTCATGTGATTATATTTTGTTTATTAAGGTCACATGGAACTCGCCGGAATAATCATTCACCTGTGTGAGAGAGTACTCTCATGCTCGTTTCATGTGTTTAAAATTTGTTTGTTAAGGCCGAGTGAAACTCCCATGAATAAAAATATCCGTATGAGAGAATTAAAGAGCTCCGAAGCTAAATCTTTGATCATGGTCGTTTCACATACCTGTATCTGATGTTTAAATACTCTATGAAAAACGTTCCGACAAAAAGAGAAATCAAACTTTTACCGGGGTCGTATCAAGAGCTTGCATTTTAAACTATTTCTTAACAAAAGATATTAATAACCATCATTTTGAGTCAAATTCAAATTGGCTCCAATATCATCAGCCGGAATCGGATACACGGAGAAATGACTACTGACAGACCGGCCGTTCGCAGTGCCTCCTTTCCAAACCCAGACATAAGATGAACCCGTAAATTTTTCGAACCGAATCATGTCGGTACGGCGCTGAGCCTCATAAAAGAATTCACGCCCCCGTTCATCAAAAATGAAATCCAAAGTCAAGTCGCTTTGCGAAATTTTAGACAAACCGGCATCGCTATATGCCCTTTCGCGCAACTCGTTAATCAATTGCAGAGCAGTAGCTGTGCTACCTCCTGTTCCACCGCGCAAAACAGCCTCAGCATAATTCAAATAAATCTCGCCCAAACGGAATAAAGGAAAGTCATTATAGGCAATGTTACTGGCCGGAAGAGATCCATCGCTATTAACATTATAATATTTTACAACCGGAATACCATTATCGGTATAAAGCGAAGGCGTCTCAATCTCATAATTTGCGGTTTTATCCACACGTACCATTGAAAAACGAGCATCCAGCGTATGGTTGTCTTCTGCTTCGAATGTCGTCAACAAAGCCGAACGTGCTCTAACACCCTGCCATGCACCCACAGCGTTCACTTCGGCCTGCATATCAGAAGGCTCACCAGCGCTAAGTAAAAAAGTCATCCCGCCCCAGGTTTGAGTTTCTTCACCTTCATATCGGATGGGAAATATCATTTCCGTTGAAGTGTAGTTATCTGCTTTAAACACATTTGCATACACCGGATCCAGAATATAACCCTCGTCCAGCACCTTGTTACTATAAGTGATACAATCGGTATATCTGTCTACCCCGGTATAAATCTCAGCATTCAGATACAAACGAGACAACAGGGCCCATGCAGCAGCTTTGTTAGCATGACCATACTTCTCGCTGTCGTACCCCACAAATGGATCCAAAAGATCAGATTCACAATCAATCAGTTCACTTTCAATATAATCAAAAATGTACTCAGCCGATTTTTGATCGGGAGGCGTACTGCCAACGGGGCTTTCTTCCGTAACAAATGGAACATTTCTAAACATGTCTAACAAATAGAAGTATGCCAGAGCCCTATGAAAACGCGCTTCTGCACGATAAGTAACAATCTCTGCTTTTGTCGCTTCATCCACACCGCGGGAAGAAAGCTTTCCATCTGTCGTCTCTCTCAAAAAGGCATTTGCCAAATTAATCTGATAATACAACCGATAGTAAAAACCTTTAATAAATACATTACCGGAGCCCCATGTGATGTAATTAAGATCGGGAATACCGGCATCGCCCCAGCAGCAATGCGTCTCATCGGTAGGCAATTGTTGCAGATTCCAGAGACCTCTAAGAAAGGAAGCCTGACTTCCGCCATCAACCCCTGCAACATCAGCATCGCCATCACCACCACTGTTACCACTAATGGCCAAACCCGCATAAATTTTAGCGAGACTTGACGTGTAGGCGCCCAAATCGCTGCCAAAAACTACATCCGACACGAGCTCTTCATCATCGATAGGAATGGTATCCAAATCGTCCATACAGGCCTCTGACCCCATCATTAACCCCATTGACAATAGAAGAATTGAAAATTTATATTTAAGTGCTTTCATATTTATTTCAAATTAAAAATTAAGACTTAAACCAATAATATAAATACGAGGGTGAGGATAAATATTGTTATCAATACCATCGTTACTAAATTCAGGATCAAGCCCATCATAATCAGTTATTACAAACGGGTTCTGAACGGTGCAGTAAACCCTTGCCCGCTGATTATCCGAAAGACCCAGATGATTAAAAGTATATCCCAAAGAAATATTATCCATCTTCAGGAAAGAAGCATCCTGTACATAGTAGCTTGAACGGAAACGCACCTCCTGAAAGTTCGTTGAAATAGCGCTGTTTAGCTTATTTTTCAGGTAACCCGACGGATCATAAATCCCGGATTGTGCTTCCCGGTTAGATTGAACATTATTGTAAGCATAATTTCCAAGACTGGCGCGTAACGAGAAATTAAAATCCCAATTTTTATATAAAAGCTGGGAAGACAGCCCCATAAACACATCCGGTGATGCTTTTTTATACTGAATTAAATCACTTTCGGTGATTGAACCATCCTCATTTTGGTCCACATAAACACCTTCCACAGGCTTACCTGAAGTGTCGTAAACCTGCTCGAAAACATAAAACGACCCGGCAGGATGATTAACACTATGAATCAAAATATTAGTCCCTGTACCGCCATCAATTCCACCATGAATAACACCTACATAACTCGGGTCATCATTAATGGTCAATTTTGTAATTTCATTTTTATTGTAAGAAATATTGTAGCTTAAATTCCACTTAAGATCATGTCTTACCAACGGTTTACCAGTAACAGTAAATTCGACCCCTTTATTGGTCAGTTCTCCAATATTGGTTAGCAATTCATTGCTAAAATTGGTTCCTGCGGCAATTGCTACAGTATTTAACAAATCGTTTGTTTGCCTGTAATAAAAATCCAGTGCACCATTAATCCGATTTCCCAGGAAACCGTAATCAATCCCGGCATTATAGGTTGTGGTTTCTTCCCATTTAAGATTTTCATCGTAAGCCACCGGACGAATCAGCGCAACTTTGGTATCGCCAAAATAGTAATTGGCTCCGGCAGAACTGTAACTATATCTCGCCATCCAGGGGTAATCTCCCTGTCCCAGACTTTGTTGTCCGGTAACACCATATCCCAGCCTAAACTTCAAATCAGTAAGTACCGACGAATTTTGCATAAAAGACTCGTTACTAACTTTCCATGCCAAAGCCACCGAGGGAAATAATCCCCACTGGTTATCGGGGCTAAATCTGGAAGAACCGTCGTTACGCAAAGTAAAAGTTAACAGATACTTATTTTTAAAACTATAATTCAATCGTCCAAAGAGAGAAACAATATAAGCTTCAGAAGAGTAGTCGTCACTATCCTTATAAAATTCATCACCTGTCGATTCAGCCATCTCTGATGAATAAGGGTATACATTCTCAGATTCATTATAAAACTTTTGCCAGGAGTAACCGGCCATCGCATCAAAATGATGTTGATTCAAATCCTTTGTATAATTCAAATAAAAATCCAAAAGAGTATTACGCTTGGTTTGCGAATAACTGCGATTATCACCCCAGCCGGACTTGTAGTTACCCCAAACCCAACTCATTGGAGAATTATCTTCAATCATTACGTCTCCATCGCTTTTAGACACATCATAACCGAGGTTTAAATTGGCACGTAATCCTGGAAGAGTTCTGAATTTATAGTCAATCTGGGCATTACCAATGCTTCTATAAACCGTTGACTCGTCGTGTTTTTGATCCAAAATAGCAACGGGATTGGCCAGGCCGATATCAATAGGCGTTCCGTCACTGGGTTTTAATGACATATAATAGCCATTACCGTAGAGTGATTCGGCATAAACAGGCTGCGTAGGATCAAACTGTGTAGCAGAGCCAATGGCGCCCTGATCGGCAAAGCGATTGGTATTATAACTTCCCTTGGCATTCAGTTGAACGCTAAGACGGTCGTCAAAAAAAGTAGGATTCACGTTGATGGATGCCGTGGTTCGTTCCAACTCTGAAGTTTTCAAAACCCCTTCTTCTTTAGTGTAACCTATTGAAACGCGAAAAGGCATTTTATTCATTGCCCCGGACATACTAAAGTTATGGTCGGTACTCAAAGCCGTCTGAAATATTTCGTCCTGCCAATCGGTTTTTGAAGTTCCAAGTGCATTAAACTGATCACTTCCGGTCCCATAAATACCGGTAACATAATCTCTGAAAGTATCCGCACTCATTACATCCACATTTCCAGTTGTTGTACTAACCGAAAAACTTCCGTCGTAAGAAAATTTCAAATCCCCTTCTGCGCCCTTTTTGGTTGTAATGATAATCACACCATTGGAAGCTCTGGAACCATAAATTGCCGTAGCAGATGCATCTTTCAAAACAGTAAATGTCTCAATATCATTGGAGTGAATAGTACTCAAAGGATTTGACAATCCATTTATTCCTGAAGCATTGTCAACAGGCACACCATCAATCACAATTAACGGATCGTTACTGGCTGACATAGAAGAACCACCACGAATTCGTATCGTCGAGGCAGAACCCGGTGCTCCCCCGTCACTGACTACGCTAACCCCTGCAATTTTACCTGCAATAAGGTCGGATGGTGATGTTGCCAGCCCCTTGTTTAGTTTAGTAGCATCAATCGCGGTTACAGAACCTGTTAAATCTGTTTTTTTAACGGTTCCATATCCAATGACAACCACCTCGTCCAAATCGACCAAATTAGCACTCATGGCAACATCAATGGTTGCATCGTCACCTATTATAACCTTCGTATTTAAATAACCTATAAATGAAAAAACAAGAACATCACCTTTCCGTGCGCGAAGAGTGTAGTCGCCTGTCGGAGTCGTAATAGTTCCGTTTTGCGTCCCCTCAATCAACACGGTTACACCGGGCAAGCCTATGCCATCGGTGGCATCGGTTACTTTTCCAGATACAGTTACTTCCTGAGCAAACACCCCTAACGGGAGAAGTAAACTCAAAAAAAGCAACAGGACTCGCTGTCCATGAAACATCTTTTTCATAAAAATTGATTTAGTTAATGAAATTAAAATCGATAAAGCTCATTCCCCGTTGGAAACAGGTCTTTAAATCTTAGTGTAACTTCAATCAAAAACAAAACATTTAAGCCACCTGCTTTCAATCTGTCATTCCTAACTTCACCGTACAAAAATACATCAAAAAAAACATCTTATAAACATTATTTAACTCTGATAACCAGATTTTTACAAATACATTTCCGCAAACGTTTGCGGTTTCGATTGCGAGAACGTTTGCATCAATTTACGTATGTTGTAAAACATATTTTGACATTTTATTAACAAAAGTCAATTGATTAACACCAACACAACTACAAACCTAATAATCAAAGCACAAGTTTCACATACCGCAATCATTCTATCAGAGAATTATATAAAAGGGCAAAAATGAAAACCCGAACAGATAGATAAAGACACTATTTTCACTATTTTTAGCATTTCGTTAAAATCATGAAGCATCGCAACACAAAAAATATATTTGAGTCAGAGACCAAAGTGAATATATAGAGTCTGTCCATAAACTAAGTGTTTGAAATATAAAGTTCAAATTCAAGGCTTGCGAAGTCATAAAAATCAAGGGACTGACGAACGAAGTAAAGGCAGAAGCAAAGCTGTTATTGCGAATTTATGGCAAGATTGCTTTGACTATGCTTTACAAGGAGGAAGAAGACGAAGTCAGTTTACTTTTCGTAAATGACTGTTTTTATGACAGGCATAACGCAGAAGTTGACTTTATAGACAAACACGATATAGACGTCAATACAAATAAATTATTTACGGATGAAATCATCGCATATAACGATCAAGGACATAGCCAAAATATTAGGCATCTCAGCCTCAACCGTATCGAGAGCCCTAAAAGATCATCCTGACATCAGCGAAGAGACCCGTAATCTGGTAAAAGTATTTGCCGAAAAAGTTAATTATCGCCCCAACGCACTTGCCTTAAGCCTGCGCAAACAAAAAACAAACACTTTGGGATTAATCATTCCGGAAATTGTACACCATTTCTTCTCATCTGTTATCAGCGGCATGGAAGATGTCGCCTATGGCGAAGGTTACCATGTCATGATTTGCCAATCCAACGAAAACTACCTGCGAGAAGTAACGAACATACAGGCGCTGATGGATTTAAGAGTGGACGGTCTTTTGGTTTCAATGAGTAAAACCACAAAAGACTTTACGCATTTCAGGAATGTCATTGACGATGGAACGCCCATTGTTTTCTTCGACAGGATATGCGACCAAATTGAAAGTGACAGAGTCATATTTGATGACTTTGAAGGTGCCCGCATAGCAACCACTCATTTAATAGACACCGGCGCTAAAAACATCCTTCACCTTTCGGCATCGCGTCACCTGCTAATCGGGAAAAACCGTTACTTAGGCTACTGTCAGGCATTACGCAATAACAATATAGAGGTAAACGAAGACCTTGTTTTGAAATGCGATACCCGTGAAGAGGTCTACAGTATGCGTCAACACATTCTTGCGCTGGCCCCTCATATCGACGGTCTCTTCGCCGTAAACGACAGTACGGCCATCGCGGCCATGCAAATTTTACAGGAGAACGGCTTTAAAGTACCGGAACAAATAAGTGTCGTTGGCTTTGGCGACGGACCTAACGCCACCATCACGACGCCGACATTAACCACCGTTGAACAAAAAGGATATGAAATGGGCCGCGAGGCCGTTCGGCTTCTCATTCAACGGCTCGAAAATCCCAACGCACTTATAAACTACCAAACAAAAATTATTACCCCCACACTGCAAAAACGCAACTCCACAAAATAAACAGGGCAATGCAAACGATTGCAGAATAAACACCGGAATTAAATAAATCTAAATGATTATTTAACACAACCAACCGCAAACGTTTGCAATAAGGCAATCACAAAAAAGAGAGAACTTACGCGTGAAAGTTATGCGAACAAACCTTTCACACGACATCGCTTTTGTTTTATATTTGTAACCGTAACTACAATCAAAACATACTTTATTAAGCTTCCTGCTTTTATATTACCCAGGTTTTAGGAACCGCTATCGGGTATTCTGTAATAACTTCATTCACAAATTAGTGGTTGCCCGAAAACTCCAGTCACAAATATGAACGCTTCATTTTTGAGGCTTTCGAAGCTTGAAAAATGTGAGTTCACTGATGTAAATGGTCATTTTGAAAGCGAGAGTAACAGAGAATGTGACGTTTTCTTGCTGACACTAAGTTAATTATTAACACAAGTCATTAAGCTTTAAGCAACTGTTTTTTGTTTATTTGTAACAAACTATATAACACGAAATTAAATTTTAAAACACCTCTCACTTTTACGCTCGTCACTGCGATTAATATTGAAGGAATGGTTGATCGCCAGCGCGAATAAATAACAAGGAAAATGAAGAAGTTACCGCGATTATCAACAGGACAGATCTGGAATATGAGCATTGGGTTTTTAGGCATTCAGTTTGGGTTTGCGCTACAAAATGCCAATGCCAGCAGGATACTACAAACTTTCGGCGCCGATGTTGAGCACCTATCCTGGTTCTGGCTGGCCGCTCCCATCACAGGTATGATTATTCAACCCATTGTGGGTCATTACAGCGACCGGACATGGAACCGTTTTGGACGTCGACGTCCCTACTTTTTATTTGGGGCGATCTTCACGGCTCTGGCACTTATTTTCATGCCTAACTCAGGCGCCCTTGCAGCATTCATACCTCCAATGTTTGTGGGGGCCGGCATGTTAATGATTATGGATGCGTCCATCAACATATCCATGGAACCATTCAGAGCTCTGGTTGCCGATAAGCTACCCGACGAACAGCGTACCCGGGGCTTCTCAATTCAAACCACACTCATAGGCATTGGCGCGGTAGCCGGCTCATGGTTAACATACGTATTGGCTGAATGGATGGGCGTCTCTAAAACAGCAGCACCCGGCGAAGTTCCCCCCAATGTCATCATTTCATTTTACATTGGCGCATTCGTTTTATTGGCAGCCATCATCTGGACCGTCGTCTCAACCAAAGAATACTCCCCGGCTCAACTAAAGGAATTTGGTCTCTCACCACAGGAAAAGAAAACCACAAAGAAAACATCGGGCCTGATTCAGATAGCTCAGGATTTTAAAGCCATGCCCAAAACAATGAAACAACTGGGACTGGTTCAGTTTTTTTCGTGGTTGGCTCTATTCGGTATGTGGGTCTTCACGACGCCGGCCATAGCACAGCACGTCTATCATTTACCGGCCAATGATACCTCTTCTGAAATATACAATGATGCCGCCAACTGGGTAGGCATCCTCTTTGGCATATACAATGGGGTAGCTGCTATTTTCGCCTTTGCACTTCCGGCTTTATCCAAACGCATCAGTCGCAAGGGAACACATGCCTTGTCATTGGCCATCGGTGCCATCGGGCTGTTTTCCATCTATTTCATCAGCAACCCCACAATGCTCATACTGCCAATGATTGCCATAGGTATTGCATGGGCCAGCATTTTGTCGATGCCTTATGCCATGCTGGCTGGTTCATTGCCCGCAGCCAAAATGGGTATTTACATGGGTTTGTTTAATTTCTTCATCACAGCGCCGCAGATTGTAAACGGTATTTTTGGTGGTCCAATAGTGAAAAGAGTCTTCGACTCCCAGGCCATCTACGCCCTCATCATTGCCGCTGTAAGTCTTCTTATAGCAGCCATCTCAGTTGTGTTTGTTCAGGATAAAACCGAGCGTTCTAACTACTAAATACAAAAATCCTTATGATTAAAGCATGTATATTCGACCTCGACGGGGTAATTGTTGATACAGCCAAATACCACTACATAGCCTGGAAAGATTTGGCCCACGAGATGAACTTCGATTTTACTGAAAAAGATAATGAGCGCTTAAAAGGCGTCAGCCGGATGGCCTCGCTTGACATTCTTCTGGAGATCGGGCACATCAATAAGACACCGCAGGAAAAAGAACGCCTGGCAGCGAAAAAAAATGAGAATTACCGCTCTTACATCCTTAAAATGACACCGGATGAAATTCTTCCCGGCGCAGCGGCATTTCTTAAAGAATGCCGCGACAATAAAATTGCCACAGCTCTGGGCTCTGCCAGCAAAAATGCCATGACAATTTTATCGAGGCTACAGCTCACCCAGCTGTTCGATGTTATAATTGATGGCACCAAAACGTCAAAAGCCAAACCCGACCCCGAAGTATTCTTAAAAGGCGCTGAAGCCCTGGGCATTTCACCAACAAATTGTGTTGTATTTGAAGATGCTGAAGCAGGTATTGAAGCCGCTCTGGCTGCCGGAATGAAATGCGTGGGCATTGGCAACCCCAAAACACTCAATAAAGCCAATTTTGTAATTGACGGCTTGCATCAGATGAACATCCAACATCTTTACAACCTATAATAATTGACATTTATATGAGAAAATATATAAAACCCGACGCGTGGAAAATTATCGAAGATGGCTTTGACCCCGCTTTCCACAAAGCGTCAGAGAGTATCTTCAGCCTGGGAAATGGCCACATGGGTCAAAGGGCTAACTTTGAAGAACGATATTCAGGACACTCATTACAGGGCAATTATATTGCCGGCGTATATTATCCCGACAAAACACGTGTTGGATGGTGGAAAAATGGCTATCCGGAATATTTTGCCAAAGTTTTAAATGCACCCAACTGGGTTGGTATTGACATAGAGATAGAAAACGAACCGCTGGACTTATTCAAATGTAAGACCGACCAATTTGTGCGAATACTCGACATGCACAAAGGGGTGTTGTCGCGTACCTTTATAGCGACCCTAAACAATGGCAACCAGATAAAAGTTGAAACCCAACGATTTCTGAGTATGGCCCAGACCGAATGTGCCTGCATCAGATATTCAATTACTCCGCTTAATTTTAGCGGAAACATTACTTTCGAGCCATACATCGATGGGGATGTTGAAAATGAAGATTCAAACTACGACGAAACATTCTGGAACATCCTTGAAACGCATAGCGCCAATGGTGAGGCAACCCTGTTGTCACAAACCAAAAAGCTCGATTTCAGAGTCGCATTTGCGATGCAATGGAACATTAACACAAAAAACATCAATGTTACCTCATCAAAAAATAATATTCTGGTAAACAACAGAATTGAGGTAAATGCCGTGCAGGGAGAAACCGTCCAGTTCGAAAAATATGTAGGCATCACCAGCTCGCTCAATCATCAACCTGATGTATTGGTAAAAAAAGCAGCTGAAAAAGCGTTGATAGCCCGCACCGCCGGTTTCGATAAAATGTTACAGGCACACATCGATAAATGGGGAGCGATCTGGGAATACAGCGACATAAAAATCAAAGGCGACACCGAAGCGCAACAGGGAATCCGTTTCAATATTTTTCAGCTCAACCAAACCTATACCGGCGATGACGAGCGGCTGAATGTCGGTCCCAAAGGGTTCACCGGCGAAAAATACGGCGGCACAACCTATTGGGACACCGAAGCATACTGCATCCCCTTTTTCCTGTCGACCGCGCCACAACACGTCACCCGCAACCTGCTGATATACCGCTACAAGCATCTTCAAAAAGCCATCGAGAATGCCGAAAAACTAGGATTCTCAGGCGGTGCAGCGCTATATCCCATGGTCACCATTAATGGCGAAGAATGCCACAACGAATGGGAAATAACCTTTGAAGAGATACATCGCAACGGTGCCATCGCTTTTGCTATCTACAATTATATTCGTCATACCGGCGACGAGCAATACCTGGAAGAATACGGACTTGAAGTACTGATTGGCATAGCCCGCTTTTGGGCACAACGCGCCACATGGTCGGAAGAAAAAAAGAAGTATGTCATTCTTGGCGTAACCGGCCCCAACGAATACGAGAACAACATCAACAACAACTGGTACACCAACAAATTAGCGGTGTGGTGTCTTAACTACGCCATCAAAGCATTAAAAACCGTTAAAAACCTGAATCCCAACCGTCTAAAAGTAATTCTTGAGAAAACCAATCTCGACGTGACGGTCGAAACCTCTAAATGGAAAGAGGTGGCTGACAAGATGTACTTCGCATTTAATACTGAGCTAAACATCGTTATGCAACAGGACGGTTACATGGATAAGGAACAAATTCTGGCAGCCGATCTGCCAAAAGAAATACGTCCCATCAACCAGCACTGGTCGTGGGATCGCATATTGCGTTCCTGCTTTATCAAGCAGGCCGACACCCTGCAAGGCATTTTCCTCTTCGAAGATGAATATGACACCAATACCATTCGCCGCCATTTCGAATTCTACGAACCACGCACCGTTCACGAATCATCGCTATCGCCCTGTGTGCATGCCATTCTCGCTGCCCGCATTGGCAAGCCGGCCAAGGCCTACGAAATGTACCTGCGAACCAGCCGTTTAGACCTCGACGACTACAACAACGAGGTGCACGAAGGCCTTCACATCACAAGCATGGCCGGCACATGGATGTCGATTGTGGAAGGATTTGGCGGTAAACGAATCCAGGACGGACAACTTCATTTCAATCCAATTATTCCTGCCCAATGGGAGGCCTACAGCTTCAAAATAACCTTTCGCAACAACCATTTGGAAATAAATATCGACCAGAAAGAAGTGCAAATAATTTCTCACGCCAATAAAACAGTAGAACTTTATCTTTATGGCAAAAAAGTATCGATAAAAGCGGCTTCTCAAATCTCTGTTCCATTAAATCCAGGCTATTATGAATAACAAACTAAAAACACTTCTCATTATAGTTCTGACCGGCATACTAACCATAGCACCGGGCAGACTGTCTGCGGAAAAAATTTATCATGTTGAACCGGCGTCCTGGTGGATTGGTTTTAAAAACCCCAAAGTACAGGTCATGATTCATGGCGATAACATCAGCAGTCTACGACCTGAAATCAACTATCCCGGCGTTTCTATCCAACAAATCATTTCAACCGGCAATCCAAATTATCTGTTTTTGGATTTAATAATCGACCCTATGGCGAAAGCCGGAAGCGTCCAAATTAAACTCAAAGATGGAAAAGCGGTCACTGCTTCCTTTATATGGCAACTAAATGAGCGACAAAAAAACTCAGCCCTTCGCCAGGGTTTTGATCAGAGCGATGCCATCTACCTTATCATGCCCGATCGCTTCGCCAATGGCAATCCCGATAACGACGACATTATTGGCATGAAAGAAACGGCCAGCCGCAATGCGCCTTATGGCCGGCATGGAGGTGACCTCAAAGGCATTGAAGATCATCTGGACTTCATCGCCGGCATGGGTTTTACAGCCTTATGGCTTAACCCGGTACTGGAAAACGACCAGCCGCAATCCTCTTATCACGGCTATGCCATCACCGATTATTACAATATCGACCGTCGTCTGGGATCCAACGAAGATTTTAGAAAACTGGTGGATATGGCAAAAAGCAAAGGTATTAAAATGATCATGGACATGGTGTTTAATCACTGTGGCAGTGAGCATTGGTGGATGGCCGACCTCCCGGCAAAAGACTGGATCAATCAACATCCTGAATTCACACGTTCAAACTATCGGTTAAGCACAGTTTCAGATCCCTATGCCTCGCAAGCCGACCTCGACCTCACAACCAAAGGGTGGTTTGACACCACCATGCCCGATATGAATCTGAAAAATGAGTTAGTCCTCAACTATTTTATTCAAAACAGTATTTGGTGGATCGAATATTCCGGTTTGCAAGGTATTCGAATGGATACTTATCCGTATCCCGACAAAAATGGCATGGCTAAGTGGATGAAACGTCTCAATGAAGAATACCCAAACTTCACGGTGGTGGGAGAAACATGGATTGGAGAACCATCCAAACTGGCCTACTGGCAACAGGACTTCCCAAACAAAGACGGGTACAACTCACATCTTAAAAGCCTTATGGACTTCCCCGTTGCCGAAGCCATAGGAAAAGCGTTTAACGAATCCGAAGGATGGAGTTCCGGTTTAATGCGACTTTACAACGTTCTGGCTGACGACCATCTGTACCCCTATCCAAACAACATGGTGGTTTTCGGCGAAAACCACGACATGGGCCGACTGGCTCATTTTCTTGGCGACGATGTCAACAAAATGAAAATGGCCATTACCTTTTTAGCGACCGTTAGGGGCATTCCTCAATGGTATTATGGCAGCGAAATACTCATGACCGGAAATGGGGCCGATGGACACGCCAATATTCGCCAAGATTACCCCGGCGGTTGGGCAGGCGACAGCATCGATGCATTTAAACCCGAAGGTCGAACAACTCGTCAAAACGAAATATTTAACTACCTGACGAAAATATTGAATTACCGAAAAAACAGCCCCGTTCTGCAAAAAGGCAAAACCATGCATTTCATTCCCGAAAATGATATTTATGTCTATTTCAGATATCTGGATAAAAAGGCCGTTATGGTGGTACTCAATAATAACAACGAAACAATCAACGACCTGCAATTAAACCGGTTTTCAGAAATACTGGACCAATATCAGATCGGCAAGGATGTACTGTCGGGAGAGACGCTCCCCATTAAAGGACAACTATCAATCCCCGCCAAATCGGGACGAATTATCGAACTAAAATAATGTACCTGTCCATAAACTCGCAAGTCTGGCTATAAAGTTCAAATTCAAGGCTTGCGAAGTCATAAAAATCAAAGAGTTTACTTTTCGTAAATGACTGTTTTTATGACAAGCGTAACGCAGAAGTTGACTTTATAGACAAACACTAAAATAAAATCAACACCATGATAAGAAAAAACATCACAGTCGCTTTAATGGCCATAATAATGTTTTCGTGCCATAATGCGACACAGCAGCGACCTAACCAACCGAAAGTAAGTAAAACCCCGATGCCAGTCTGGGCTCAGCAAGCAACTATTTATGAAGTAAACACCCGGCAGTATACCGATGCCGGCACCTTTAAAGCCTTTGAAACACACCTGCCCCGCTTAAAAGAATTGGGTGTTGACATCCTTTGGTTTATGCCCATATATCCCATCGGTGTAAAAAACCGCAAAGGCACGCTGGGCAGTTACTATTCCATACGCGACTATAAAGCGGTCAACCCCGAATTCGGAACGCTGGACGATTTCAAATCGCTGGTTAATAAAGCTCACCAAATGGGCATGAAAGTCATTATCGACTGGGTAGCCAATCATACTTCATGGGATCACCAATGGCTCTCTTCCAATCCTCAGTGGTATCGCAAAGACTCACTGGGGAATATAATCGCGCCTTTTGACTGGACCGACGTCGCCCAGCTGGACTATTCACAGACCGGTCTGCGAAACGCCATGAAAGAGGCCATGTGCTTTTGGGTCAAAGAAACAAATATCGATGGCTTCCGTTGCGATGTCGCCGGCATGGTCCCGGTTGATTTCTGGGAAGATGCCAGGGCTTCTCTTGATAGCATTAAACCCATATTTATGCTTGCCGAAGACGAAGCCGAAACAGCCCTCCTGAACAATGCGTTCAATGCCAACTATGGCTGGGCTTTTCATCACATCATGAATGACATTGCACAGGGTAAAAAAACGGCGGCCGAGGCGGCTAACTATCTCAAAACATTGAATGCAAACTACCCATTGGGCGCTTTTCCATTACAATTTACTTCAAACCACGACGAAAACAGTTGGAACGGGAGCGCCATAGAAAGAATGGGTGACGCAACAGAAGCCTTTGCTGCCCTTTCATTTGTTGTTGAAGGCTGTCCGCTTATATACAACGGACAGGAAGCCGGGCTCAATAAACGACTGTCGTTTTTCGATAAAGACACCATCAATTGGTCCGATCTGTCGGCTTCCGATCTTTATAAAAACCTCATCGCTCTAAAAAAAGGAAATAAAGCCTTATGGAACGGAACTGCCGGTGGCCATGCCACACTAATTCAAACATCAGACTCCAATAAGGTTGTGGCATTTAAGAGAGAAAAAGAAAAAAACAGCGTCACTGCAATTTTTAACCTATCACCAACTCCCATCTCCATTAGTCTCCCCGATTCCATTGAAGCAGGTTACACCGACTATTTTATGAAGACACCAAACAAATATCCAATCAAACACATCGATCTTGATTCCTGGGAATTCAAGATTTTGGTTCGCAATAAGTAACCATTCCTTCAATGGTGCTTTCAAGCCGCCGTTTGTTTTCGAGCGGCGGCTTACTTTTTTTTAATCTTCACCATTTTTAGTCGTAATCATTATCACTCCGTTTGCGCCACGGCTTCCATAAATAGCAGCTGCTGAATCCTTAATTACATAGATATCTTTAATCTGGCACGGGCTGATAGAACCGATAGAACTAACCACCATGCCATCAACAACATACAACGCACAACTTGATAACGTCAACGAGCTAACGCCTCTAATAATAACCATAGGCTCCGCTCCGCCAGCATTAACCTGAACACCCGGGAAACGACCTTTTATTAAATCAAACACATTATTATAACTACAGAAATCCTGTTGTCGACGATCCAGACGATTGATGGCATTAGTCAGATTATCTTTACTCACATAACCATATCCAATAGCTAACTTCTCATTTTCTTCAGTCATCTTAAAATCAACCTTCACCACTAAAGTATCGTCAAGCTTTGGTGTAACTCTTACTTTTTTATTTCTAAATACCTTCCCCTCAAAAACAAGCACATCTTTGTTCAATGTTACGATATTAAAATAGCCCAACGAATCAGTTGTTATAGTAGCACCACTCTTTTGAGCCACAACAGTGAAATTGGCTACCGGCAGCGAATCCAATGTAAAAACCCGGCCATTTACAACCCTATTTTGAGCCTCTAACGAAAATGTAATAGAAAGCCCAAACGATATAAATAAAAGACAAAAAGATTTCATACAACAACATTTTTAGTTTCCGGGATCAGACATAAGACTGACCAAGTTAATCATAAATGCACACAAATACAGTTAATCTTAAAAAACGTTATTCGTCATTACTATTATTTTTCAGAGTAAATTAAAACCCATCAAAACATATTTTCGTAAATTGGCTTACTTTTTGATATTATCACACTTGAATTTTAAAATTTTTACGAATAAATCCCGAAAACTATGAAAACAAATTATTTAATCGGACTATCATTAGTCTTTATTTTATCCTTAGGATTCAGCAGTTGCAAATCAAAAAAAGCCGTTACCAAGGCAGCCAGCAACAATGAAATTGGCACTATTCTGGAAGAAATGCCATGTGAAAATGCCGGTCGTTCAGACAAAAACTTCTTCCGGGCAACCTCTATGGCGACTAGCTCAGACCTTCAACTGGCCAAAGAAAAAGCACTTATTTTGGCCAAACAACGATTAACGACACTTATTAACTCGACCACTAAAACCGTCACCGAACGTTACGCCAACGAAAGAGAAATAGGCGACGCCGGCGAGTTCGAACAATCCTTCGAAAATATGACGCGCGAGGTAGCCGAAGAAACACTCAACAACATTGTTGTAACCTGCGAAAAAGCCAGTGTCCTTGACAATAAACGCTACAGGGCTTTCGTAGCCATAGAAGTGGCTAAAGACGACATTTTAAATGGCCTTTCACGCCAAATTTCAAACAACAGTAAATTACAACTTGACTTCGACCGCTCTAAATTTGAAGAGACGTACAATCAGGAGATGGAAGATTATGCAAAAAAAAATAGTTTGTAGTTTTCACAAAAAACAAATCTGAACTATTGCTTTTTACCAATATAAAAAGCTATCTTTGCTGCTCAAAATAATTATAGACAAACTGTTATGTATTTGAATCAAGAAGTAAAAAAAGAAATCTTCGCAAAGTACGGAAAGTCTAATACTGATACTGGTTCTCCAGAGAGCCAGATTGCATTATTTTCACACCGTATTTCGCATTTAACTGAGCATCTCAAGTTAAATAAGAAGGATTATAGCACAGAACACTCTTTGGTACGATTAGTAGGAAAACGTCGGCATTTGCTCGATTATCTTAAAGCCAAAGACATTGAACGCTACAGGGCTATTATCAAGGATTTAGGAATCCGTAAATAATAACCAAATGGCTTACAAAAAAGGCAGCTTCGTTAAAGAAGTTGCCTTTTTTTGTTTAAATGAATCACTTTTGACACAACAGGCTATAACGCCATTTTTCCAAAAAAAACAACAGAAAATTCAATCACACACATGATTATTGATTTATTAAAGCTTTTGGTCCACAGATTATCTTTATCTTTGGACAGAATAAATAAGAATAAAATATGATTAAGCCAATTGAAAAAGTGATTGACCTTGGCGATGGAAGGTCAATCGTGATTGAAACCGGCAAGCTGGCCAAACAGGCCGACGGTTCAGTCATTGTACGCATGGGTAACACCTACCTCCTGGCCACTGTAGTATCGGCACAGGAAGCAAAACCGGGCACTGATTTCATGCCTCTAACGGTTGAATACAAAGAAAAATATGCTGCTGCCGGACGTTTTCCCGGCGGATTTCAAAAAAGGGAAGCCCGGCCATCCGATTATGAGATCTTGGTTTCAAGACTAATCGACCGAGCCATGCGTCCACTTTTCCCCGACAATTATCATGCTGACACCTTTGTTACTGTAAACCTTATTTCGGCAGACAAAGAGAGCACCCCGGATGCGCTGGCAGGTCTGGCTGCCTCTGCAGCAATGGCTGTGTCCGATATCCCATTCAATGGTCCCATATCTGAAGTTCGCGTTGCCCGTGTTGATGGTCAATACGTTGTTAACCCCCCGGCTTCCCAGTTAGCCAAAGCAGACCTCGACATTATGGTTGGTGCATCTTTCGACAACATCCTGATGGTTGAAGGTGAAATGTCGGAAGTATCCGAAGCCGAACTGCTTGAAGCTATGAAAGTAGCTCACGAAGCAATTAAAGTTCACTGTAAAGTTCAGATGGAACTAACCGAATTAGTGGGCAAAACTGAAAAAAGAGAATACTGCCACGAAGAAAACGACGAAGAACTGCGTGATAAAGTTTGGAAAGGAACTTATGACAAAGCTTATGCTGTAGCCAAAAAAGCAAACCCAAATAAACACGAACGTTCCAGCGACTTTAAAGCCGTTGTCGACGAATTCATCGCTGCCAATTACCCTGATACGGACGAATCAGAGATCCCGATGGAACTCATCAAACGTTATTATCACGACGTTGAGAAAGAAGCCGTACGTCGTTTAATGCTTGACGAAAGTATCCGTCTCGATGGCCGTAAGATGACTGAAATACGTCCTATCTGGAGCGAAGTAGACTGCCTGCCAGGACCTCATGGATCTGCCATATTTACCCGCGGTGAAACCCAATCGTTAACCACTGTTACCCTGGGGACCAAAATGGACGAAAAAATCATTGATGATGTCCTGAACCACTCCACCGATCGCTTCTTATTGCACTATAACTTTCCACCGTTCTCAACAGGCGATGCCAAACCATACCGAGGTACCGGCCGTCGTGAAATTGGTCACGGAAACCTGGCTATGCGTGCATTAAAAGGCATGCTACCCGAAAATTCACCCTATGTTATCCGCGTGGTTTCGGATATTCTGGAATCCAACGGATCGTCATCAATGGCAACCGTTTGCGCCGGGACTCTGGCACTAATGGATGCCGGTATTAAAATCAAACGTCCCGTTTCAGGTATTGCCATGGGATTGATTACCGATACCAAAAGTGACAAATACGTTGTTCTTTCTGACATATTGGGTGATGAAGATCACCTTGGTGACATGGACTTTAAAGTGACCGGTACGGAAAAAGGAATTACCGCCACACAAATGGACATCAAAGTGAATGGTTTATCTTACGAGATACTTGAAAAAGCATTAAATCAGGCCAAAGAAGGCCGGATGCACATTCTCGGTAAAATCAAAGAGACCATCAGCGAACCGCGCGAAGATTACAAACCTCACGCACCTCGTATTGTAACCATTCGGATTCCTAAAGAAATGATTGGCGCCGTGATTGGTCCTGGTGGAAAAATCATCCAGGAAATACAAGCCACAACAGGAACCGTTGTTACCATTACCGAAGAAGGCCAATTCGGAAATGTCGACATTTCTGCCGATAACAAAGAAGCAATTGACAATGCATTGGCTCGCGTTAATGCGATTGTTGCTATTCCTGAAGTCGGTAAAATATACAAAGGCAAAGTGAAATCAATCGTTCCTTTCGGCGCATTTGTTGAAATTCTGCCAGGCAAAGACGGTCTGCTTCACATTTCCGAAATTGATTGGAAACGTGTTGAAAAAACCGAAGATGTCCTCAAAGAAGGTGAAATGATTGAAGTTAAGCTTATCGATATTGATGCACGATCAGGGAAACTAAAACTTTCAAGAAAAGTTTTACTCCCCAAAGAATAAAGATTAGGCATCTAAACAAAAAAACGCTTTCGAAAACCTCGGAAGCGTTTTTTATTGTCTAATTTATGCTCAAATAATATTAAGCATTGGAAAAAATCATTTTTTAAACGACCTTTGTTTAACCGGTGATTAAAACAAAAGTTCAAATCCGACCATACGCTTGTCCTTAAAATGGTCATTTATCATTTTAACGCACAATTTCAGGACTGCGAAAACCTTAAATTTGAACACTTTCTGTAAATACTAACATTTTATTGCGAATACTTACTAACCATAATCAGAGCACATAAGTGAAACAACAAACAACCATTTCTGACTGGCATGAAACATTAAGCAATCGTTTGGAAGGGACGCCCCGGGAAGCAGCCCGATTCTATAACCTTGAAATCATGCCACGCATGATGCATGTACTCTCACAACATAAAGAAGAGTGTAACGAATGTGCGCATTTGTTTAACACCATGGATACCATGACACAACAATTGACAAAATGGTTAAAAGAAGAAAGCCCGGAACTAAAAAACTTCCAGTCATCACGTCAACAGATACTTCGTCATCTTCATTCATCGCATCAAATCGTTGCGAAAGGACTCTGGCTCTCAAGAATCACTGTTTTAGGCCTGGTAGCCGGCATCCTTCTGGCATGGCTCTCAAATATGATTTTTACACAAACAGAACTTAAAGGCCTTTTAATATCAGGCGCAACAGTCGGAAGCATGGCCGGATGGATAATCGGCAAACTATTTGAAAACCGGCTGAAAAAACAAAATAAAATTTTTTAGACACCTTTATCTAACTTCTACAGCAATGAATAAAGCACTATTACTTTCAACCGTCGTCATCTCAACACTAATTATGACAAACGCCTGTACCAATAAACAACAACAACTCAATTATCCCAAAACAGCTAAAGTTGACACAGTAGATGTCTATTTTGGTCATCAGGTAGCCGACCCCTATCGTTGGCTCGAAGATGACAATTCCGCAGAAACAGAAGACTGGGTGGAAGCCCAAAACCAAATTACCGAACGATATCTCAACGACATACCCTTTCGCGACAAAATAAAAACCCGTCTGGCAGAGACATGGGCCTACGACCGTATCTCCGCACCTGAAAAAAAAGGCAATTACCTTTTCTACTACAAACATGACGGTATTAAAAACCACGCCATTCTATATGCAAAAAACATTCGCACAGACGAAGAAAAAATTCTGATTGACCCCAATCATTTTTCGGATGACGGTACCACGTCGCTTGGGGGCGCTTCGCTCTCTGAAAATGGCAAATACATTGCCTACGCCATTAGTAAAGGTGGCTCCGACTGGCGTGAAGTTTTTGTTCGCGATGTTGAAACAGGCAAAGACCTGAATGATCATTTGCAATGGATAAAATTCTCAGACCTGTCGTGGGACAACAACGGTTTTTTCTACAGTAGATACGACCAACCCGGCATAGGCAAAGAGCTTTCGGGAAGTAACACCTTCCAAAAAATATATTATCACAAACTGGGAACCGCTCAGGATAAAGATGTATTAATTTATCAAAATCTGCAAAAGCCTCTTCAAACATACACAGCCAAAGTAACCGATGAAAATCAGTATCTACTCCTTTATACCGGCGAGTCCACGCAAGGAAATACCGTTGCACTTAAAAATCTGACTAATGATGGCGAGTGGATAATAGCGGACACTTCGATGACTTCTGAAACAAGCTACATTGCTACGGTAAACAAAAAACTTCTGTTTCTGACCAATCAGGATGCCCCACGCTACCGTCTGGTTGCCATCGACCCCAACAACCCCGGACAACACAACTGGAACGAAGTGTTACCCGAAAGCAGTCATGTTCTTAAAAACGTAACGCTGACCAACAACTTTATTATTGCACACTATATGGTCGACACACAAAGTCAGCTCAAAGTTTTTAGTATCACCGGCAATTTTCTGTACAACATAAATCTACCTACTGACAATGGCGCCGTTACGTCTGTCGAACCTGTTAAAGACGAAAACCGCATCTACTACACATTCACCTCCTATACAACACCTCATCAGGTTCTCGAATTTGATTTGAGCACGCAAGATGCAACCCTCTATTTTAAACCTAAAGTCGATTTCAACCCTGATGAATACGAAACAAAACTGGTATTTGTACAGGCTCACGACGGCGCACAGGTACCGCTACACATCGTTCATAAAAAAGGATGCACGATGGATGGCCAACAACCAACCTTATTATATGGATATGGCGGTTTTAATATTGTGTATCAACCGGGCTTTGACGTTCGTCTGATCCCCTGGCTCGAAAACGGCGGAGTATATGTAAATGCGCACATTCGCGGAGGGGGTGAATATGGCGACGACTGGCACAATAGTGGCACAAAGATGAACAAACAAAATGTCTTCGATGATTTCATCCTGGCAGCTGAATATCTGATTGAGACAGGCTACACAAATCCCGACAAACTGGCCATGATGGGCGGTAGCAATGGCGGATTACTGATAGGTGCTGTTGCCAACCAACGCCCGGACCTGTTTAAAGTTGCACTGCCGGCAGTTGGCGTCATGGACATGTTACGCTACCAATACTTCACCATTGGATGGGCCTGGGCTGGCGATTACGGCCGCAGCGATGACAGCGAAGAAATGTTTAAATACCTATACGCCTATTCGCCGCTTCATAACATACCCAAAGGCGACCTGTTCCCCGCAACACTCGTAACAACAGCCGACCATGACGACCGCGTCGTACCGGCTCATTCGTTCAAATATACAGCAACCCTGCAGGAAAATTATTCGGGTCCCAATCCGGTCCTTATACGAATAGAAACCAAAGCCGGACACGGCGCCGGCAAACCTGTCGCCATGCAAATTGATGAAGTAGCCGACAAATGGGCCTTCACCCTTTATAATATGGGTCTCAATTATACGAATCAATAAAATTGTCGGGAAGATAAAAAAATAAAAAAATTCGGCACTGTAATAAAAACCATGATAATTGACCGCGCAAAAGTTTCTTTGCATAAACAAAGAAATTTTAAGATATTTACAAATTGAAACTATTTAAAACGGATAAAACCCGCGAGTTTCTTTAGATTTTTGAAAACATTATTATATTTGTGAGAGAGTTTAGAATAAGTTCAAGAACAAATAATTAAGCTAACATTATGAAAAGAACAAGTATGAAATTTTTTGGTTATCTGGCACTGGCTACGGTTGTTGCTAGTTGTTCAAGTCTTGATAAGATGAGAACCAATTCTCCAGATATTGAATACACCGTAACCCCCGAGGTGCTTGAAGCTCAAGGTGGTAAGGTAGAGGCCAATATCAGAGTACAAATTCCAGGTGGTTACTTCGACCCCAAAGCAACTTTAACCGCAACCCCGGTTTTAGTTTATGAAGGTGGCGAAACACCGTTTCCCAGCTACACTGTTCAAGGTGAAAAAGCCACTGGAAACAATCAAGTCATTTCCAAATTAAATGGCGGACAGGTTAACTACACCAATTCTGTTGATTACAACAAAGACATGAGAGTGTCAGACCTGGTAGTTCGTATTAAAGCAACCCGTGGTACTGCTACTGCAGATTTTGAACCGGTTAAAATTGCTGAAGGTGTTATTTCAACAGCCGAAATGGTTACCGCACAAGGCATTTTGGGTTCTATTGGAGCTGACCAATTCAAAAGAATTGTTCCTATCTCCAAAACTGCTGAAATTCTTTACCTGATTCAACAAGCTAACATCAGAAGAACAGAACTGACCAAAGATGAAGTTAAGAAACTGAATGAATTCATCAAGGAAGTTAAAGCCGCTGAAAACAAAGAATTCAAAGGGGCTTCTATCTCAGCTTATGCATCACCCGACGGTGCTGTGGATTTAAATACCCGTTTGGCTTCCCGACGTGAAACTTCAGCCCAAAAAGTATTAGCCGGACAACTGAAAAAAGCAAAAGTTGACGAAGCTAAAGAAGATAACTTCTTCGATTTGAAAAGCACGCCTGAAGACTGGGAAGGTTTCAAAGCTTTAATGGAAAAAAGCGAAATTCAGGACAAAGACCTGATTCTACGTGTTCTTTCTATGTATACCGATCCTGAAGTACGTGAACGTGAAATCAAAAACATGTCTCAAACATTTGAAGTGATTGCAAAAGAGATTCTTCCTCAATTGCGTCGTTCAAAAATGAGCGTTAACGTAGAAGAAATTGGTAAATCAGACGAAGAAATTTCTCAATTGGCTGGCAGCAATCCTGCTGACCTTACCATCGAAGAAATTCTTTATGCTGGTACATTGACCAAAGATGCAACCGAAAAAGAAGCAATCTACAAAAAAGCTGCTGCTCAATACCCCAACGACTGGAGAACCCACAACAATGTAGGTTATGCTCTTTATCTGCAAGGTAACTTCAGCGGTGCTAAAGTTGCATTCGAAAAAGCAAACTCAGTAAAAGCAAATCAACCTGAAGTGATGAACAATTTGGGTGCTGTGGCCTTGCAAGAAGGTGACATTGCCAAAGCTGAAGAATACTTCGGTTCTGCTGCTGGTGCTGGCAAAGAACTCGACAATAACCTGGGTGTTGTTGCATTGAAAAAAGGCCAGTACGAACAAGCTATTCGTTACTTCGGTAACAGTACTAGCTGCAACGCTGCTTTAGCTCGTATCCTGAATAAAGATTATGCAGGTGCCACTGCAACGTTGAATGCCAACACCATGGAAGTTGCTCAAAAATACTATTTGAAAGCAATTGTTGGTGCCCGCACCAACGAAGCCAACCAAGTATTCAGCAACCTGCGTAAAGCTGTTGAATTAGACGCTGCTTACAAAGCAACTGCTGCTACTGATATGGAATTTGCAAAATATTTTGAAGATGCAACTTTCAAATCAACCATTCAATAATCAATAACTGATTTACATATAAAAAAAGACGCTTCAATGAAGCGTCTTTTTTTGTTATAGCAGGATCTGCTCTATTGTGCGATTTGACAATTAACCTTAAATTAGCCCCGGAAACCTACTAAAAAACAAAACTATGACCGGGAAAAAGAAAATAGCTGTTGTCCTGTCGGGATGTGGGGTGTACGACGGAGCCGAAATTCACGAATCGGTTTTCACCCTTTGGGCCATAGCCAACGCAGGCTTTGATTATGAAATTTTCGCCCCTGACATCAATCAATATCATGTTATAAATCACCTAACCGGTAAAGAAACCACCGAAACCCGCAACGTATTGTGCGAAGCGGCCCGTATAGCGCGTGGAAAAATAAAACCGGCAACAGCTCTCAAATCATCCAATTTTGAAGCCGTTATATTTCCTGGTGGTTTTGGGGTCGCCAAAAACCTTTGCTCATTCGCCCTCGATGGCATTGAATGTAAAGTGAACCCTGATATTGAAAAAATAATACATACTTTTCACGCTAAAGAAAAACCCATTGGTGCTTTATGCATCTCACCAGTGCTCATTGCAAAGGTTTTAAACAATCTTAAATTAACAATTGGTAATGATCCCAACACCATAGAAGCTATTGAAGGAATGGGCAGCAAACACATAAGAAGTACACATGGGCAAGTTATTGTTGACCACCGCCATAAAATAGCATCCACGCCATGCTATATGCTTGATGCCAACATTCTGGAAGTGGCACAGGGCGCCACCAACATTGTAAATGCAATAGTAAAACTAATTCGCGAAAGCGGAGGCGAAGAGCAGCCGGTAGCCTGATAAACCAGTTAACAAATTTAACGGTTAACCGTCACCGATTAACCGTTAAATAATTTCATAAAGCGCTACAGAAGCCCCATATCGATTAACGCAATAATATGTTCCACCATCTTATCATCTGTGTCCGGACAATATTCATCTTTTAAATTGGCACCAAACAAACGGGCGACGCCTTGCCAAAAAAAAGCAGAAACACCCCCTTTGTAATCTTTAATTAAATCGTAGCTGGTATTACCTGTTTCACGGTCAATCAGCCGGATCAACATACGCCCCTGAGAAAACGTCAATTTACGAAGTGGCGCCTCAAATTCAGCAAATAACTGTTTCTCGGCTTCCTTCACATACCGTCGGCGTTCTTTATCCGTCTTTAATTGATGCAGACTATCATTTATCATCTGAAGTTTAGAGGCCGCAATGCGGGCATATGGCAATGTCTTTTTTATATTCCGCACCAAACGACTATAACGTTTGTATTCTCTCTCACTCTTAAACTTCCACGGTGGTACAACAACCACTTCATTCAATAAAATATTGGCCAGAGTATCTCCATCAATCACGCGTCCTTTCAGGTAGTGATAATGCGCATCAGCCAACGGGTTTTGACCGACCGCAGCACAAGACAGCAAGATGAACGACATTAGGATGAGGAAATGAGACCAACGCATACCACAATATATTAATCTGTTATTCCAACAAATCAAATTTCAGACCAAAATAGTTTCAATTCTCAACCTGCTTTCGGAGCCAAACGATCTCCTCCGCCCATAAACCGGGATTCGGGGTTTCCAGTATAACCGGAATATTTTCAAAACGATCATCACCAATCAAACGGCTAAAAACGGCAGAACCCATCAGCCCCTTTCCAAGACTATCATGACGATCGACGTGCGAGGCCAATGGCTTTTTACTATCGTTAAGATGCACACCTTTCAGATAATCAGCCCCTATAATTTCATCAAATTGCCGCCACGTTAAATCATATCCTTCAGCCGTTGCAATATCATAACCTGCTGTATATGCATGGCAGGTATCAATGCAAACGCCAACCCTACTTTTGTCTTCAACCCCATGTATTATTTCGGCCAGATGCTCGAATTTATATCCGACATTTGATCCTTGTCCCGCGGTATTCTCAATCACAGCCGTAACCCCCTCTGTTTTATCCAACACCATATTAATAGAATCGGCAATACGGCGTAAACATACCGACTCACTAATTTGATTCAAATGACTGCCAGGATGAAAATTCAACAACCTCAATCCCAGCAACTCACACCGCTGCATTTCGTCCAAAAATGCCGCCCGCGATTTCTCTATCCCGGCGGTATCAGGATGCCCCAAATTAATCAGATAACTATCGTGCGGTAAAATATGATCGAAACTAAACCCTAGCTTTTTAACCTGGTATTTAAAAGCACTAATACTTTCCTCTGTCAAGGGTTTAGCCACCCATTGACGTTGGTTCTTTGTAAACAAAGCAAATGCGTTGGCACCAATTTGTGCCGCATTGACGGGCGCATTTTCCACACCTCCGGCAGCACTTACATGTGCACCTATAAATCTATTTTTCACCATTCTAACAGGATATTGATGATCAAAGATAGAAATCAGATCCGACACAATCAATTGATTACACCAATTCCTTCACCAAATCAGCCGCTTCTTTTAGTGTTACCGCCGAGTAAACCTTGAGCCCTGAGCCATCAATCACATCCTTACCTTCCTGTGCATTGGTTCCCTGCAATCGAACAATAACCGGCACCGTTATGTCACCCAACTTTTTATAGGCTTCCACAACACCATTAGCCACCCGGTCGCAACGAACAATACCCCCGAAAATATTAATCAATACCGCTTTCACATTCGGGTCCGCTAAAATAATTTTAAGACCTGCCTCCACTGTCTCAGCATTGGCGCCTCCGCCTACATCCAAAAAATTAGCAGGATGCCCACCCGACAATTTAATAACATCCATGGTGGCCATTGCAAGACCGGCCCCGTTTACCATACACCCTACATTACCATCTAATTTCACAAAATTAAGATTATTTGCAGCGGCCTCGACTTCTGCCGGGTCTTCTTCAGCCAAATCGCGCATGGCCTCAATCTCAGGATGTCGGAACAAAGCACTGTCATCAAGATTAACCTTGGCATCCACCGCTAAAATTAAATCATCGGTCGTTTTAAGTACTGGATTTATTTCAAACAAAGACGCATCAATAGCAATATAGGCGTTGTATAATTTCTCAACGAAAGCGACCATTCGCTTGGCAACAACTCCCGTCAAGCCCAAATTATAGGCAATACGTTTTCCCTGAAAAGGCAAAATCCCCATCCCTGGCTCTATCGTCTCCCGAAAAATCTTTTCAGGACGTTCAGCGGCAACCACTTCGATTTCCACGCCACCTTCGGGCGAATAGACAATCACATTACGGCCGGTTTTACGATCGAGCAGAATGCTCAGATAATACTCTGCACGCTCCGAAGGACCAGGATAGTAAACATCCTGAGCAACCAACACCTTATGAACCACCTTGCCCTGAGAACCTGTTTGTGGCGTCACCAATGTCATTCCGATCATGTCACCCGCTATTTTGCGAACCTCATCCATACTCTTAGCCAACTTAACGCCGCCACCCTTCCCGCGGCCACCAGCATGAATCTGGGCTTTTATAACCCACCACTGTGTACCCGTTTGTGACTTTAGTGCGGCTGCAGCTTCTACAGCCTCGGCAGCCGATGAGGCGACCATCCCTTCCTGAATGGTGACACCATACTTTTTCAAAATACCTTTTGCCTGAAACTCATGAATATTCATAAAACACCTATTTTATTACTATTAAACGACTCATCTTAATATATAACAACGATTATAAACCCAACAACGATCAGTGTCAGCAAGAAACCATCTTCCTTTTGTTATACTCACTTTCAAAACAAGCATTTACACAAATGCAAAGTCACATTTCTCAAACGACGGAAGCCACAAATTTGACCTTTCTTGCTCAAGCGTCTGAATTTATAAACAAACACTAATTAACATTAAACCAACAGAACGCAAACAGGTTCAACAGTTTCTCCAGATTACTTAATTAGTATCAGCAAGAAAACACCATTTTTATCATTACGCTCACCTCCAAACGGGTCATTTACAATAAAAAAATCACATTTACTGAATTGCGAAAGCCTCAAAAATGAAGCTTTCGTATCTGCCGCAAAAGTTGTCGGACTAACACAAATCAAGTTAAGAAAAAACAGTCACCTGATAAACTCATTATTCTTATTATTTTTGCAGACTAACAATCAGACCATGCGCAAACTAAAAATAACAGAATTAAACCGTCTTACGACACAAGAATTTAAGAACACACAAAAACATCCGGTCGTGGCAGTCCTTGACAATATAAGAAGCTTGAACAACGTAGGCAGCATTTTCAGGACGTCGGATGCCTTTAAACTCGAATCTCTGTTTTTATGTGGCATCACAGCCACTCCACCTCACAACGATATACACAAAACAGCTTTGGGTGCCGAAGATGCCGTAACCTGGCAGTACTTTGAAAAGACCGAAGAAGCGGTAAAACTATTAAAAGCAAACGGGTACATTACAATTGCTGTGGAACAGGTTGATACCAGCGTCCCGCTAACTGATTTTGTCCCCGACAGCCATAAAAAATACGCCCTCATTCTGGGAAACGAAGTTAAAGGGGTGCAACAATCGGTCATCGACCTGTGCGATATGTCGCTGGAGATACCACAATTTGGCACCAAGCATTCGCTAAACGTCTCCGTTTCGGCCGGAATTGTAATTTGGGAAACGGTCAAACACCTGATTCAAAAATAATTGATCAACACCCCACAATGGCTGGTATCCGTCCACGTGCTTTTGTCAGACATTTACAAGCCAGTGCGTGAAAGTATAACGTCGGCGCTATACCTGTCCTAGAAATAACCATTTACCACAATAGACTCACAATTTCCGGGCTGCGCAAGCCTTAAAAATGAAGCTTTATTATCGGTCACTAAAATTTCATGACAAGTACGAACTGAGAATTGTAGAATCCGTGAACCTTATTATCGAATTTTTGTTTAGAATTTGAAACCCGAAGACAATGGGCCAGAACAATAATTTGTCTAAGTGCATAGTCAGTCCGGTATTTCAAACCATAACAACACAATTACAACCGCTGCAATACAATGAAAAAACAATAACATTCAATGTATTACAGCAACAAAAGCATTACGAATATAATGAACAAGGAACAATTTGCAGACAGTACCAAACTCATTGCAAATTAATGAAAGTTCATTCGATCATTAAAAATTAAATGACACGCGGATGAAACAATCATGTTTGCGAAAAAACAGCAACACTGATAAATAGCAAACGTGACGTTCCCTCCGGTCTATACAAACAAATTATACACGGATGAAATACGATTTATTAGTCATTGGAAGTGGCCCCGGTGGTTATGTAGCAGCCATCAGGGCATCACAGTTAGGTTTAAAGACAGCGGTAATTGAACGCTCCGAACTGGGTGGAATATGCTTAAACTGGGGCTGTATCCCAACCAAATCATTATTAAAAAGCGCGCAGGTCTTTGAATATCTCAACCACGCCTCCGATTATGGTGTGACAATTGACGGGACTGCCAAAGCAGACTTTAGCTCCATGGTAAAACGCAGCCGAAACGTCGCCAACGGCATGAGCAAAGGCATTCAGTTTTTGTTCAAAAAGAATAAAATTGATGTCATAGAAGGGACTGCCAAACTCACGTCTGATAAGAAGGTGCAGGTCACCAAAGCCGACGGCTCATCAGAAATCATGGAATCACCACACATTCTGCTGGCCACCGGTGCTCGTAGTCGTGAGTTGCCCAACCTGCCACAGGACGGTAAAAAAGTGATCGGCTACCGACAGGCGCTCACACTTGATAAACAACCAGAGTCGATGGTTGTGGTGGGCTCAGGAGCCATAGGAAGTGAATTTGCCCACTTCTACAGCACCATTGGAACCAAAGTAACCCTGGTAGAGTATCTCGATAACATTGTTCCCGTTGAAGACGAAGAGGTCTCAAAACAACTGGCTCGTTCGTTTAAGAAAAACGGAATTGATGTGCAGACCAGCTCAGAAGTAACATCAGTTAACACCTCCGGGAAAAAAGTGAAAGTTACCATCAAAAATAAAAAGGGTAAAGAGACAACCATTGAAACCGACATTGTGCTTTCGGCTGTAGGCATCACGCCCAATATTGAAAATATAGGATTGGAAGAGGCCGGTGTAGCCGTTGAAAAGGGAAGAGTGAAAGTGGATAAATTCTACGAGACATCCGTCAAAGGCATCTATGCCATTGGCGACATTGTACCGGGTCAGGCATTGGCTCATGTAGCTTCTGCCGAAGGCATCATCTGCGTAGAAAAAATTGCCGGGCAAACGCCCGAACCGCTTAACTACGGTAATATCCCGGGTTGTACCTATACCTCGCCCGAAGTGGCATCGTTGGGAATGACCGAAAAAGCAGCCAAAGAAGCCGGATTTGAACTAAAAGTAGGGAAATTTCCTTTCTCAGCATCGGGTAAAGCCAGCGCTGCCGGCCACAAAGATGGCTTTGTGAAACTTATTTTCGATGCCAAATACGGCGAACTGCTGGGCGCTCATCTGATTGGTGCCAACGTTACCGAAATGATTGCTGAATTAGTGACGGCCCGTAAGCTTGAAACCACAGGTCACGAAATCATCAAATCAGTGCATCCTCACCCTACAATGTCTGAAGCTATTATGGAAGCAGCTGCGGCAGCCTATGGTGAAGTAATACATATATAATGCTTGCAAGAAAAAGCCAACTTCTGCGTTATGCTTGTCCTCAAAATGATCATTTACGGAAGTAAACTCACATTTTTCGGACTTCGCAAGCCTTGAATTTGAACATTTCTTATCAAGCACTTGAGTTTAGGATTCACTCCGACAACCTGTTTAAGCGTATTATTAATTAAATATCAACACGTTAAAAAGTACAAATTCAATAAAATAAACTTTTTGGAGTGGACTCCGTTTTATAACATTTTTGTATCTGTAACGCCATGTTCTAATCGACATGGCGTTATATTTAAAAACCATCCCATAGCCAAAATAATCCGGCAAAAGACAAAACCAAAACAAACAACAAAATAAACTTCCATAAAAACCGTTTCATAGGGAGCGTTTGTTATTAAAACCGACTCACTATCTTTACACCATGAAGCAGTTTTATCACATTCTAATAATAGTTCTGATCGTCATTATCACTTTGCCATTGGGCGGTTGTTCGGGCACCGGACACATGGGAAAGGCTAAAAAGACGTACGACATAGGCGAGTACTACCGGGCCGCCGGCTCACTTAACCGCGTGTACCGACGTGAAAAAAACAAATATTATAAAGGTGAAATTTCATATTATTTAGGTCACAGTTACAGACGCACCAACCAACCGCGACGGGCTGCTTCGGCTTTTAGCAGAGCCATACGCTATGAGTATCCCGAAATAAAGACATTACTGTATCAGGCACAGGAACTGCAAAAAACAGGAAAATTTGAAGATGCAATAATACTTTATGACCAATATATGGCCGAAGTATTTGGCGATCAGCTGGCCTATAATGGCAAAGCCTCCTGCAATCTGGCTCTCAATCCACCTCCACCAACGCGCCATAAGATTGAAGAACAGCGGAAACTAAACTCACGTAACAGCGATTTTTCGCCATTTATAGCCCCCGACGACCCGTCGCAGATCTATTTCACCTCTTTGCGCAATGAAAAGAAAAAACGCCGACAAGAAAGTCATATTACAGGCCAGGGCTATTCGACCATTTATACGGTCATTCAAAATTCACGGGGCGAATGGATGACGCCTGAACTGTTAATGGAAGAAGAGGCCAATGCCCAATGGGAAGATGGCGTATTATCTATCACTGCCGATGGTCGGGAAGCCTATTTCACCCGCACCCGTTTCGACAGCCCCGAACCATTAGGCGCCGAAATATGGACCATCAAAAAAATGGGAGGCCGCTGGGGTAATGCAACGAAAGTTGTTTTGGGACCCGATAGCCTGATCTATGCACATCCCGCTGTTTCGCCGGATGGAAACACCCTTTATTTTGTCTCTGACATGCCCGGAGGCAAAGGCGGAAAAGACATCTGGACGGCCTTTCGCGATGGCGATAACTGGGGCGTTCCCGTTAATTTGGGTCCAGACATCAACACCGCCGGCGATGAAATGTTCCCGTACGTCAGAGACAACGGGCTGCTCTATTTCAGCTCAAACGGACAAATCGGTTATGGCGGACTTGATATTTTTGAAGCAGAACATATCGAAGACGACCGGTGGAAAATTCAGAATATGGGACAACCCATCAACTCCATGAGCGACGATTTTGGCATCACCTTTCACCAAAACCGCGAAGCCGGTTATTTCAGCAGTTCACGCAATAACAGCAGAGGCATCGACAATATTTTCTCCTTTGAAATACCTGTCATTCAACCCGTTTTCAGCGGATTGGTATCCATCGGTGATCAGCAGCCTTTACCTGAAAATACCAAAGCACGCATCATAGGTACCGAAGGCACAAATACCACCATCAAAATACAGCCTTCAGGCATCTTCAATGTACTGCTAAAACCCGATAACGATTACATCATACAGATTTCAGCGCCTGGTTATTACAACCACACCGAAAAAATAAATACCAATGGACTCACCGAAAGCAAGAAATTTGAGATACAAATCAATCTAAAACCAATCACACAAAATGTACCTTAAGAAACGGCCCGGTAAACTTAAGGTCAATTTAAGGGGAAATATGATGCCAGACTAAAACCAAAAGAGAAACTCAAAAATTAAATTTTCAGATATGCCGCAGGCATTATCGGGCAAGTAGCATTAAAAAACAGAATTAGCCATAGCGCATAAAAATGGCCACAGACAAGGGAACACGGGGTATAACAGACCATACAACGTAAACTTTATGAGTCAAACAACGAACAAGGTTGATGATACCAAAAGATTGTGTTATTTTTGCACTTCGAATTTCCACCAAACAAAACGCACACCGTGAGCTCAGAATCCAGATACAACAGACGAGGTGTTTCGGCATCCAAAGAAGATGTACATCAGGCCATCCAAAACATTGACAAGGGTTTATTCCCAAAAGCATTTTGCAAAATAATACCCGACATATTGGGCGGCGACGATAATTGGTGCAACATCATGCACGCCGACGGCGCCGGCACCAAATCAACGCTGGCCTACCTTTACTGGCGGGAAACCGGCGATCTGTCGGTTTGGAAAGGAATTGCCCAGGATGCCATCATTATGAACGTTGACGACCTGCTGTGCGTTGGAGCAACCGACAATATACTGCTTTCGTCGACCATTGGGCGCAACAAACATCTGATTCCCGGAGAAGTCGTATCGGCCGTCATCAATGGCACAGAAGAAGTGCTTCAACAACTGCGCGATGCCGGTATCTCCATCTACTCAACAGGAGGCGAAACAGCTGATGTGGGAGATTTGGTGCGCACCATCATTGTTGATTCAACAGTGACCTGCCGCATGAAACGCGAAGATGTCATCTCGAATCATCACATCCAGCCCGGCGATGTCATCGTAGGCTTATCATCATTCGGACAAGCCACCTACGAAGAACAGTACAACGGAGGCATGGGTAGCAACGGCCTCACGTCGGCACGCCACGACGTATTTGCCAACTACCTGGCCGAAAAATATCCTGAGAGCTACGATCCACATGTGCCAGCCGACCTGGTATATGCCGGTCACTACAAACTTACCGAAGCCATCGAAAACCTCGGCGTAAATGCAGGCCAGCTGGTTCTTTCACCCACCCGCACCTACGCGCCGGTAGTGAAAAAAATTCTGCAAAATCACCGCCACGACATCCATGGGATGGTCCATTGCTCCGGCGGCGCACAAACCAAAGTGCTTCATTTTGTTGACAATCTTCACATTATAAAAGACAATCTGTTTGACGTACCCCCGTTATTCCGCATCATTCAAAAAGAATCGGGAACCCCATGGAGTGAAATGTACAAAGTATTTAACATGGGTCATCGCATGGAATTCTATGTCAAACCGGAAATGGCACAGGTCATTATTGACATGGCAGCCACGTTTAACATCGAGGGACAGATTGTTGGACGTTGCGAAGCGGCCGACAAGGCACATCTAACCATTAAAAGCGAATTTGGACAGTTTGAGTATTAGGTACGCTCACCATATGCCCTACCAAACCAAACCCAACCAAAAATGCTTTTACAATAACACAAACAACCACGTTTATGGCAATTAATAATTCACTGTTAGAGAAACTGGAAGCCATCAGGCTGCGCTTCGAAGAAATAGGTCAACAAATTACCGATCCGGAGGTGATTGCTAACACCAAAAAATATATAAAACTAAATAAGGAATACCGTGATCTGGAAGATCTGGTAAACGTCTCCAAAGAATATAAAAACCTAATAACCAACATCCAGAGCACCAAAACGCTTTTAAAAGATGAGAGCGATGAGGAAATGCGTGAGATGGCGCGTGCTGAGCTCGATGAAATGGAGGAAAAATTACCGGCCATGGAAGAAGATATTAAAATTCTTCTATTGCCGTCCGATCCACAGGATGGTAAAAATGCTGTGGTCGAAATACGTTCGGGAACAGGCGGTGACGAAGCCAGTATTTTCGCCGGTGATTTATTCCGTATGTACACCAAATTCTGCGAACGCAAAGGCTGGAAAGTGGAAGTAACCCACGTATCCGAAGGTACTGCCGGCGGATATAAAGAGGTTGTTTTTAACGTAACCGGGAATGGCGTTTACGGCGTGCTTAAATACGAATCGGGCGTGCACCGTGTTCAACGCGTACCACAAACCGAGACACAGGGTCGGGTTCATACTTCTGCTGCATCGGTAGCTGTTCTGCCTGAGGCCGAAGAATTTGATGTGGTGGTTCGTACCGAAGATATTCGCAAAGACACCTACTGCTCATCAGGACCGGGCGGACAATCGGTGAACACCACCTACTCAGCCATCCGGCTGACGCACATACCAACCGGTATTGTGGTTACCTGTCAGGATCAAAAATCACAGCTCAAAAATCTGGATAAAGCCATGATAGAGTTGCGCACACGTATCTACAACCTGGAATACCAAAAATACCTGGATGAAATATCCTCCAAACGGAAAACCATGGTTTCAACCGGCGACCGGTCGGCCAAGATACGAACCTACAATTATCCGCAAGGTCGAGTAACCGATCACCGCATCAATTACACGATTTATAACTTACCCGCGGTAATCGACGGTGACATTCAGGGGTTAATTGATCGCCTGCAGATGGAAGAAAACGCTGAACGACTGAGAGAAAGCGAAATGTAACCAAAAACAACAATTGGCTGTTGTTAAAAATAAAAACCTGTAAAATTAGATTTTTCGACACAACAAGGTCTGTATCAAAAACGCTTAAATCTTTATAAACTCACGAATATTTAGACGTAACAGCATAAAAAACAAACACCATGACATCAGCAGAACTTTTCGAACAAATCAAAATCAAAAAAAGCTTTTTGTGCGTCGGACTCGATACCGATATACAAAAGATACCCCGTTTCCTAATGGACACTTCCGACCCTGTGTTTGCTTTCAATAAAGAAATTATTGATGCAACACACGATTTGGCCGTCGCTTACAAACCCAACCTTGCCTTTTACGAAAGTCTGGGCGTTAACGGCTGGAACAGTCTCGAAAAAACGGTTAACTACATTCGTTATAACTATCCCGATCTGTTCATCATAGCCGATGCCAAACGCGGTGACATAGGCAACACATCCAGCCTTTATGCCCGCGCTTTTTTCGATGCCATGGAATTCGACGCCGTAACGGTAGCCCCATACATGGGCGAAGACTCCGTAAAACCGTTTCTGACCTATGTGGACAAATGGGTTATTCTGTTGGCCCTGACCTCCAACAAAGGCGCCGACGATTTTCAGTATATGAACGAAAACAATGAACGCCTGTTTGAGCGGGTTATTAAAACATCCAGTAAATGGGGCAATGAAGGCAACATGATGTATGTGGTTGGTGCCACCCGTGCCGGGATGTTGTCCGACATTCGTAAAATCATTCCCAACCACTTCCTTTTGGTGCCCGGCGTTGGGGCCCAGGGCGGAAGCCTGGCAGAAGTGGCCCGTCATGGGTTAAACAGCCAATGTGGCTTGCTGGTCAACTCGTCGCGACAAATTATATATGCCGGCGAAGGCAACGACTTTGCCCGGAAAGCACGTGCGGCTGCCAATACTGTGCGTGATGAAATGGCAGAGTTACTGAAAGAAAAAGGAATTCTTTAATTTAAAATTCAGCCGGCCGCGAAACAATCGTTATCGGCCGGCTGATGCCAATGCCGGTCCACCGGCCTATGCCTCCCTCAATATTGGTCTCCATCGAAGAACCATTAAACGAAAACGGATCTTCCAAAGCTTCCACATCTTCAAAGAAACTTTTTATTACGCGATACGAGATGGAATCGACCGCACCCGGAATCAGGCTTATGGTGTCATTCAAAGCATATTCATATTCCGGATATGAGGAATTGTAATACGAGTTGTTGGAATCAAATAAATAAACCCTGATTTCACGAACCCTGTATAATTTGTGCAGCACCAGTCCCTCCCCGGGATCTATCTTCACACAACCGTACTGACTCGGATGATAATTCTCATTAGCCAAAGCACTCCTGACACGCGGGAAAAGATAAATTGGCTGCCGGTCGGAACTCAAAACAGTATACGCCGGAATACCGGTACTGTCGGACATGACCCGGTAACCCGCATCAGAAACCACCGGCGGCTGAGGAATGGTTGTTGTGGCCGTGGCCGTTTTTCCGCCCGTTTCCACTTTAATATCATACCGCACGCCAACCTCGCCTTTGATTGAGATGCTGCGGTAAACAAACGGAGGGAAAGAAGCATCGCCCTTAAATATTGTAAGAACCTCCTCCTGGCCTTTTGAGGAGGAAAGTGTAATTTTTGCATAATTCAAAAATGTGGCAGCAATAGAGGCAGAATCGTAGTGCGTTAAAAATGGCGAACTCATGGTCAGATAGATGTGAGCATACTGACCATTTTCAATATAGCCATCTACCACAATCTTTGACTCGTAATCAGGCTGTCCTAAGTCTATATCGTTGGTACAGGATATAAAAGCCAGAACAAGTGCTATCAGAGAAAAAAATTTCATATCAACGTTATTTTAAAACTTAAAACGCCACCCTATTGATGGAAGTATCGGGAACAAGGAAACCTGCGATCCCCTGACATCCATATCATACGGACTATCGCCCAGGTATACTTTATAAAACAGAAAATAAGGATTTGCCCGGTTGTAAACATTCATCACCGAAAAGACAAGTGTCGACTCTTTAAATCGTTGGCTTTTAAGTGCCATGGTCAGCGATAAATCCAGCCGATGATACACCGGCATCCTGAAATTGTTATAGCCATCGTAATCGTTCATCACGGTACCCATGAGCCACATCCGGCCCGAAGGCAAGGTGATATTATTGCCGGATGCCAGGACAAAAAACGCCGAAAAATCAAGTCCTTCCTTCAATTTATACGTCCCTGTAAGCGCCAAATCATGCGTTCGGTCGAACTTATCACGAAACCATCGGCCCTGGTCAATTGAATTAAACGAGCGCTCAGATCTTAGCCAGGTGTAATTCACCGTTCCTGTGAACCGTCCTTCTCTCTTCTTCCCACTAATTTCCAGACCATACGCGCGTCCTTTCCCAACAAAAAAGTGATCTTCAAAAACAGGCACCTCATCATCCTCACTAACACTAAAAATCACCTGGTTATCCATCATTTTGGCAAACACTTCCGACGTCAACAAAAAAGCAGGTCTCTCATAATAATAGCCCAATGAAAACTGATAACCCTTCTGCGGCTTCAAAAAAGGCGTTGACATCATCCATATATCGTTGGGCAGTGGCAACGAACTAATACTGGCCAGATGAACCATTTGAAGCTGACGGGCGCCGGCCAGCTTAAAACGGTGGTGTGGTTGCGGTTGCCATTGTACCGACACCGAAGATGAAAACCCCCGAAACTTCTTATTTTGATGCCATTCACTTTCTGAATATTCCGAACCGCTATAATCCGGAAAAGCATCAGGCGCAATACTCACGTAATTGTGCAGACGCAGGCCGCCATACAATGTAAATTGAGGCGACAACGCGTAGGCATCATCCACAAAAACATCAATCTGTTGATTTCTGAAACGATTGTAATAAACAGAACTGTCGTTGTCGATTACCGACAACATATCCTGCGGTACCGACCAATAGTTAAACATCTTTACCCCCCACGATAAATGGTGCTTCCCGATAATGTGCAAATCTTCGGCCTGCAAAAACAAGCGCTTGTGTGAATTTTTAAAGGACACCAAATAATCCATCACATTACCGTGAAAGGCCGACCACGCCTCTGTATAGCCAATACGGACCAGAAACCGGTGCGAGGCATTAACCTGCTGCTTCCAATCCATTGTAAAAGCTTTATTCCCAAAATCGGTGGCAACGCCATAATCGGCTAAAGCATCTTTAAGATAAAAGGCATCAGCACCCAGATACCAGTTAAAAGATAATAACGCAGAACTGCGCGGCTGGTAAACCAAACGTCCGTTAAAATCATAAAAAGAATAAGCACTCGTATTAAAATAGTTCTTATCATCGGCAACCACCAGCTTCGAAAGCTGCTCGTAAAACTCAAGAAAACTCCGTCGGGCCCCAACCGACACACCCCACTTTTGATTTTTGGAATGCTGAACCAGAGCCAGGCCTGATGTTAGCATACCAAGAGACCCCATCACTTGCTGATCGGAACGCAATGGATCAACCGAAACAACAGAGATAACCGACGAGATGCGTTCGCTCAAAGCGGCCGGCGCATGGCCCTTATAAACCTCTGCTTTTTGCGTTAGCAAAGGATTAAATACCGAATACAGCCCCATCAGGTGCATGGGGCTCATCAATTCCATGCCATCGAGTAATATCATATTTTGACCGGGCGCACCTCCCCTTACAAATACTTCGCCAACACCTTCACTGACGGTCTGAACGCCCGGCAACGTCTGAATGGCCTTTACAACATCCGCTTCGCCCAAAAAAGCAGGCATCCCTATAATCTCCTTTTTACTGATGGTTGCCTGCCCCGGTAAAACGCGACTGCCCCGACCAGCCCCCACACCCTTAATCTCGACCTCTCCGGTGCGTATGGATCGCTGATTAAGACGTATGGTGATCGTGTCCGGCAACCGATCATCAACACTTATCATCTGCAGGTAATAGGCAATATGCTCAAATCCGATGAGGTCGCCCGCCCCAATACCGCAGAACAAAAACCGGCCTAAACTATCCGATAAAACACCGGCTGAGGAGGCTTCATTATAGATGTGAACATCGCTTACAGGCCTTCCGGAAACGTCGTCAATAACCCTTCCTGTTATGCACCGGGTCTGAGCATATACAGACGAAGCAGAGCACATCAATAATATTAAAAAAATAACTATAGATCGTTCCTTTTGCATCCAGAAAAAATTACCGGCATCAGAAAAATGGAAAGTATAAATAATCGGCTCAGGAAACAAACAGAATTAACACATCGTCCTTCCGTCAGAAAACATAAATTAATAAGGTATGACATCAATATAATACAATGATGCACGACTGAATTCCCTGGCTTCAAGAAAAAAACAAAACCACCATAATAATTTATGATGGCACGTCAACAAACGCAATCCTAAAAAATATAACCAATTGATAATCGGAGTCCATAAGCCACTTCCGACACTGTTTCATCGTAAGTTTCTATTTCCCGCGTTATGAAATTAACATAGTCAAACTTCTTAAAAGTCCATGAATGACCAACTCCAAATGCAAATTCAAAATTAAACTTCTTCCCTATATTTCGCCTTAAACCATATGTTGGGATGAGATTAAAGGATGAATAAACCTCTGTATTTTTTGCAATAGCAAAACCTCCTGCGGTATATCCAACATTAACAGACAGATAATTGCCACTATTGCCATCAATTCTCTTATTCAACCTGTTTCGGCGCTTAAAATTATAGTAGAATCTTGGCTCCAGATTTATATTGGGAATAATGGCCCAATAATTTGAGGCATCAATTCCGCCGCCACCCGACCAGCCGTACGAAAAGCCAATTTCACTTCTTAATGCAAGAGAATTAGTTAACCGATATTCATTGTATAAAGAAATTGGATAAATGCCTAACTGTACGCCCCAGACACTCTTCTCTACACCTGCATCCTGCGCAGAAGCCTTAACTATTAAACACAGCAAAACCACTGCTATGATCACTCTTCTCATAAATGCCTTATTATGATGTGAAAACCAAAAAGTAAGTAAATTGAAACCGACTCATGAATGGCCGATCACTAAAAGCCCTGAAAAGTCTGAATATTATACGCTAAACATCCATCCCTTTCAGGGCTGCAAATTTTATTTCAATTTTCGCCACCAGTTTTACCGGGGGCTATTCAAAATTCATCCTTTTGCCATAGTTTACAGGTCTCTTCGGAATGAAAATCTCTTATTCATTCTCCAACGACTCCATAAAATCAGAAACAGTCTCAATCAACTGCGTAAATCCGGTTTGAAAATAAGATTCATCCATATAAGACCCGTCGCTAAACGCCATCCGCAGAGAGTAATCCCAATACCACATATCTTCGTAACCCTCAATCTCATAAGCATAAAAATCGCTGGTGGCAATAGTCTCGTCTGAATCAGAAAGCTTCAACACCACTTTCACATTTGAATTCAGAGCCTCGGCCATAGCGCGAGCGTCTGCTTCGGTTTCAATGGCTATATTAACCTCTTTGGTGTCCGCAATAAAATTTTTCCAGTTGGCGTAGCCGGTCAACACATAATTTCCGATAGTAAGTGACACATTCGAGGCTTCCAAAAAATCAAAACCGGGAATCTGATCGATTCCCGTTGAAGCCGGAAGATCATCATAGGCAAAAGAACCTTCACTGTCAAAATGCATGACAAGCAAATCGGTGCCATCCACCTTTAACGACTGATCCAAAGAAACGGAAGTATCACTGCGCGACAGCATATATGTGATTTCATAATTTTCAATGGTCAGCACTTCCGACAGGCTTGTGGGAACATTATCCGAATCGTAAAGAGCTGTAAACTCCTCCCTGATTAAAATCTCATCGTCAAGCGACAATGTTATGACAGCCGACTTTACCAAATCAGAAACAACGTCTTCCATCTCTGAATTACTAACAGTTTCATACGTTACGTCATGCAGCGAAACAGTCACTTCCCCTTCGTCTGAATTAAATTTATAAGTAACCTGATCTGTGGCATCGGTTCGTTCCCAGTCCTCTTCTTCGGCCACATAAGTATAAATACCGGCTGCCTCATTAAAAGTCTCCATGAAAGAAAAAGCCGCATCGTCATCAAATCCGGATTTAAGCAGCAACACTGCGCCATTGTCACTCTTCAGCGCAGCCATTGATTGTACCGAAGACTTGAAAAAAGAGTCAGACGTTCCGGTTATTTCCATTAAGTCGGCGAACTCCTGAACCAAATTCATTGCTTTGAGATCTTTCATCCCTTCGAGTGAATCAAACACCTTAAGCGCCTCATCTTCCATCATTTCTTTGTTCTCCTGCGGAGTCAAATCACTGTACTTCTCATTGTTGTCATCATCATTACATCCCACAAAAACCGAAGCTAAAAGTGGAACCATTAAAAATTTAGTAAAGTTCATTTTTTTTGATTATAGGTTATGTAATAGATCGTGCTTGCCCGAAAATACTTGTGGCAAAAAACAAAAGCTTCATTATTGTATTTAGGAACTCTCTTATTTTAATAATTAAAGACTTATCACAAATTTAATTTTTTATTTGAAACCCCACATCTTATTCGTTACATAAAAAACCAACCATTATGCTACTGGCTGCACCACGGGAGGCAGGCATGCAAAAAAGTATAATCCACAGCGTATCAGAACCTGATTTCAAAGTCCGACATCGGTATTACGCCTGCTTTTTAAATGGGCACTCACCATGGTAAACCCAAATTTTACGGACTGCACAAGCCGTTAATTTCAAATTTACAGCCAAAGCCCAACATTAAAAAGAGAGGCTAACTACCTACTAATTACGTTAATGTACAAAATCAGGCCCTTTATCAAAAAAAACACGACATCAGTCAATTTTTCAAAAGCTACTTCGTTCTAAAACATTAAATTGAGATATAAAATCATCATTCAGAGATGATTTCAACTTAATTATTAACCTGCCCTCATGGGCTAAATTTTTTATTATGTCACTTTTTTATAATAAAATTCAGCGCAAGAATCCCAGGAATCCGGAAGAACCCGCAAAATGGTATCTATCGTTACGAAGCACCGGCCTGGTAAAAGAAGAAGAGGTGGCCAAACGCATCGCCGACGAAACCACCCTCAACCCCAAAGAGGCCGAAATGTCGTTGGCACAACTCGAAAAAGTTCTGATACAGGCCTTACTCAACGGACAAACAGTTCAACTGGGAACGTGGGGTTCGTTCTATCTCACCCTTAACAGTGAAGGGGTTGAATCGGAAGATGAAGTCTCAGCTTCTCAAGTCAAAAAAATCAACCTCCGCTTTTCAGCCGGAAAATCCATCAAGGAGGCCATTGCCAAAGCCTCTTTTAAAGATGTGGATAGCTTAACCAAATAAACAAAAGTGCCCAACTCCTCATAAAGAGTTGGGCACTTGATTTAAACAAGATCAACCCATCCCCCGCAACGACATCAAGACTTCAACAAAATGAGATCAAGACCTCGATGAAACGAGATCAAGACCTCGACGAAACGACATCAAGACTTCGACGAAACGACATCAAGACTTCGACAAAACGAGATCAAGACCTCAACGAAACGACATCAAGACCTCGACGAAACGACATCAAGACCTCGACAAAACGAGATCAAGACCTCGACGAAACGACATCAAGACCTCGACGAAACGAGATCAAGACCTCGACAAAACGAGATCAAGACCTCGACACGACGAGATCAAGACTTCGACAAAACGAGATCAAGACTTCGACGAAACGACATCAAGACTTCGACGAAACGACATCAAGACTTCGACACGACGACATCAAGACTTCGACGAAACGAGATCAAGTTCTCAACGAAATGGATTAACAAAAAAAGATTAAAAACCACCCGTAACCATCTTCAAAAAAAAGCAACATCGGTGTTGCACCTGCTCATTAAATGATCGTTCAACAAAGTAAACGCACATTACCCGAACCGGGCAAGCCCCGAATTTGAACATCATCGCTCAAACGCCCTCCTTTAGGGCCTGACAATCAACACCCCACGCAACCATCAGTCAACCGAATGAAGTCCAAAATTTATCGGAAATCAGAATCCGTTCCAAAACAACCGAACCACAGCACCTCCCGATCACTAAAAAGCCTCCAAATTAATTCACAAAAAAGAATCACCACTTTATTTAGCCCATAAAAATTTTGTTATCAATCAATATTTCAATAACTTAGGAGCAAACATAGCCCACTGACCTGCCAAAAACAGGCTGTAACAGCTCAACTTAACATTTAACCTTATGTCTGAAGATTTTATGCATTACCTGTGGCAATTCAGGCTTTACCAACCCGGATTATACACCACCACCCAGGGTGAATCTCTTGAAATTATTCACCCCGGAATTCCCAACACCGATTCAGGGCCCGATTTTTTCAACGCGAAAATAAAAATTGATGGCACGCTCTGGGCCGGCAATGTTGAGTTGCATTTAAAAGCATCCGATTGGTTCCGTCACCACCATGAAACCGACAAAGCCTACAACAACGTCATACTGCATGTGATACTTGAAAACGACGACACAGCCACCACCACCTCAGGTCTGACCCCTCCGGCCTGGCTGATGCCGGTAGAAGAAACAATGCGAAACAAATACCTGCAACTATACTTCAGCCCCGACTGGGTGGCCTGTGCCCCGCATCTCAAAAATCTTTCGACCTTCAACCTAAGCCTCTGGCTGGAACGCATTCTCGTGGAAAAACTGGAGCATAAAATGAAACGGATTGACGCCCTGCTGCATAGTACACAAAACAATTGGGACGAAGTATTTTTCACCCTGCTGTGTCGTAATTTTGGCTTTGGAATAAATGGCGATCCCTTTGAGCGGCTGGCCCGAAATACGCCCTGGACCATCATCCAAAAAAACCGCGACGACATCATACGACTGGAATCGCTTTTTCTGGGACAAGCCGGCTTCCTGAGCAATCTGGTAGAAGAGGACGAATACACCGCCATCCTCGCCCGCGAATATAAAGTATTGGCTGCCAAATACCACTTAAGGGCCATTGAATCGCACCACTGGAAATTTATGCGATTGCGGCCCTCCAACTTCCCGACCATCCGCTTAATGCAGCTGGCTGCACTCTTTCACAAAGAAACCCTGACCCTCGACAAGGTATTAACCGCCGAAACCATTGAAGAACTAACGGCCATCATAGAGGTGCCGCTGTCGGGTTACTGGCAGAACCATTACCGGCCCAATGTAAGCTCAAAAAATACCATCAAAAATCTGGGTAAAAGTTCACGCCAATTAATCATCATCAACACATTGGTTCCAATCATCTTCGCCTATGGCCGGTATCACGACCAACAGCCGCTGTGTCAAAAAGCACTGCAATGGCTTTATTTACTGCCGCCCGAACAAAACAGCCTGATCAACCAATGGCAAAAACAGGGCATACACCCCATTAATGCAGCGCAAACACAAGCACTGGTACACCTCAAAAGAGCCTATTGCCAGCACAAAAAATGCTTACACTGCAAAATTGGCCATATCGTTCTGTCAACAGGTTAACTTCTCATTAACAAAACACAACCAGCCCAACTACAATCGTTATAACCTTTAACGACTGACTGCGTAGCATGGCATAATTTCTGCATAAAAAACACAACCTGAAATCTTTTTATTAGATTTGTATCACTGCATCAAAAATGACTTTAAACAACAACATTTAATAAAATATCAACCTATTATGAAACAATTAACCATCGTACTGCTATTATTTACAATGCTGCCCTGGGCCTCAGCTCAAACTGCCAGTCCGGCCCTAAAGTTCAACGAAAAGATTCATGATTTTGGAGACATAAAAGAGGATGCCGGTCCGGTGGCTTACACCTTCGAGTTCACCAACACAGGCCAACAGCCCCTTGTAATTCATAATGTGCGTTCATCGTGTGGTTGCACCACGCCCGAGTGGACACGTCAACCCGTTCTTGCGGGCCAAAAAGGCACCATAAAAGCCACCTTCGATCCCCGCAACCGTCCGGGTAACTTTAACAAATCCATTACCATCAGCTCCAATGCCGAAAATCCGACCGAAGTGTTGCGTATTGTAGGTAATGTGTTGCCGCGCAAAAAAACCATCGAAGACATCTATCCCCGTCAGATGGGCGATATTCGTCTGAAATCATCTCACCTGTCCTTTACGAGAGTGACGCCCGGCTCAAAGAAAAATGAGAGCATGGAAATCATCAACACCTCTTCAGAACCGGCCACCATCACCTTCAACCAGGTACCCAAACATATCACCGTACAAGTGGTACCGGCTACCTTAAAGCCAGGCGAAAAAGGAACCATTAAAGCCTCTTTTGACGCTTCAAAAATCGACGACTGGGGATTTGTTGTTGATCAGCTTTACATGGCGATCAACGGCAAACAACTAAAAGATGGCCGTTTGAGCATCAGCGCCACCATTGAAGAAGATTTTAGCAGTTGGACAGAAGCACAACTGGCCAATGCTGCCGACATACAGTTTAGTGAAACCAGCTACGACTTCGGCGAAATCAAATCGGGCGATGTGGTATCTCATACATTTGTGGTAACCAACAAAGGAAAATCCAACCTGATTCTGCGCAAGGTCAGAGCCTCCTGTGGCTGCACGGCAACACAACCCGATAAGGAAGTCATTGCCCCCGGCGAAACAGCCAACATCAAAGCCACCTTTAATTCACGTGGACGCTCAGGACGCCAAAATAAATCCATCACGGTTTATTCCAACGACCCGAAGAAAAGTACCATGTTACTTCGTCTATCGTCAACCGTAGTAAGCCAATAAACAAAAGAGGGGATTAAGAAGAAAAAAAACACTACAACCAATTGGCACAGCACCCATTATTTTCTTCGTACAAAAATCCCCTCATTTTTTTTGAACCCACGTTATTCTTTCAACGTTATTACCCCTGAAAGAAACAATCATTATTAATCATGCCGTTTACGCACGATATGGAACACATCGAAAACGACCACATATACAAAGGCCTTTCAGTAAACAAAGGGGTAGAACCACTGCCATCAGTCAATCCAACAGCTGCTCAGCGTTTTTTAAAAAACAAACGTAAAAACCGTACGGTTGAAGAGTATATTGACGGCATACTGTCGGGTGATGTAACCATATTAAGTCAGGCTGTCACCTTAATTGAGAGTTCGTTACCGCAACATCAGGAAAAAGCCCGGGAAATCATTCTCAAATGCCTGCCATACGCGGGTAAATCCCTCCGATTGGGCATCACCGGCGTTCCCGGCGCAGGCAAAAGCACATTCATTGAAGCACTGGGCACACATCTGATCGAAGCAGGGTCCAAACTGGCCGTACTGGCCATTGATCCAAGCAGCGAACGAACCAAAGGCAGCATTCTGGGCGACAAAACACGCATGGAAACACTCTCGTCGATGCCCAATGCGTACATCCGCCCTTCGCCATCGGCCGGCTCACTGGGCGGCGTTGCACGTAAAACACGTGAGACCATCATTTTATGCGAAGCAGCAGGCTACGACACTATTTTTATTGAAACCGTTGGCGTAGGACAAAGCGAAACAGCGGTTCACTCAATGGTCGATTTCTTTTTACTCATACTGATTGCTGGCGCCGGCGATGAATTACAAGGCATTAAACGAGGCATTATGGAGATGGCCGATGGCATCGCCATTAACAAAGCCGACGGACAAAACCTGCAAAAAGCACAACTGGCAAAAGCCCAGTACCGCAATGCCCTGCATCTGTTTCCTGCCACCCGTTCGGGTTGGATACCTCGGGTTGAAACCTGCTCATCGTTAAATTCAGGCGGCGTAGAAACAATCTGGAAAATGATTCGCGAATATATTGACCATGTGAAACAAAATAAATACTTCGAACAAAACAGAAAAGAACAAGCACGCTACTGGATGTACGAAACCATCAACGAAAGTCTCAAAAATAATTTCTATCAAAATTCGTTGATTAAAGAGAAAATTCCCACCTTTGAAGCAATGGTAAACAATGATGAGATGAGTTCTTTTGAAGCAGCCCGTCGGTTATTGGAAAGCTATTACACAAAATCATAATGATAACGTAACGCAGATGCAGCAACGCTCGCGCCTTTTTTTAACACATTAAAATACAACACAGAATGAAAAAATTATTGCTTGGCTTGGCTTTTATTGGCCTGATGGCCTCCTGTTCCACTAACAGTTATAAAATTAACGGTACACTTGAAGATGGTGTTTCGGGCAAAGTATTCCTGAAAAAAATAGCCATGCAAGGCGTTGAAGAAGTTGATACGGCCGACGTTGTTGAAGGAAAATTCGCTTTCGAAGGAAGTGCTGAATATCCTGAACTGTACCTTTTATTCTTCGAAGATCAGAAAAAACCATTTGCCTTCTTCCTCGAAAACGGTACAATTAGCATCACCGGGAAATCAGATAGCCTGGATGAAGCTAAAATAGAAGGCTCAAAGATGGCCGATCTTTTCGCAAAATTTAACGACGACGTACCTCATCAGGACAAAGTAGAGTCGATGCGTAATGAATTTATGACCGCTCAGCAAAATGGCGATCAGGCTACCATGCAGAGTCTGATGGCTGACATGCAGACGATCATTCAGGAACAACAGGACTACTACCGCGACTTTGTTAAAGCTAACAGCACCAATGCTGTAGGTGCATTTTTAGCACTTAACATGGCACAGGCATTGTCGTACGATGAGTTGGACTCATTGCTTACGTCATTAAAAACCAATCTGGGCGATCATCCTTATGTTGCGCAACTGGAACAAATCATGGAACCCATGAAAGCACAACAGGAAGCAGAAGCTAAACTGGCCATTGGAGAAGCTGCTCCCGGCTTTACCCTTACCGATATCAACGGCAAAGAAGTAACACTCGAAAGCCTGCGCGGTAAATATGTATTACTGGACTTCTGGGCCAGCTGGTGTCGCCCTTGTCGCATGGAAAATCCAAATCTGGTAAAAGCCTATGAACAATTTGGCGGCGACAATTTCGAAATTGTCAGTATCTCTCTCGACAAAGCCGAGGAAGACTGGAAAAAAGCCGTTGAAGAAGACAAATTATCATGGACATTGCTTCACGACGCCGACGGTGCCATTGCCAACAACTATGCTGTACAAAGCATCCCCAGCACCTGGTTACTCGACAAAGAAGGCGTGATCATTGAAAAACAACTTCGCGGTGAAGAACTGGCCACAAAACTGGACAGTCTGCTCGGCGCCAAATAAGTCTAAACAGAGTTCGTCTAAAAAGTCCAGCTTCTACGGTATGGACTGACACTAAATAATATTGAAACCAGCTCAAGAGCGAAAAGACACTACTTAAACAGTGACTTTTCGCTCTTCTGTTTTAATTAGTGGCAAAACTCAGCGGCAATCATTACTTTTACATCAATTTTTACAATACAAATAACCATGAGCACCTCTCTCGCAGATACCATTCGTCAGTTAGCCATCCAATACTACAACGACACTGTTGAGCTACGCCGTCATCTGCACCAAAATCCGGAATTATCATTTGAAGAAGAAACGACGTCTCAATTTATACAACAGCAACTCACAAAGCTGGATATACCTTTTAAATCAGGCGTTGCCGGAACGGGTATTATAGCAACCCTTACGGGAAAAAGCGACAAAGGCAGAGTCATAGGGCTGCGTGCCGACATGGATGCATTGCCCATCTCCGAAAACACTCAGCTACCCTATCAATCACTAAATAAAGGGGTGATGCACGCCTGTGGTCATGATGCCCATACGGCCTCATTACTTGCGACGGCCCGCATACTCAAAGAGCTGCAAAACCAATGGACCGGCACTCTTTTATTCATCTTTCAACCCGGCGAGGAGAAATTCCCGGGCGGAGCGTCCCTGCTTCTGAAAGAAGGCGCCCTGGACCATCCAAGACCCGAACTCATACTTGGACAGCACGTGTTACCCGAAATGAAAAGCGGCCATGCCGGTTTCAAAAAAGGAATGTACATGGCTTCGGGCGATGAAGTTCATCTCACCATTAAAGGTAAAGGCGGACATGCTGCCATGCCACACAACCTCAACGACACCGTTTTAGCGGCCTGTCAGGTCGTTGTAGCTCTGCAACAAATCGTGAGCCGCATTGTGCCTGCCACCATACCAGCCGTTCTTTCCTTTGGCCGGATAGTGGGTAATGGTGCCACCAATGTAATCCCGGAAAAAGTTGAGCTGTCGGGCACCCTTCGTATCATGGACGAAAACTGGCGCGCTGTTGTGAAGGATAAAATAAGACACATCGCCACCACCACGGCCAGCAGTTTTGGCTGCCAATGCGAAGTCGACATCAAAGACGGCTATCCCATGGTTTACAACAACGAAGCGGTTACCGGGCAGGCACAAAAATGGGCCCGCGAATACCTTGGCGACGAAAACGTTGAAGAGATGAGTCTTCGTATGACAGCCGAAGACTTCGGCTATTACACACGCGAATTTCCTTGTACATTTTATCGCTTTGGGGTAAAACAACCCGATGGCGACACCGGCGGACTGCACACCCCACAATTCAATCTCCATGAGCAATCGCTGGAAACCTCAAGCGGACTGATGGCCTGGCTGGCTCTCAATTTCTTAAAAACAGACCAGACTACCTATTAAACAAACCAGACTGCAACATCAGACCATATATGTAGTGCCTGCAAAGAATCCCCTCGTTTTTGAGTCTTTGATAAGATATCGTCAAAGACAAGACTTTATAAATTTTTGAAACCAAGTAGTTTACTCATTATAAATGACTGTTTCAAAAACAAGAATAACGCAGTATTTGGCCTTTTCTTGCAAAGACTATGTATAATTTATATCCCGTACAAATTAACTCTTTTTGTCCCAAATGATTTTTTATAATAAAAAAAGAGGATAATTTTGTCAGAATAAAATCTTTAAATAAAAAAAACAATGGCATACGTAATTAGTGATGACTGCATTGCTTGCGGTACATGTATTGATGAGTGTCCTGTAGAAGCTATCAGCGAAGGCGATATCTATAAAATTGATCCGGAAGCCTGTACTGATTGTGGCACTTGCGCAGATGTTTGTCCTACTGAGGCTATACATCCTGCTTAAGCAAATAATAAAAAAACCGCTGAAAAACTTCAGCGGTTTTTTTATATAAATAAGATGCCTTAGGCAATAAATACCCTGTCCAGCAATTCATCGTGCGGTTCGCAGGGCACTTTATCAACCAGTTGAACAGAAAAGCCAACCCCGGCCTTTTCAGCCTGATGAAGCTGAGGCAGCAATCGGTCATAAAATCCTTTGCCACGGCCCAATCGGCTCCCCGCCTTATCAAAGGCCACCCCGGGCACCAATACCATGTCCACTTTACCATAATCGGCATACACCTCCCCGGTTGGTTCCGGTATTCCAAAACGCATCCCTTCGGTTAAAGAAGCCACCCCTTCAAAACAACGTAACAAAAGATGATCATCGACCACGCAAGGCAGTAACCATGTCTTATCTTCCCGTTTAAGAATTAACGATCGCAAATCAACCTCATCGGCCATTGGCCAGTATGCCAACACCACCCCTGCATTCCGGAAGCTTTCAGAGGACTCAATCTGATTGGCCAGATACAAACTTTCGGTCTGTCTTTTACGGACAGACAAAACATTTTTCTTTGCGGCAATTACACGCCGCAAAGCCTCTTTTTGTTGTGACAACGTCATTTCTATAACCATAATACAATTATTTAATAAACTATGGCTGGTAACCGGCTTGCGTAAACAAAGCCTGTCCGTCGCTCATTTGCATAAGTTGAGGTAGTGTCACTTCATCATGTTTTTCCATAAATGAAGTAACGATTTTCAAACCGAAATAATTACCGACACGCCCCGGTGATTCCTGTCCGAAATAATAAGTAAACGGTGCATCACCCACATAACGCTGCACGGTCATCCGATCATTTGAAAACAGATGTTTCTTTTCAACTAATGTTGCCCACATTATCGACTCATTGTCTTCGGCCCATTTCAGCTGCTGCTGGGTATAATCAAACAACAAAGAATCGGGTAAACCGGGTACCATTTTTTTCACATAATAGAGTATTTTACCATTATAAACCATCTGATTTAACAGGTTATCCACCGAATCGTTATACACATAATTTGAGATGGCAATGGCCTTCATGACATCGGGCACCACTTTCGCGGGCTGCATACCCCGCCTCAAATACAACGGTACAGACAGCCATTCATAAAAGATACAATCAGCACCCAGATATTTCTCGGCACTCACCGACACCCACGATGAATCAATAACCACCGATTGGTTAAACCCTGAAATATGCAGGTAAACATGAGGAATTATCGCATTGGGAAAATAATACTTCTGATATTTAAAGGCTTGTTCCAATTGCGTTTTCAGCCACGCATCGTCTCCAAACACATCCCTGACACTGTCAATCACTTCCCGGTTGGGTTCATAGGCCAAAAAACGTTTCATTCGTTCGGGATAATTCTCATCATCGGGATCGCCTGCGCCTACAATAGCCATGCTGTAAGCCCTGAAATAATCGCCATATTTCTCCTTTATAAAAGGCAATCGTTCCTCAAGACTATCTGCCGAAAATGAAAATAAATCTTCATAAAAATCCGTCAGATTTACCTCAACATTAACATGATCGACATTGGGCGCGACATTTTTACGCCAGCATCCTACAAAAGACATCAAGATTAAACTCCCTAAAAACAAACGTGTTATTCGTTTCATGCTATCACTTTTAAAAATACGTTTCCCAGAGTCTGCCTAATATGTATTAAGCTACTCTTATTAATTTTTTAACGCTCGTTCACCGTACTTGCACAAAAGTCCATCATCAGCGTAATTATCGGACTCCGGAGGAGTCCTGACAATTCAATAAATCAATAAAAACCGCGAACCTTTTTTATTAGCGACTAAAGATAAAAAAAATGAGTGTCGGTTATTTAACCCGACGTACAAAACAAAATTTTAATTCGCCGACAGCTAATTCCAACAGCTCAAACACCAGATTTTCATTCAATTTAAACAACGACTGAACCGCTATCATTTTATATTTGCTCCCAAACAAATGATATGTCTCAGACCATTACACATAATTTTAACAGATTTTAAAGACGAAAGGCACATAACAATATCACATTCAATGTAAAAAAAACTATTTTTGAGGCTACTACTCAATTTTATGCCGATAATAAAATAAAGTAGGCTTAACCTCCAAAAAACAATATAAAATGAAAAATGCAGCTATTATTTTAATTGCCCTGATGGCAACACAATATATATATAGTCAGGATTCAGGGCGTACGCGCTTTACATTTGTGGCGACCCCTCAAATTTCATGGATGAAATCGGACCACGAAATGGTAGATCAAAAGACCTCACGGTTCGGATATAATTTTGGCGTTATGATGGATAATTTCTTTGGTGAGAACTATGCTTTCACCACAGGACTTACAATAAACACTACCGGAGGCAAGTTAAATTATAAGTACGAAGATGCGCAGAACAACTATAGTCAAACCTACCAGCTGAAGTATCTTGAAATACCTTTGGGTTTAAAACTTAGATCGGCCGACTTACGCCGCATGAATATATATGGTCGTTTTGGTCTGTCGCCACAAATCAACATTCAGGCAAACGACAATAATGACAAATCCATCAGCGACGAAATCCGGTTATTTGAATTAGGCTACCATCTGGGTGGCGGTATAGAATATGCCATCAACAGCAGCAATGCGCTCATGTTTGGTCTCCTTTTCAACAATGGATTTACCGACATAACCAAAAACGAAGACTTTGACGATAAAGCCATTTTAAACCGATTTGTGTTTGAGGTCGGCTTCATCTTTTGAACCATATAAGAGCAACAACAATGAAGATAGCACTGGCACAACTAAATTACAAAATTGGCGATTTTGAAGCCAATGCCACCAAAATAATAAAGACAATCAAAGACGCTAAGGATAAAGGCGCTGATCTGGTCCTTTTCTCCGAGCTGGCAGTGTGCGGCTATCCGCCGTTAGACCTCCTCAATAGCGGTGACTTTGTGAATCGAACCATCGAAACCATTCATCAAATAGCCCAAGAATGTGTCCGGATAGCCGCCATCGTAGGCGGTCCGTCACTCAATCCGGGTACCAAAGGCAAACAACTGTACAACTCGGCCTGGCTGTTACAGGATGGTAAAGCAACCCCCGCCGTTCACAAAACATTGTTACCCACCTACGATGTCTTCGATGAATACAGATATTTCCAACCCAATGAAACCTTTAATGTGATAAACTTCAAAGGGCAACGTCTGGCCATTACAATCTGCGAAGACATTTGGGACGACCGGCCGGTGGAACACAAATTTGACCGCAATCATCTGTATACCCTATCACCCATGCAAAAGCTGGCCGCACTGAAACCCGATATGGTCATCAATATTGCCGCCTCCCCGTTCTCACACCATCAACATGCCATCCGCCAGCAGGTCATCTGCAAAAAAGCCGCTCAATACCACCTCCCGGTATACTATGTGAACCAAACAGGGGCCAACACCGAACTGATATTTGATGGCGGATCAATGGTCATTAATTCCAAAGGAGAAGTAACACACCGGTTAGAATTCTTTAAAGAAGAACTTTATTTCACCAACACCAATGAGAGGCCCAAACAATCGGAACAGCGCCATCCCGAAGAAATAGATTTAATTCACCGTGCCCTGGTAACAGGTGTCAGAGATTATTTTTCCAAGTCAGGACTAAAAAAAGCCATACTGGGCTTATCCGGGGGGCTGGATTCGGCCGTAACAGCTGCCATTGCCGTGGCTGCACTGGGAAAAGAAAATGTACATGGCATTTTAATGCCGTCGCAATACAGCAGTGACCACAGTATTACCGATGCGCGCGATTTAGCCAACAATCTAGGCATTTCACACGAAATAATTCCCATTAAAACCATCTTCGAACAATTTAAAACAGCACTTGAGCAAACCTTTACCGGTAAAGAGGAAGATGTAACCGAAGAAAATATACAGGCACGCATCAGGGGGACATTGGTAATGGCTTATTCCAATAAATTTGGAAACATACTCCTCAACACCACCAATAAAAGTGAAGCTGCCGTTGGATATGGCACACTCTACGGCGATATGAACGGCGGCCTGAGCGTATTGGGCGACGTTTATAAAACGCTGGTATTTAACCTGGCGCACTTTATCAATAAGGAACGGGAAATAATACCCAACAACACCATTATAAAACCACCATCGGCTGAGTTGCGTCCCGACCAAAAAGACAGTGATTCGTTACCGGAATATGAAATTCTCGATGCCATCCTGTTCAGATATATCGAACAAAACAAATCACTAAATGAAATCGTTGCCGACGGTTTTGATGAACCCACAGTCACCAAAACCCTGAAAATGGTAAACCGAAACGAACACAAACGGTTTCAGGCACCGCCTATTTTAAGAATCACCACCAAAGCCTTTGGTTTTGGACGAAGAATACCAATCGTATCAAAAATAAACCCATAACCTCTAAACAGAGTCTGTCTATAAGTCAACTTCTGCGTTACGCTTGCTCTCAAAATGGTCATTTACGGGAGTAAACTCACATTTTTCGAGCTGCGCAAGCCTTGAACTTGAACTTTATAGCTCAAACTCCCGACTTTTATGGACAGGCACTAAATAGTGCTTGCAGATACGAAGTAATTTCCGAAACCCTCTATTAAATAACCATTTACACAACATCTGTTTGAAACAATAATATTTTTGCTAATTTTGAGTGTTTTACAACAGTGTTTTATAGCATAATCATTCAACAAATAATGAAAAAAGGATTGTTTCCGGAACCAACGATAAAAGATATCTCCATCATTTATAGTGTATTAACACCTAAAGAGAAAGAATTTCTTGAAGAAAATCATAACGTTGCAAAATTTCGAAAGAACCAGATCATATACCAGGAAGGAGAAAGCCCTACCGGTCTATTGTGCCTTGGTGCCGGGAAAGCCAAAATTTTCAAGGAAGGCATTGGCGGACGCGACCAGATTGTGAGAATGGCCAAAGCACCCGGGCTAATTGGTTACAGGGCCTTATTTGCAGACGAGCCACACATTGCTTCTGCGGTTGTCATTGATCCATGTACCATTTTCGAAATACCCAAAGAGGTAATCGACCAACTAATGAGCACCAACAATCACTTGTGCATGAACATCATCAATGCCTTTGCATCAGAGCTGGGATTTTCGCGATATCGCACTGTTACATTAACACAAAAACACATCAGAGGCCGGTTAGCTGAGAGCCTGATGTTACTTCGTGACATCTATGGCTTCGAAAAAGACAATTCAACCCTCAATATTTATTTGTCGCGCGAAGATCTGGCTAATTTCTCAAATATGACGACCTCCAACGCGATCCGAACTCTCACCAATTTCGTGAAAGAAAATGTGATAGCCGTAGATGGTCGTATCATCCGCATTTTGGATGAAAATCAACTTGAACGAATTTCTAAATTAGGTTAAATAATAAAATATGAAAAATAAAAAGACCATCGCACTCGTGGCTCACGATAATAGAAAAAAAGATTTAATTGAATGGGTGGCCTGGAATTGGAAAGAGCTAACAGACCACGACCTGGTTTGCACCGGAACGACAGGAAAGCTGGTTCAGGAAGCCATGCACACCAAGACTGAAGAACATGGTGTTATAGCACCAAAAATAACCCGTTTAAAATCAGGTCCATTGGGAGGTGACCAGCAACTGGGAGCCATGATCAGCGAAGGAAAAATAGATTTGTTAATATTTTTCTGGGATCCAATGCAGCCCCAACCACATGATGTTGATGTAAAAGCACTGATGCGCATCTCAACACTCTATAACATTCCAATGGCTGCAAACAGGGCAACAGCCGACTTCATTATATCGTCAAAACTGTTTCACCACGAATACAATCCCATAATAAAAGACTATTCAGAATATATTAAAAGAACCGTTAACCTATAAGTTAACGGTTTTTTCATTCTCTAAAATAAACCCTCTTCACCCGGCGACTGATACCTGTTAAAACTTCATAGGGAATCGTATTTAATTTATCTGATAAAACGGTAACCGGGTAATCATCCCCAAAAATGACAACCTCATCACCTTCAAGCACATTACCATTACTAACATCAATCATACAAGTATCCATACAAATATTACCGATGATGGGATAGAGCCGTCCGTTTATCAGCACCTCACCTACGCCATTACTCAGATGCCTGTTTAAGCCATCGGCATATCCAACCGGTATAACCGCCAGCTTTCCGCCGGCCTGAATAAATCCCTTACGGCCATACCCCACCGTAGCATCGTCATGAACCGTACGAATTTGTGACACATAGGATTTTAACGTAACCACATTCTGCATTTGCGCATCATTAATGGCGCTCAAGCCATACATGCCGATGCCTATTCGCACCATTTCATACTGACTTTCTGAAAAGCGTTCAATACCGGCCGAATTTAAAATGTGGCGAATAAAAGAATATCCCAACACAGTTTTCAGATAAGTGGTAAACCGATCGAAAACATCAATCTGCCGACGCGTAAAATCATCGTGTTTCACGTCATCGCTACCCACCAGATGCGAAAATACCGACCGAACCTTTAAATGCGGCATCGCCTTAATCTGACGTGCCAATTCATCGGCATCAGACGACTCAAAACCAAAACGATTCATTCCCGTATCGAGCTTTATATGAACAGACGCTTCAGAAACCCCACTTTCGCGCACCGCCTTTTCAAAGGCCTTCAGCACCTTAAAGCTATACACTTCAGGCTCCAGGCCATATTCCAGCATCTGTCCAAACGTCTTCATCTCAGGGTTCATCACAATGATGGGTAATGTAATCCCGGCCCGCCGCAGTTCCATCCCCTCATCGGCGAAAGCCACGCCCAAATAATCAACCTTATGGTACTGTAAGGCAGCTGCAATTTCATACGAACCACTCCCATAACTAAAGGCCTTTACCATAGCCAAAACCTTGGTATTATGATTGAGATGCTGCCTGAAAACATTCAAATTACTAATAAGGGCATCCAGATTTACCTCCATAACAGTGCAATGCTGCTTCTGCTCAAGCAAATCACTCACCCTCTCAAACGCAAACGAACGCGCCCCTTTTATAAGGATGGCCTCATTGCGAAAAGAAAAACCAGGCAAAGCTGCCAACAATTCATCCGTGGATCTAAAAAAACGATCACCTGGTCTGAAGCTGGCTTGATAATTAATAATATGGTCACCCACGCCAATAAGCCGATCTATTTTACGGCTTTGAAGTAACCCGGCTACACGAGGATATAATAACGAATCGGTATAACCGGTCTGCAACATGTCAGATAACACAACCGTTCGGCTCATCGACTTTTTCCGGCCTTGCTGGTCCAAAAAATCGAGCGCTATCTCCAACGACGTAAAATCGGAATTATAACTATCATTAATAATTAAGCAATTATTGAGCCCCTCCTTACGTTCCATACGCATCGCAACGGGTTCTAATGTGGCCACACGCTGAGCTATTAAAGATTCATTATAGCCTCGGAACAGCATAAATAGCACCACCGGCATTACGTTCTCCAGCGACACAAAATCAGAAAAAGGAATTTCTACTTCAAAGCTTTTCCCTTTCCATTGAAAATTCAAAACTTCCCCCGAAGAGAGCAATCTCAGATCTGACTCAGGATGACGTCCCCAGGTAAAACATGTTTTATCCGGCCAACGGGCCATCACGGCTTCATGAATAAGTTGAGCATCCCGGCTATAAAACAAAACCTCCACATCATCAAATAGTCCAAGCTTTTCGTTCAGTATCGACGATTGAGATTCAAAATTTTCAAGATGCGCCGTTCCAATATTTGTAATCAGCCCCAATGTGGGTTGAATGATCTCTTTGAGCCGGGACATTTCACCCTTACGGCTTATGCCAGCCTCAAACACCGCCAATCGATGTCTGGACTTTAACTGCCAAACCGAAAGGGGCACCCCTATCTGACTATTATAGCTACGAGGCGACCGCACCATCGGCACATCGTCATTTAAAGCCTGCGCCAGCCATTCCTTCACAATGGTTTTACCATTACTCCCGGTAATAGCCAACACCTGCGGATGGTACTGTTGTCGATGAAATGCAGCCACATCCTGCAAAGCCTTAAGCGTATCATCAACCAAAATCCAGCCGGCGTCAGTCATCCCGGATGCCGGCTTATAAGACCGGTCGACCACAAAAAAACGCACCCCTTTACTATATAACTCAGGGATATAATAGTGACCATTATTCTGACCTCCTTTAAGGGCAAAGAATAGAGCCCCCTCCGGCTCGAATACCAGCCGGCTGTCAAAAAATAATCGTAAAACTTTTGATGAACTATCACCCAACAAGGTGCCACCCGACATCTGTGCTATTTCCGAAAGTAAATACCCCGTTTCCATTTCAATTATAGCTATTACTGTTTTCCTCCTGTTAACTGATGATAGCAGGCACGACAAACCGCCTCATACGACTCGCCTGCCCCCACCTCGACCAATCTATCACTACCTTTAAGCCGATACGAATAATGAGCCAGATCACCACATCGTACACAAATAGCATGCACTTTAGTAACATATTCAGCACAAGCCATGAGGTCAGGCATTGGGCCAAAAGGTTTGCCCTTAAAATCCATATCGAGCCCTGCCACAATCACACGCACCCCCTGACTTGCCAGGGTATTACAAACAGCAGTAAGGCCGGAATCAAAAAACTGTGCTTCGTCAACGCCTATCACATCGGTATCGGCATTCAACAATAAAATATTCCCCGACGACTCAACCGTGGTGCACCGTATGCTGTTGGCATCATGCGACACCACCTCTTCTTCGCTGTAACGATTGTCAACCAACGGTTTAAAAATTTCCACCCGCTGTCGGGCTATTCGTGCGCGACGAAGACGACGAAGCAGCTCCTCCGTTTTACCGGAAAACATTGAGCCGGAAATGACTTCAATCCAGCCCTGCTTTTTATTCTTATCAGAACGACTTTCCAAAAACATGTGACTAATTTTGAACAGGATAACTGTTAATAACTATCTGTAACTGTAAACAAAAATATCTTAATTCACCAAAAAATAAAATGCGTGTTAAAATGGATAAGACTTAGAATATTCAATTTGGGATTACTTCCAAACAGAAATATTTCAATTAAAAAAGTCTTTTCGTAAAGGATGGATGGGACTCTTCTGTTTGCAATTTACAGGTGTGTTTTTCATTTTGCGCAAACATGTTAGTTTCATTCACTACCTTTGCAAAGGTAAAGAAAATGGTTGTCAACTTGATATTATGGAAAAAGAAGCATTAATAAAAATCGTCCTCCAGGACATCAAAGAATTGGAAACGCTGGTATCGACCTTTAGCGGGACAGAAAATATACCGGCTGTATATATTCAACTGGCCCAAAGTAAAACCAAGGTAATACAGGATGAATTAAGTTTAATAAACACCCTTGAGCCATCCACTTCAACAAGCAAGGAAAAAATAATTCCGACACCCGAAAACAAAAAAACGCCTGAAGAAACAGTTCCGGAAGCAGAAAACGAGATCCAATCCGAACCGGCACCACCAAAAGAGGCTCCCAAACCTCAGGCTAAGACTACGGCACCCATTACCATCGAAAGTCATGAAGAAGAGGTTGCCGTTCCAAAAGAAACCAACATCGTTGAATCCGCTGATGAGCAACCCGGTGAGAAGGCAAAAACGCCCGCTCCTGCGCCAGCATCCTCAGTCAGGCAAGCTGTGATTGGAGAGGTATTGGGTAAAAATAACAAATCAGTGCTTGATATACTCGCAGACCAAAAGAAAAGCAGCGATCAGGCTTACCAGCCGTCGGTGCCCGATTTACGTAAAGCAATAGGCATAAACGACCGGTTTCTGTTTCAGCGGGAGCTGTTCAAAGGCAGCGCAGAACTATACAACCAAACACTTGACCAGCTAAATTCGATGCAGGATTTAGGTTCTGCGCTATCATTTCTCAAGACCAATTTTAATTGGGACACGACCTCCGAAACATACGAAATGTTCATAAAAACGGTAAAACGCCGATTTAAAAACGATTAACCATGAGCAAACTAATTCTGGTTCCGACGCCCATAGGCAACCTGGAGGATATCACGCTACGAGCCCTTAGAACCCTCAAAGAAGTCGATTTCATCCTGGCCGAAGACACACGAACGACCGGTTTTTTATTAAAGCATTACGAAATTAGCACCAAAATGGTGTCGCATCATAAATTTAATGAGCATGCCACTGTTGAACGGGTAGCACAACGCATTGCAGCCGGAGAGAAAGCGGCTCTGGTAACCGATGCCGGGACACCGGGCATTTCAGACCCTGGCTATCTGCTGGTAAAACAATGCATCGACAACAACATCGAAGTGGAATGTTTGCCCGGCGCCTCAGCCCTGATACCTGCCATTGCTGTGGCGGGATTGGCCAACGACCGTTTTGCTTTCGAAGGATTTTTGCCCCCCAAAAAAGGTCGTCAGAAAAAATTTTTATCGCTGCAGGAAGAAACACGCACCATGATATTCTACGAATCGCCCCACCGGTTGGTCAAGACATTGACACAATGTGTGGAATTTTTCACCGCCGACCGCCAGGCCGCTGTTTGTCGGGAGTTGACGAAGATTCACGAAGAAATAAAGCGTGGAACTGTGGAGGAATTAATGCAGTACTACATGGAGAATCCGCCCAAAGGAGAGATTGTGCTGGTAGTTGAGGGCGTTCATAAATAAAAAACAACCACCAAAAGCCACTTATAACTAACCAAATAGGAAAAATATATTTTCATATTTTTGACTATCGTATTCATTCGGTATCTATCTTTGGCGTGAAATTGGATGCACCTCTTTCGTACGAGATGAAAGCGGTATTAAACCCAAAATCTCAATACCTATAAAATAATAGAAAACTATGAAACATTTATTTTTACTTCTGCTGGTTGTTCCTGTGTTATGGCAATGCACCACAGGCCCATCGGCTAAACAATTACAGGCAACCAATGACTCATTACAATCGGTAACAGCTGAAAAGGATTCACAAATGAATTATCTGGTTCAGACATTGGGCGATATTGAAGAAAACCTGCGCACAATAAAAGAAAAAGAAAAGATTATTTCGGTACAATCCAACGACGACGAAACAGCCCCGACAAGCAGTGAAAGCATCAATAAAGACATACACATGATCTACGATTTGATGCTTCAAAACAAAGAAAAAGTTCAGCAGCTCGAAAGTCGTTTGAAACGATCCGGCGCCGATAACAAAGATTTCAAAAAACTAATTGAAAGCTTAAATGAACAGTTACGGGCCAAAACTGAAGAAATCATTTTGTTACAAGAAGAGCTTCAAAAGAAAAACATCCAAATTGATGAACTAAACTATGAAGTAATGGATTTGAGTTCGCGCGTTGACTCCGTTCAAAAAGTCAGCGAAGCAACACGTAGCCAACTGGAAGCAACAACCACCGAGGCCAACACAGCCTATTACGCCATTGGGACACGCAAAGAACTCAAAGACAAAAATATTGTCACCAAAGAAGGATTTCTGTTTTTTGGTAACAATAAAATTTTGAAAGATGATTTCGAAAAAGAATACTTTACGCGGATCGACATTCGCGACAACCAAGAGATTGAACTCTTCAGAACCAAAGCGACTATTTTGACGTCGCATCCGAGCTCATCATACGAACTCACCAAATCGGATGATGGCAATCTGATCCTAAAAATCAGCGACGTAGCCTCATTCTGGAGTATCTCCAACTATTTGGTGGTGGAAGTCCAATAAACGCTCTAAACCTCCTCTTTATACCTCACACGGAAATGACGGTTTTTTATAACCGCCGTTTCCGTGTTTTATATTTAAAAAACGAATCAATATGCTGAAGTACAAACATCTATTTTTTGATTTAGACCATACCTTATGGGATTTTGCAACAAACGAAAAACATACGCTTTCCCATTTATTTATTAAATACAAATTGGATCAATACTTTGAAAATTTTGAATCTTTTTTAGAAACGTATCAACCCATCAATGAAAATTTATGGTTACAATACCGAAATCGTGAAGTCACAAAAAAATACCTGAGTGTAAACCGTTTTCATCACACATTTCTGACCAAAGGACTAAATGATTCGGCCATGGCCGAACAATTTGGAAACGACTTTATAGCCATAAATGCCACCCAGACGACACTGGTACCTCATACCATTGAAGTATTAAACTATCTGAAAAAGAAATACACACTGCACATCATAACCAACGGCTTTGTAGAAACCCAATATGTAAAACTGAATGGCAGTGGACTCAGTTCCTATTTCAATAAAATATTTATTTCGGAGCAAGTGGGGCATCAAAAACCCAAACGGGCTTTTTTTGAGTATGCCGTAAAAAGTTGTAATGCCCGCAAATCAGAGAGTCTGGTTATCGGCGATAATCTGGAAGCCGATATCATAGGCGCCAAAGAATTTGGTCTCGATCAGGTATTCTTCAACCCGAATGGTACAATACATCAGGAAAAAATAACCAAAGAAATCCGCTCACTCAAAGAATTAATGCAATGGTTATAGCAAGCGTGTGAAATACAAAAAACATCTTTACTAAAGGTCTTAGAAATCAGGTGTTCGCTCAATACTCCCTCCGCCACCCAATGGGTTACCGCCAGTGGGAGGCAACGTTAAATCAGCCGGCTCGTTCATTTTAGAGCCTAAAGTCATGGGCGCCGACGATTCCATGCCAAAACCTCCATAACTATCGTCCACCAAATTTTCAAAACGAATGGCTTCAGGACGAAACCTCAGCCGCACATCTCCTGTAGCACCATTACGGTGTTTGGCTATAATAATCTCGGCCAGTCCAATTAGGCTATTGCCTTGTTCATCCTCAGTAATATGATAATATTCGGGACGGTGAATAAACAGTACCATATCAGCATCCTGCTCAATGGCACCCGACTCACGTAAATCAGATAACTGTGGTCGTTTACCTTCACCTGTACGGCTTTCCACCCCACGGTTTAACTGCGACAGAGCAATAATGGGGATATTAAGTTCCTTTGCCAACCCCTTCAGAGACCTTGAAATCATACTAACCTCCTCTTGTCGGTTACCGGGGCGCATGCCACTGGCATTCATGAGCTGAAGGTAGTCGATGATAACAATTTTGATGTCGTGCTGTTTCTTTAATCGTCGGCACTTAGCCCGAAGTTCAAATACGGACAGACCAGCCGTGTCATCGATAAACAAAGGGGCATCAATGAGCGACTGAATTTTATGGTCGAGTTGCTCCCATTCGAAGGGCGCCAAATTGCCATTTTTAATTTTATCGGCCGGCAGCTCTGTTTCAGCTACAATTAAACGATTCACCAACTGAACATTGGCCATTTCTAGCGAAAAGACAGCCACGCCCTGCTTATATTTAACCGCCATGTTACGGGCCATAGACAATACAAATGCAGTTTTACCCATAGCCGGACGAGCCGCAATAACAACCATATCCGACGACTGCCAGCCAGAAGTAATACGATCCAACTCGTCAAAACCACTGGGAACCCCACTCAAACCATCGGTTCTTTTACCGGCCTTTTGAATCAGCTCAATGGCGTCCTCAATGACCGGATTAATCTGAATAGCATCCCGCTTCATGGTGCCTTGCGACAACATAAAAAGAGAATTCTCGGCCTCCTCCAATAAATCATTCACATCTTCCGACTCATCATACGCCTTGGTCGTCATCAGGCCGGAGATCCGAATCATTTCCCGCTGAAGATACTTCTGATAAATAATACGAGCATGGTACTCAATGTGAGCTGCCGAGGCGACCCGGCCTGTCAGTTGTGTTATATAAAAAGCGCCACCTGCTTCTTCAAGTTTGCCCATGCGGCGCAACTCTTCTGTCACCGTAAGCATGTCTACGGGTTGTTCACGCATAAACAATCCCGATATCGCTTCAAAAATCCGTTGATGAGATTCTTTGTAAAATGCTTCCGCCTTCAAAAATTCTGAGACATTAATAAACGCATCCTTTTCGAGCAACATGGCACCCAAAACAGCCTCTTCTATTTCCACTGCCTGAGGCGGCATACGTCCTTGCGACAGATCCAAAGTATCAACAGACTTTTTCTTATTATTGAAATTATTTTCGGCCATTAAAATTCCCTTTTCTTGATGCGGATGACAAAGTTATAAAATTAACCAAGCTATTAAAGTGAAGATTGTTTTAAAAGCTACCACAAAATATTAATTTTTATATTTGCCCCCAATAAATGAAATCAATCTTAACAACCTTGAATTATGATCGTCTTCCCCAATGCCAAAATAAACCTCGGCCTATTTGTAACTTCAAAACGGCCGGACGGATATCATAATCTGGAAACCATTTTCCTGCCGGTAAAAAAAATGTGTGACGCACTGGAAGTGATTAATCACAGCGGGAACGAAGATCAATTCACAACTTCAGGCATCATAATTAACGGATCAAAAGAAAACAATCTGGTTATAAAAGCCCTGAACTTATTCAGGCAAAAAAGGACAATACCTCCGTTACAGATTCACCTTCATAAAAAAAACCCTTTTGGGGCAGGCTTAGGTGGAGGTTCATCGGATGCCGCCTTTATGCTAAAGCTATTAAATGACCAATATAATGGCGGTTTCTCCACCGATGAACTGGAACAAATGGCATCCGAACTAGGAGCCGATTGCCCAGTATTTATTCAAAACAAAACAGTATTGGCCAAAGGCATCGGAAACCTGTTCGAAAATCTCAACCTGAATCTATCACAACATTGGTTACAGATCGTCGTTCCAAATATTAAAATACCTACTGCAGCCGCGTACAAAGACATCATACCTCACCAACCACGGCAACCTCTCAACGAAATGATTCGCTTGCCACTGGAAGAGTGGAAAAATAATATTTACAACGATTTTGAAGTCCCCGTATTTAAATCGTATCCTAAAATCAGAGTAATTAAAGAGACGCTTTACCAAAATGGCGCCATTTACGCCTCCATGTCGGGTAGCGGCTCCTCTGTTTACGGCATCTTTAAAGAAAAGCCAAAAGATGATTGGACAGACTCATTCACCGTGCACACCGAAGAAATCTCATAATAACAAGATTCTTATTTGGCGAGAGGAATGGTAAAACTAAAAGAAGATCCTTTACCCAGATTACTGGATATACTCATTTCCCCACCATTTCGGTGGACAAATTCATAACAAAGAGATAACCCTAGACCGGATCCTGTCTCTCCCGCTGTGCCGGGTTTAGAGTTTATTGTCATGTTAGCTGTCAGATTTTTCAGATCTTCGGGACTCATCCCAACCCCTGAATCGATCACATAAAAATGGACAAAGTCCGATTCCAAAGAGGTTTTAACCTTTATAAAACCATCAGCAGGCGTAAATTTAATCGCATTGATTAAAAGATTCCGAATCACAATCCGGATCATATCCACATCAGCATAAACCCTGTAATTATGGTAGTCAGACGCATCAATAGAAATACTCTTTTTAAGGGCACTCTCACGCACCAATTCAATGGTCTCGGTAACAGCCTCATCCAAATCATACGATGCAGGATTAATACGAATTTTGTCGGATTGCGAACGAACCCAAAATAGCATATTCTCTAACAGATTAAAAACAGTTAACGAGGAGTCATGAACATATCGCACATATTTCTTAACCTTATTAAAATCTTTCAAATCAGTTACTTCAGTAAGAATCTGAGTAAATCCGAGAATCGTATTAAACGGGGTTCTCAGGTCATGAGCGATTATCGATAAAAGCTTATCCCGGGTAGCAATGAGTTTAATCAACTCTTTATTACTCTGTTTAAGCTTGGCCGACTGTTCCCTAAGCTCCGTGGACTGATTAAGAATCAAGACTTGCCTCTCTTCCAAAAGATGATTTGTAGTATGAAGCTCCACCGTTCGTTGCTTTAGGGCGCTATTAGTTCGCCTCAGACGGGATGTCTGTTCCTCCACCAAATGTGCCAGACGAATACTTCGTCGCCTCAAATTCGCCGTGCGATAACGAAGAAACCAAATGATAGACGAAATAAGAAGAAATCCCAAAATCACAAAAAACCAAACCGACATCCACCAAGGAGGCAACACTCTTATTTTTAAATTAATACCCTCCTCATTCCAGACACCATCGTTATTTGCTGCTTTCACTCTAAAAATATAACGTCCGGGATTCAAATTTGAATAAAAAGCCGACCTTCGTGATCCAATATAGTTCCAATCACTATCAAAACCTTCGAGCATGGTGGCATACTCATTTGTTTCAGGGTTAATAAAATTAAGGGCTGAAAACTCAATCCCAAAATAATTCTGATGATAGTCAAGAACTATCTCCTCGGTATAATTAATTTCCTTCTCCAACAGATGGCCTTTGCCATAGTCATTCACCAGCTGATTAAATAAGAAGAAACCGGTAAATCTAATATTGGGAGCTTCCTGGTTAAAAACTATTTCATCCGGATTAAAGGCATTAACACCCATCGTCCCGCCAAAATACATCGTATTGGTTATCGGGTCATAAAAAGACGCCTCGGGATTAAAATTGCTACCCTGTAAACCATCTGCCTCGGTAAAATGATAAAACAGATTAGAAGACCTGTCAAACAGCAACAATCCATTTAGTGTCCCTAACCACAAATTTCCATTTTTATCTTCCTCAATAGAAGCAACATAATTAACCGGCAAATTTTCGATCCTAACAAAATCAGCTATCTGTTCATCAAAATAAAACAGCCCCTGATCACCTCCGACCCAAATGACGCCTTTGTGGTCGATAAGGATAGAAAGTTCATTACTACCTTTCAACCCGTCACCGCTATTAAAATCAGGAATGTATTGTTTAAAGACAGAATCACCGGGCGCCAAAGTAGAAACACCATAAGAGGTAGCGACCCATAAAACGCCATCTTTGTCGAGCACCATTTCATTCACCCAATCTGAGTTCAATTGACTATTTTCAACTCTGAAATGACGAAACAAATTTTTATCGACCTCAAAATAGTCAATACCACCGCCATGTGTGGCCACCCAAAAATTACCCTTCTCATCTTCCAGTACAGATCTCACATCATTACTTACAAGTGAATACGGATCTTCTGAATGAACCCAGGTTCTAAAATCATTTTTCCTGTTGTCGAACTTCTTCAGCCCATTCATGTATGAACTAGTCCAAATACTACCCCGACTGTCCCGATATAAAAAAAGGATTGATTTATCTTCTATCCGACTAGTTGTTGAGTCGTACCGCACGACTTTATTCTCTTTCCATTTAAACACATCAATTCCGTCGCTGTAACCACCCAACCATAAATTCCCTTCACCATCAACTGTTAGAGCGTAAATATTGCGCTTGGTTAAATGCCATTTCGATTTTTCAGAGGTATCATACAGTTTAAATCCGCGTTGCCTGTAATCCACGAAAACACCATCGCCATTATGAATCGTATAGTAATTACCCTGACTGTCGACAAAAAGATCCCTCACGTTGGCTCGAATAGTACCACGCCCATCCTCTATACTCTCCAAAAGAATAAACTCATCCTTCGCCGAATCATAATACCTCATCCCTTTGTAATCGAACGCCCATAACCTCCCCTGATCATCCACCTTCAAATTAAAAAAAACCGAATTATTCTCATAAACGAAATGACGTCTTAACTGCCCTGTTTCAGAATTAACAACTGCTATTCCACGCGCCCCCATAGCCACCCATAATTCGCCTTTATAACACGCCATTTTCCACATATTGGACAACCCGCTAATATCCTCAGGGGCATAAAATAAAGACCATTTGGGTTTCAACGAATCTAAAGTCTCATAATACTCAATGCCATACCCATTTTTATAGCCCACCCAAAAGCCGCCTTTTTTATCAAAATAAATCTGGGATAAGGTTCTAGCCCCGGAAGAAAACAATAATTCAAAAGAATTTCGTTCCTCATCAAAACGATAAAATCCATTTCCGACAACAAGAATAACATTACCCTGACCATCTTCAAGAATCTGATTAACATGGATTTTATCACTTAAACCATTCCGGTTAGCCGTAGAAGCAAGAATGTGAAAACGGTCATATTCACGGTCATATACAGACACCCCCAAAGGTGTCCCCACCCAAATTCTGTTTTTGGAATCAACAAATATTGTATTAATAATACCAGAAGGTAAACCAGTATTAATACGGCCGTTAAAGGCCTTGTAGACTTTAATGTTTGCACCGTCGAAACGATTAACACCATCGTTTGTTCCAATCCAAATATAGCGATCAGAATCCTGTGCCATAGAAGAAATGTAGAGACTGCTCAAATTCTCATACGACGAAAGGCGTATAAAATTAAAAACAGGAACTTCAGCCAATAGGGATATCCCTAACAACCATGTCACCAATGCCATCCAATATTTCATGTAGTCAAACCCCTCGTTGGCATTCAATTTTTAATGCTCAAACAATGATACTTAAAAAGGAGTAATCATGCCGGAATTGAATCTTTCCCTTGTCAACAAGACCGAAGCATGCACTCCACGTAATTTTAAAACTTATACCTAAAATACAAACAAATGTTGCAAAAAACCTATTTTTTCACTTGGGCTATAAATAGCTTATTAACAATAAAAAAAGATCGTCCTCATAAAAACACAACCTTTGTTGTCTAAAATATCAATTTTATTGTTAACAATAAATCAATTTTAAACACTTAATTCGATAATTAGCTGTGACAACTATTCCTCATAAAAAAACGAAATTTTACCCTCAGCCAAAATCGGCATTCCTATTCTGTTAAATAAAAAAGATCCGTAAAAAACATTACGGATCTTTAAATCACTATTTAACAAACTATCAAAATTCGGCATTATTGGGTGTTCTGGGAAATGGTATTACGTCTCGAATATTTCCCATACCCGTAACAAATAACATCAGTCGTTCAAAACCCAAACCAAAACCACTGTGTGGAACAGTCCCAAATCGCCGCGTATCGAGATACCACGACATTTGTTCAGCTGGCACATTCATTTCGTTCATCCGTTTCACCAGCTTGTCGTAGTTTTCTTCGCGCTGACTACCACCAATAATTTCACCAATTTGAGGAAACAAGACGTCCATAGCCCGAACCGTCTTCTCATCCTGGTTCATTTTCATGTAAAAAGCCTTAATCTCTTTGGGATAATTAGTAAGGATAACTGGTTTCTTGAAATGCTTTTCGACCAGATAACGCTCATGTTCACTTTGCAAATCGACACCATAACCTTCCACAGGATATTTAAACTGCCCCTTTTTGTTAGGTTTTGAATTTTTCAAAATTTCAATCGCTTCACTATAGGTCAAACGGCAGAAATCATTGGCCAATACGAATTGCATTTTTTCTATCAATTCCATGCTGCGATCCTCGGCCTTTTTATTTTTCTCCTCTTCCTGTAAACGGGCACTCAAAAACTTCAAATCGTCCATACAATTATCGAGAGCATATTTAATGAGGTATTTCAGGAACTCCTCTGCCAGATCCATATTATCTTCCAGCTCATAAAAGGCCATTTCGGGTTCAATCATCCAAAACTCAGCCAAATGACGAGTCGTATTTGAATTCTCGGCTCTAAAAGTAGGACCAAAAGTATAAATTTCACCCAATCCCATAGCTGCTAACTCGCCTTCCAGCTGACCCGAAACCGTTAAGTTTGTTGATTTACCAAAAAAATCATTTGCATAATTCACTTTCCCGTCATCCGTTTTGGGCAAATTATTGAGATCGAGCGTAGTCACCTGAAACATTTCACCGGCCCCTTCGGCATCAGACGCGGTAATAATAGGCGTATGAATGTTAACAAAGCCTTTGGAAGAAAAGAAACTATGAACGGCAAAAATCATGGCATGCCGAACTCTAGCAACGGCACTAAAAGTATTGGTACGGAAACGCAGGTGGGCAATTTCACGCAAGAACTCCAATGAATGCTTCTTTGGCTGCAACGGATACACATTTACATCACAATCACCGATAACATCAAGGGCTTGTGCTAAAATTTCGACCTGTTGACCACTTCCCTGCGAAGGATTAAGTGTTCCTGTAACAGCAATAGAAGCCCCTGTTGTAACCCGACGCAGCAATTCTTCATCAAATTTTTCAACATCAGCAACTATTTGCAGATTATGAATAGTCGACCCATCGTTAAGCGCTATAAAACTAACATTCTTATTACCTCTACGAGTTCTAACCCAACCTTTTACAAGAAACTCCTTTCCTATCTCTTCACTTTTGATGATGTCTGAAACTTTTGTGCGTCGCATATTGTGTTTTTAAAATTGTTAAATATCACCCCAACAAATAGTCTGGTTTTAAGTCACAAAAATAATCAATTGTTCAGGAACCAGCTTAAAGAATTAGAACTTTTAAGGCAAGAAATCAACATATACCAAAAAGAGCCCCACTATTAGCGGGACTCTTTAAAAATTTATTCAATAACAATCATCACCGTGCCTTTGGGAATCTTCTGTCCTTCGGCAACCTGGATCTCTTTAATTTTGCCATTAAAAGGCATCTTAACCTGATTCATCATTTTCATGGCTTCCAGCACCAGAACCGTGTCGCCCTCTTTAAGCCGGGCCCCCACCTTAGCCTTCACCTTAATGATTGTACCAGGTATATGAGATACAATTTCATTGGGATTAGGTGAGACATAAGGCTTTCGATTGGCATATTTAACAGTGAGCAAAGTTTTGTACTTTCGCGACAAAATGGGAAAGTCAACCAGCTCCGATTTTTTATCATCCATAATCACTAAGCATTAAAAAGGTGGAATTCCGTGTTTTTTATCCGGACGTGCGTCCATTTTGCTGCCGGATACTTCAATGGCATGCAGAAGCATCTGTCGGGTTTCGGCCGGCTCAATAACAGAGTCGACATAACCTTTGGCTGCCGCCACATAAGGATTAGCGAATCGCTCAATGTACTCCTTCACTTTTTCGGCACGCATGGCATCTGAATCTTCAGCTTCTTCAATCTCTTTTTTGAAGATAATGTTAGCCGCACCTTCAGGTCCCATCACTGCGATTTCGGCCGTTGGCCAGGCAAACATAAAGTCGGCCCCCAAATGACGTGAGTTCATGGCAATATAACCACCGCCATAAGCTTTACGCAGAATCACAGTAATTTTAGGCACTGTAGCTTCAGAATAGGCGTACAGCACTTTAGCCCCATGACGAATCACCCCGGCATGTTCCTGATCAACACCTGGCAGATATCCAGGCATATCCTCAAGCGTAATTATCGGAATGTTAAAGGCATCGCAGTAACGAATGAAACGAGCTGCTTTATCAGAACTGTCGCAATCTAGGACTCCTGCCAAAACTAGCGGTTGATTAGCAACAAAACCAATGGTTTGTCCTTTCATACGGCCAAAACCAATGACGATGTTGGGCGCAAAAAATTCCTGTATTTCAAAGAAATCGGAATCGTCGACAATGGCCCTAACCACATCACGAACATCGTAAGGCATTTTCGGATCAGAAGGAATAATATCCTCAATACTACCTTTAAATTTGGGTTCACGTGGCGGAAACACCTTGGCTTTTTTAGTATTGCTCCATGGAATAAAAGACATCAGCTTTTTAATCTGATCGAAACACTCCAATTCGCTTTCAGCAAAGAAATGCGCATTACCAGTAATTTCAGCATGAACACGTGCACCGCCCAATTCTTCCATCGAAATTTCTTCACCCAAAACAGTCTTAATCACGTTCGGACCGGTGATAAACATCTTGGAGATATTATCAACCATAAAAACGAAATCGGTTAATGCCGGGGAATAAACAGCACCACCAGCACAAGGGCCAAGAATAACAGAAATTTGCGGGATAACGCCAGAAGCAATTGTATTACGGTAAAAAATTTCACCATAACCGGCCAAAGAATTCACCCCTTCCTGAATACGGGCACCTCCAGAATCGTTAATACCAATAAGAGGGACACGCATTTTCAAGGCATGATCCATAATCTTAGTAATTTTACGGGCGTGCATCAAACCCAAAGATCCTCCAGCCACTGTAAAATCCTGCGCAAAAATACAAACAGGCTCATCATAAATAGTTCCTGTGCCAATAATTACACCATCACCGTGTAACTCTTTTTTGTCCATTCCGAAGTCACGGGCTTCATGCTCAACAAAAAGGTCATACTCGGTGAATGAATCCTCGTCAAGAAGTGCCAAAATACGAGAACGGGCAGTCATCTTACCCATGGCCATCTGCTTTTCAATGGCTTTCGCTCCACCTCCTAACTGAACCTTTTCTCTTCTTTTGCGAAGATCAAGGATGTTCTTTTTTAATGACATAATCAATTAGTTTTGGTTATTTAATTGTAAGCCAGAGTCTTACACTCATTCTAAACCTACAAAGAACGTACATAATTACAAATTTTAGTGCCAAATCAACTCATTACAGCTAACAAATTTACACACTTTTTAAATAACCATCTAATTATAAATAAGATAAAGCAACCCCTTTTGCAACTATCTCTAAAAACATTAATCAGCTAGAAAAACCGAAAATCAAACCCAAAATCAAAAGTAAAACGTTGATAAGCTTTATCGTTATCCAGCACATAATTTCTCAAAAAATAAGTATATCCCGGGGTGAGAGTTATCCCAATCCGTTGCGTCAAAGGAATGCGACCTATGGCTGAGATATTAAAGCCGGCAATACTTTTAGGATGCTGCGTGGTATTAAAATTACGGAATTTGGTATAAGTAAACGAGTCGTCATTTCTATAATTTTTATAATCAACATCCGCCACAAATTCTGACAACAATCCGGGAGACAGGAACAATTCAAATCGTTTACCCTGAAACAACATATAATCAAGATTCAAGTTAAGCTCCATATTGTAAACCTTAACATCCGTTTTATAAAAGGTATTGACATCCCCCCCACTCCACGTCATACCATATTGCATCTCGGCATAACGCAAACCCAAACGTGTTCTAAATTTGCTGGACAATTTCACGGCCATGTCAATTCCCAAAGTTCCCCCTCCATCAATGCCATAATATGAGCTGCCATTGTCATCAAGCCCCATATTAAACCCATTCATATTATGAATAACACCACCATTTATTCCAAAAGAAAGCATTGGTGTTTCAATAAAATTTACAGGTTGCTCCTCCTGTGCTTTAACCAAAAAGGAGGACAGAAAAATCCCTAACAAAATAATTTTTTTCATCAAAAAGCAGTTTTAAAGTTAAATCTCCAAACACCAGTAAGGAGAGCCTTATATCCAATTTCGAAGTACGACATTGAGTGATTGGATATAAGATTACAAAACAAAAAACACTTTTTTAAGAAAAACCGACAGACAGGACTTTTTTGCAGATAAAACAGGCTTATTTAGGGGCCCGTTGATATAGAAAAGCAGCTACCACAAAGAATACAAAATTAGGGATCCACACCGCGAGCCAGGGAGGCATATCGCCATTAATGGCAAATGTTGTAGAAATAGTCATAAACAAAATATAAGCAAAGCTGAGAGCTATTCCAACACCGATGTGCAACCCCATCCCCCCTCTCACCTTCCGTGAAGCCAGCGAAACACCTATCAACGCCAAAATAAAGGCCGAAAACGGAGAGGCAATACGCTTGTGCTTCTCTATCAGAAACTCTTCAACATTACCGACACCTCTCATTTGCTGGTCATTAATATAGCTGGTAAGTTCAGTATTCGTCATTGTTTCATAAAATTTGCGTTCTTCTTTAAAATCACTGGGCTTCATATTCAACAGTGTATCTAATGAAGAACCACTTGACAGTATTTGCTGATCAGCTGAAATATACTCCCGACGTATCCAGTTACGCAATGACCAACCCATCGTTGCGGTATCATAAACAGCTGATTTTGCTGAAATTTTAGTTTTCAAAACTTTGCCATCGAACACTTCCATACTGAAGTCATCGCCTACGTCCCGCAGCGAAGAATACCGACGCACATAAACAAAAACGCCGGGTTCAATCTGCATGTGAATATTCTTAAGACCAATTTCCTTCCGATTCTTCACATAAGTATTTTCAAAATCGAGGCGTATTTTATTGGCAGGCGGGATGACATAAGCCCCCAACACAAACGAAAACAAGCCAATGATTAAAGCCCCATAAAAATAGGGCACCATCAAACGTTTAAAACTAACGCCACTGGATAAAATGGCTATAATCTCAGTTTGATAAGCCATTTTTGAGGTGAAAAAAATAACCGCAATAAAAACAAAAAGAGGCGTAAACAGATTGGCAAAATAAGGGACAAAATTGAAATAATAATCAAAGACGATAGCCCGGAGTGGCGCTGCAGATTCCAGAAAATCATCAATTTTCTCAGCCATATCAAATACAACTGAAATACTAATTATCAGCAAAATAGCAAAAAAGAAAGTTCCAAGGAACTTTTTTAATATATATAAATCAAGCTTTTTCAAAGCACCTTATTTTTAATGATAGCTCAACAAAGGAACAAAAAAAGCGCCAACCTTTAAAATTTCAGAGTCTGGTAGCCAATTGCTTCACCATTTTTTCTTTCCAGGGCCTGAAGCTTCCCGCGATAATATTGCGACGCGCTTCTTTCACCAGCCACAAATAAAAAGATAAATTATGAATAGAAGCCAATTGGGGCCCCAACATTTCGCCGGCAATAAACAGATGTCTTAAATAGGCTTTGGAATAAACAGCATCTAAAGCACAGGGCGCATCCGCATCGACAGGCAAAAAATCATGCTTCCACTTTTCGTTTCTAATATTGATAATTCCCTGTGAAGTAAAGAGCATACCGTTACGTCCGTTACGGGTCGGCATAACGCAATCAAACATATCAACACCCCGATCAATGGCTTCCAATATATTAACAGGCGTTCCAACCCCCATTAAATAGCGCGGTTTATCAACAGGCAAAATCTCATTAACGACCTCAATCATTTCATACATCACCTCTTCCGGCTCCCCCACGGCCAGTCCACCGATGGCATTTCCATCGCGGCCAAAAGAAGCTACATAATCAGCCGACTGCCGGCGCAGATCTGGATAACCTGCTCCCTGAACAATTGGGAAAAAGGTCTGACGGTACCCATACACCCCTTCGGTACTATCGAACCGATCGATGCCACGTTTCAACCAACGATGGGTTAGCTCCATCGACTGCTTAGCATAAGTATAATCCGAGTCGCCGGGCGGGCATTCGTCAAAAGCCATAATAATATCAGCTCCAATCACCCGCTGGATATCAACCACCCCTTCGGGACTAAAAAAATGACGCGAGCCGTCGATATGCGACTGAAACTCGGCCCCTTCTTCCTTTAACTTACGACGATGGCTCAACGAAAAAACCTGAAAGCCACCACTATCAGTCAATATGGGACGGGACCAGCCATTAAAACGGTGTAACCCACCGGCCTCCTTAAGCACCTCGAGTCCCGGACGAAGATATAAATGATATGTATTACCCAGAATAATAGCAGCTCCCACCTGCTCCTCCAAATCCTTCACATGAATCCCTTTTACAGAACCCACCGTGCCTACCGGCATAAAAATCGGCGTTTCAATGGTTCCATGATCGGTGGTAACAAGACCTGCCCGCGCTTGTGATGCGCCATCTTTATGCTGCAATTCAAAATCCATCTCTAATTAAATTTTTAAACGACAAAGATACAACTTGCTGTAAATAAATAATGCCCCAATCCCTGAACCTTTCTTTATATTTAATAGCTAGTGCCTGGTTTATCTTGTTAAGACCAGATAAGGAATTTGTCTGAAGAAGTTGAATGCCACTTCTTTCAAAATAATCATACATATTTGTATTATTTAAACCCATTTGTTGCTGCAACAAAACACGATTCTTAAGCGACAACCATTAAGGAAAAATTATTACTTTGCAAGCCATTAAACAAAAAACGTATGAACCTAATTAACCTAACGATAACCGAATATATATTGCCAGGCCTGCTCTTTTTTACCTGGCTGCAACAAATGCTGTTTCTAATTATTCGCGTCAGACCGTTGGCTTTTTTTAAGGCAAAATCACCCGAAAAGGAGATTACAGCGGCAGCGTCCGTCATTATATGTGCCAAAAACGAAGCCGAAAATCTAAAAAATTTCCTACCAGGAATTCTAACGCAGGATTATCCTGACTATAAGGTTATTGTAGTAAACGACTGTTCGGAAGACGATACCGAAATGGTTTTGGCCACCTTAAAAATAAAATATCCAAATCTTTATTATACCAATATTCCGCTTGACCGGAAATTTTCACACGGGAAAAAACTGGCATTAACCATTGGCGTAAAAGCGGCGACCAGTGAATACCTTGTATTAACCGATGCCGACTGCCGCGTTACCGGGCCAAACTGGCTACGCGGGATGATGCAAGGATTTGTGCACCCTGAAACAGAACTGGTGCTGGGATTTGGCCCCTATGAAAAAAGCAAAGGTTTCACAAACCTATTAACGCGTTACGATACGTTCTACACGGCTATTCAGTACCTGGGTTTTGCATTAAGTGGAAAACCATACATGGGTGTAGGGCGAAATCTGGCCTACAAAAAAGAACTATTCATTAAAAATAAAGGACTTCAGAGCCACCATCATTTAGCATCGGGCGACGACGACCTGTTTGTACGCGATACAGCCACCAAAAAAAATACCGCAGTCGTAATTAATCATGAAGCTCAGACCATATCTGTTCCGCCGACGTCACTCACACAATGGAAAGAACAGAAATCAAGACACCTTACCACTTCAGTCCATTACAAAAAAAACATAAAATGGCGTCTTGCCATGGAGCCATTCTGTCGATTAATTTTTTGGGCCATAAGTATCGGTTTAATAATTTTTAATACATTTGTCTGGATTGCCGCAGGAGCGATATTTTTAAAAACAGTTACACAATTGTTTTTATGGGGAAGAGTGAGCCGTCAGTTAAATCAACCCAAAATTAACCGTGCCGTTATTCTTTTTGAATGGCTTCACCCTCTAATATTGCTTTGGGCACTCACTGGTAATTCTCGAAGAAATAAAAAACGATGGAAATAAATCCCAATCTGTCAGATAAAGCCAGGTATGATTTAGAATTAGTAAGCAAGGCGGTTGAAGGTGATCAAAAAGCATATGCGGAATTGATGGCTCGCTATAAAGATGCCATTTATTTTATGCTGCTAAAAATGATTAATAACAAGACTGATGCCGAAGATTTAACCATTGAGGCATTTGGCAAAGCATTCAAAAATTTGGAACAATATTCACCAAATTACGCTTTCAGCACTTGGTTATTCAAAATAGCTTCCAACAATTGCATTGACTATTTACGAAAAAAACGCACCAATCATATTTCCATTGACAGCACCCTTTCACCGGAAAAAAATTATGAACCTCAGGTTCATTTGCGTGATGAAGCTCCAGATCCGGAAGAAACCCTAATAAAAGAACAAAAGGTTATATTGATGCGCACGGTGGTACGAAAATTAAAACCACGATACCGCACACTTATTGAGCTTCGCTATTTCAAGGAATATTCTTATGAAGAAATATCTGAAGAACTAGGTTTACCTCTGGGCACCGTAAAAGCCCAGCTTTTCAGAGCACGCGAACTTCTTTTCAACACCTTAAAAAACACCGACGCCAAGCATTAATCTTTAATATTTATCGGTTCTATTTATACCATGGAGGTGATTCAGAAATATTTTCCCGGATTGACAGACGAACAAATCAACCATTTTAGTCGATTGAAAGACATTTATTCAGACTGGAATCAGCAGATAAATGTTATTTCACGAAAAGATATGGCAAATTTTTACGAACATCATGTGCTGCATTCGCTTGCAATTGGTCTTTTCATAAAATTCTCTCCGGGAACAACAATTATTGATGTAGGAACCGGTGGTGGTTTTCCTGGCCTCCCATTGGCTATTATGTTTCCTGAAGTCAACTTTACGCTTATCGATTCAATTGGTAAAAAAATAAAAGTAGTTAAAGCAGTAGCCGCGACCCTGCACCTGAAAAATGTAACAGCACTTCAAACCAGAGCCGAAAACTACAAAGGACAGTTTGATTTCATTGTTAGCCGGGCTGTTACAACACTGCCCGAATTCTATAAACAAACACAACATTTGGTCTCACCCAAACAAAAAAATGCCATTACCAATGGCATACTATATTTAAAAGGAGGTGATTTGACCGACGAAATCAATCCATTTAAAAGTAGAATTTCATCAACCAGATTGAGCGATTACTTTGACGAGCCTTTCTTTAGTACAAAAAAAATTCTGCACCTCTCCTTTTAACTAATACACTAAAAAATAAAACACAATGTTTGGGTTTAAATAAAAAAAACTCTATTTTTGCCAACCAAAATCAGAAAAGCACACTAACAAGATAAAAAGATATTAAGATGAAACGTACATTTCAACCCTCCAACCGGAAAAGAAGAAACAAACACGGTTTCCGTAGCCGGATGGCATCAGCTAATGGTCGTCGTGTTTTGGCATCAAGACGTGCCAAAGGAAGAAAAAAACTGACCGTTTCCAGCGAGAAAAAGCATAAAGCCTAAATAACAGAGGCTTCGTAATACAAAAAAAGACTTCCTTTTGTAGGGAGTCTTTTTTTTGTTTGGTAGACAAGAGAATCAACGACAATTAAAGATTTTGTATTACTTTTGAAAACCATCAAAAAAATTACATCTATGTTTCACTGGAAAAATCTCATCGACAAAACCATCTGGAAACACATAGCCATTATTACCAGCTCAGGCTTCTTACTACTGATTGTTATTTTTATATTTTTACAAATATATACCCGTCACGGGCAAGGCAATGCGGTACCTGATTTTACGGGGCTTACTGAAACACAGTTCCAGCATCTGGTTCACTCTAATCACCTCAGATACACCATCATCGACTCCGTACATTTAAGCAATACCCCCAAAGGAATTGTTGTTGAACAAGTGCCCCGCGCCGGCGAAAAAGTGAAGCAAAACCGTCGGATGTTCTTTACCATCAATGCCTGGTCAGAAGAGAAGGTAACAGTTCCCGATGTTCTTGATTACAGTTTACGCGAAGCCAAGGTCCTGGTTGAATCATACGGACTCGTAGTTGGCGATCTCATTTATATCCCCTCTGAATTCACCAATTTGGTTCTGGGTCAACATGTAAATGGCAAACCAGTCTCCCCCGGCACATTATTACCTCGTGGCACCAGTATTGATTTGCTGGTTGGGCGTGGATTAAGCAATGAAACAACAGCAGTGCCTCATTTGGTTGGCATGAAGCTCCCGGAAGCACGGCACACCGCCCAAAGCGTCTATCTCAATATCGGATCAACCATATATGATTCGACTATTGTTACGGGAACAGACACCCTAAAAGCATTTATCTGGCAACAAAATCCGCCTTCACACAAAGGGTTTGTTCAACGTCTGGGGGCCTCAATCGATGTTTGGCTAACCACCGATTCAACACTAATGGAAGCCGATGAACCGGAAATCCCGACAGAGTTAATTCCTGATAACGCAATGCCAAACACCCCACCCTCCACATCAATCGAGGATGAATTATTTTAAAAAAGCAGACCAAGCAGCCAACCAGAATGAATGATAGAGAAGAAAGTTATGATTTGTTGGACGAGCCTGATTTTTCGGAAAACAATGATGCATCGGAAAATGGTTTACAATACGAGCACCATCGGTTTATAGCCGATAGCGGTCAAAACCTGCTTCGCATTGATAAATTTCTGGTCAATCGGATAGAAAATGCCTCCCGTAATAAGATACAGGAAGCTGCCGATGCCGGCTGCATTCTGGTAAATGAGAAACCAGTAAAATCAAATTATCGGGTAAAGCCCAATGACATTATTTCAATTGTAATGTCGTACCCGCCGCGCGAAATACAAATCATTCCGGAAGACATCCCGCTAAATATTGTTTACGAAGACGATGCAGTCATCATCGTTAATAAAAAACCGGGTATGGTAGTTCACCCGGGGCACGGCAATTACACAGGCACACTGGTCAATGCGCTGGCATGGCATTTTAAAGATCAGCCATGGTTCAACGCCGATGATCCGCGCCCGGGATTGGTGCACCGCATCGACAAAGACACCTCAGGCCTTTTAGTAATTGCTAAAACAGAAGCAGCAAAAATTCATTTGTCCGGTCAATTTTTTAATAAAACAAGTACACGTACCTATCAGGCAATTGTTTGGGGCACGCCACCCGAAGAAGAAGGTACCATAACCGGGCATATAGGCCGTAGCGTCCGCGATCGCAAGCAAATGGCTGTATACCCCGACGGTGACTACGGGAAGCACGCAGTGACCCATTACCGAATACTGGAACGCCTGAGCTATGTAACACTCGTTGAGTGCCGACTGGAAACGGGGCGCACACATCAAATCAGGGCTCATTTTAAATATATTGGGCATCCACTGTTCAATGACGAACGCTATGGTGGTCATCAAATTCTAAAAGGAACCACTTTCAGTAAATACAAACAATTTGTTGAAAACTGTTTTGCGGTTTTGCCACGACAGGCTCTGCATGCCAAAACGCTTGGTTTCATCCATCCCGTTACCGGGAAATACGTCGAATTCGACTCAGAGTTACCTACCGACATGGTTGCTGCCATCGAAAAATGGCGTCATTACATATCGGGAAGAGATGTTGAAGAATAGATAATATCAGACGCGCTTTCAAAATGTTCATTTACAACAAGAAACCCCAATTTCACAAATTTCAAAAGCCTCAAAAATAACGCTTTATAATCTGCCATCGGGATATCCGGACAGGCACAAAGCAAGACGGCGGCAAAAAAGATTTTCTTTTTGCGGCACACACAATTCAAAAACCAACTACTTTAGCTAATTCAAAAAATATCTGTGTTAACTATTGAGATTATGGATCGGAAAAATATTGCTATTGTTTACGGAGGTTACTCATCCGAAGAAATTATAAGTCGTAAAAGCGCCGATGGGGTATCATCGTTCATCGACACTTCAAAATACAACGTATATCCACTACTGATAACGGCTGATAAATGGAGCGTGGTTAAAAACAATCAGGAAATGCCGGTTAACAAATCGGATTTCACAATTACCGAAAATGGGGAAACCGTAAAATTCGACTGTGCCTATATTACAATACACGGCACACCCGGCGAAGACGGGCAACTTCAGGGCTATCTGAAAATGCTCAATATTCCACATACCACCTGCGACGTTATGGCCGCATCACTCACCTTCAATAAATACATTTGCAACCAATTATTAAAAAACTTCGGAATACTGGTGGGTAACTCGGCCCTGATACGCAAAGGAAAAGCGTATACAATTGACCACATAGCCAAAACCACAGGATTTCCGTGCTTCGTTAAACCCAACGCCGGTGGATCAAGCTTTGGTGTAACAAAAGTAAAAAACATTGAACAGCTCGAACCAGCCATTCAAAAAGCTTTTACCGAAAGCGATGAAGTAATTGTTGAACAATTTATAGAAGGGACAGAAGTAACCTGCGGCATCTACAAAACACGCGAAAAGACAGAGATTCTGCCATTGACAGAAGTGGTCAGTAAAAATGAATTTTTTGATTTTGAGGCAAAATACACCGCAGAAAAAGTAACGGAAATAACACCTGCCCGCATAAATAAAGAACTAACACTCAGCATACAGACAGAGACTTCGAAAATATATGACTTATTAAATTGCAAAGGATTTATCAGAGCTGACTACATCATTAGCAATGACAAAGTGTTTTTATTGGAGATAAATACAACGCCAGGCATGACGCCAACCAGTTTTATTCCTCAGCAAATAAAGGCCAAAGGGCTCGACATAAAGCAAGTATTCTCCGAAATTATAGAAGATGCAATCAAACGATAGATCATAAAAAAAGTGTATCCTTTTACATTAACAGGGATACACTTTTAGAGGTCACCAGGGACTGGTCAGCTATACCATCAGGTTTCTGATTACTTTTCGAATTCATAATTAAAAACATCTTCACCTGAAACAAAACTTACGACATAATCACCTTTTGGAAGAGTTGCGACATTAAACTTTGCAGAATAAGTTAACTCGGCAGGTATTTCAGCATTGTAGAGAACAACACCAGACTTATCTTCCATTTTAACTCGCATATCGTTACCATAACGATTTAGGTGACTGATAAAAACCATGTCATCTTTACTCCAGATTTTAACATCTTCTGCTGCAACATCTGTATTTTCGGAAGCCCCAGTGTTAAGCGCACCATTCTTCACTTCAAAAGATGTTTCAAAAGCTCCGGCTGACTTACTTTTAACACGTACAGTATAAGCACCGTCGTAAAGCTGAGAAAAATCAAAAACCTTTGAATAAACTTCACTGCCTGAAATGCGACCACTGTTATAAATTACATCACCATAGGCGCCAGTTATAGAAACGGAATAAACATCAGAAGCAGCAGGCTTGGCAGAAATCAAAGTATACCCGGTCTTCAAATAAGGCAACACCGAAATATCCCCTTCAGCGACAGCCGAAAAACTAACAACAAAAGCAGCTGCACCCAGCAACCAACTTTTCATTCCTTTTTTTACATTCATCATTAAACAATTTAAATTAGTAATAAAGTTGTGATAAGAACCTTTGAATGTCAAATCACAGTACAAATATATTTTTGAAATAATCAAGGTGCAAGTTAACGGGGGTAGGTTTAAATATAATTACTAATCGTTAACCAACGGGGCTAAAAAATTAGGGGTAACTAACAGAATTTCACTAAATTATTTACACTATGTTAACAATCGAAGGAGTTTTTCAGATCTATCTGTTTTTGTTAACAAAAACCGGACTCTTTTGTATTAATTAAAGTCTGTCTATATCAAAAATCCAAAATCTGCATTATGCCGGCCCTCAAAATGGGCACGGCCATAGTAACGTTTAATGTTTTATTTGGACTTTACAGCTCAAACACTAAACTTTATGAACAAGCATTAAATAACCGTTCAAAAAAAGACTAATAAAGAAAGGGAATTCCCTGCGGGCACAAAATAAGTTTCGAAGTGTGCCAGATATCCTTCTAACTGTGCCAGATACTCTTCTAAGTCTGAGAATTTATTTCTAACTGTGCCAGATGTTCTTCTAAGTGTGCCAGACATCCTTCTAACTATGCCAGATGTTCTTCTAAGTGTGCCAGACATCCTTCTAACTATGCCAGATGCTCTTCTAAGTCTGCCAGATACTCTTCTAAGTGTGCCAGATGAGCTTCTAAGTCTGAGAATAAGCTTCGAAGTGTGCCACACAGGTTTCAATGCGTGTCTGATGCGCTTTGATGATGGTTATACAGGTTTCGATGTGTATAATAGGTACCATGTCGGGAGTCAAAGCGAGCGTGTTCAAAACGCTGAGTCACGCTAAAGTATAAAAGCTATATTTTCGCATAATGAGAAAAGAATTTGATTACACCAGGTTTAAGGACGCGGGCCTCCTTCCCTACAATGAATGGCCGATGCGATGGAACGAGTTTTACATTATAACATCAATTAAAATTTTCATTCAGAGTCCGGCTATAAAGTTCGACTTCGGCGTTGGCTAACTCTCAAAACGGTGTTTTACTAAAGTAAACTCATATTTTCAGGACATTGAAAGCCTTGAATTTGAACATTTCTTATCAGTCACATAAGTTTTCGTTCAGACACTTATTAAACCCTTCAACCAATAACAGACAAGCTGAATAAACAAAAGAGACAGATGAACGTTTCTTTAACACAACAAAATGAACTAATTTACGAAACTTAATAAAATAAGAACATGGAAAAGAATAATGTAAAAGTAACCTTTAAAGGCGGAGCCGTAACGCTTTTAGGTAAAGCCCCTAAAGTAGGAGATACAGCTCCTGATTTCACGGTTTTATCCTCCGATCTGGCCCCGGTCAAGTTATCGGACTATGCAGGGAAAGTGAAAGTAATTGCAGTTTACCCCTCAATAGACACCGGCATTTGTGCGGCTCAAAACCGACGTTTTAATCAGGAGGCCGACAAACTTAAAGATATCGCCGTCCTCTCAATCTCGGTTGATCTACCTTTTGCTCAGAGTCGTTTTTGTGCAGCTGAAGGCCTTAATAACATCGTAACCCTTTCGGATCATAAAGACCTTGATTTTGGTTACAAATATGGCTTTGTAATTGAAGAATTGCGACTGCTGGCCCGCGGCACTATTATTATAGGTAAGGATAATAAAATTAAATATGTAGAGTATGTTCCGGAAATTGCCCAGGAACCTGATTATGACGCGGCTCTTAAAGTAATTAAGGAATTGATATAATCTTTTTGTTCATAGAAGCAGTAAATCCGAAGACATCTGTTTTCGGATTTTTTTTTGAGCAAAAGAGACTAAAAACACCTGCGCCTAACCTTCTGAGATACACGCGATATAAAGTCGGGCTGAAAAATAGAACAACGGTCATTATGACAACTCTAAAAATTATCATTTTAAGGAAGGAAGCTCACATCTTTCAAGGGCCATGACGAACCGGCTGGCGAACGGCGCACAGACAGTGAAAATCGGGCATGAGTGTGCCATCTGACCTATAAAAAATGATTTATGCCTGAAATTACCATACACTTCACAAAAAAAGTGAGAATGAAATAAATCTCATTCTCACTTAATCTGTTTATTTCTAATCCGCAAAACCTGTATCAGTCAGCCAGGACTAGTCATTTTTTTATAAGAATTAGTATTTAGTGATTTTAGCAGCACGTTTAAATACACCATTCTCATAAGCTTTGATAATGTATATACCACTGGAAAGATCACTAACGTCAACTCTGTTAGATGAAGTTTCGATAGTTTTAACTACTTGTCCAACAATATTCATAAAAACAACTTTATCAAATGAGTTACCAATCGTTAATACATTTGAAACCGGGTTCGGATAAACATCCATTGAAATGTCTAAAATGTCATTAACGGCAGTCGCTTCGACTAATGAAATGGTACCACAGCCGTCCATATTAACATATGATTCATCAATAGAATAATCATTAGCCCAGTTAACACGTGCTCTGGGTGCGGTTACATCTAAGTCGTTAACAGTTACATCAAAGCCAATATTTTCCGGAAGTGCTCTTAACGATTCAAGATCCATTTCGTCTCCCTCATCATTCACAAAAACGCTCATTGGAATTTTGTATTCGATAAGATAACCATTATCGCCAACCCGACTATAACAGTAAGTAGTACCTGCAATATTGGCATCTGAAGCCTCTGTTTCAACATCGTAAGTGTCTTCACGCATAGATTCAGCAAATTGGTAGTGACCAGCACCATGCATAGTACCAAGTCCATCAACCAATTCTTCGTTTACGTCGAAATAAACTTCGACTTTGTCAGCAGTCCAGCTATAACCACCTGATATCCATGATGGATAGTGAGAATCATCTTCAGCTACGTTAACTAAAACATAAATGTATTCGTCATCATAAGCTGCTTTCCAATAAGGCACACCCACAGTTGCTACTTCGTCCGGCACCGTTGTTTCTATCAATACCGGATCAATGCCTTCCCAATCGGATTCGTCACCATCAATTACGATTGAAGAACTACGATATACATCTACATGCTTTTTTTGACCAAAAACTGTAGATACCAATGCAATAGCAATTAAAAATAAGTAAACTCTTTTCATAATTTAAAAATTTTGATTGGTTTATTAAATGTGAACTATTTATTGTCGTATTGATTTAATTCAAAAATCCTCGTTCAAAAAAAAATCATCATTAAGAAAACACAACGTTATTTTATTTTCCTTTTATAAATTATGAGAATGCACTGTTTTTCCAATATGTGATGAAAGTGAAAACAGAACTTAAATCTCCATCATTTAAACTTTATATATCCCGTATTTTTTCTGTATATCAAATTTAGATAAAGCAAAAAATGGTCATCTTTAATAATGTGCTTAATGCATCTACAAAATAATGCTCTGACTGAAAATGAGGACTTTACAAAGAGATATCAATGAAGATTATTGATTGTTTTTTAAGAAATTTCTGATATGCAACCAGGCCTACTCGAATTTGCTTTTTTAAAACAGTACTAAAACAATTCAAATTATTGAAGTCCAGGTTTTAAAGACTGTACTCTCAACTCATACCTTAATTTGGTAGAATTATAAATTAGCAGATTGTGACAAGAAAGAAGAAACCCAAGAGTACAAAGCAATGCGAGACCTGGCATTGGGACAATTAAAAAGCGGCGGTATAAGGACATTCTGATTGACGGCAGGCTTTTCTGATATTATACATAGCATTTAGCCGGAAGCTGAAATTCAAAAGTACATCAATCATTAGATACGCAATACCCTGAAATATACGCCATCTAACCATCAAAAAACCGATATAAAAGATCAGAAATAGGGTACCCGACTCCAAAAAGTTCAAGGCTGAGACAGAGAAATATGGGATAAAAACACCCCGTAATGCAGCGTTCATGGTACGAAAACCGTGATGAGTTATCAAATCACCTCAGATATGATGAGCCGATCAGGAAGTTAACTTACACCCCACTAATGCCACTGAAGGCTTCCATGGCCAGGTGCGTAAAGTGACCAAAACTAAAGAGGCTTTCACCAGCGGTATGGCACTTTTGAAACCGATGAAAACATCCCAAAAAAGAAATGGACTCAGCCCCGGCTCAATTGGGCGTTGACAGTCCAGCAATGGTGAATTTTGGTTGAAGGACGCTTTAAACTAGAATTACAAGCACCAATGACCGAAAGCTAAGATAAGTAGCTCTCAGGGCCCGTCAAGGGTAAATAAACGGCCTCTTGCCCCTATCCCCATGACAGAACCTGATTGCCACCTGAATAAGCTGTTAGAAATCCCTCCAAAGAAAAAAACAACTTATTTTGAAAACCTGATAAAAACCACCGGACAGAGTTCAGATAACACTCCCGAATGCTTTATTCACCTCCATACAATTTATAGACCTCTGAGCCAGCACTTAAAAATGCTCCGGTACCGTAAACCTCTGTTTTATCGGGCCAGGCATTACCTGGAGCCGCTCCGATTGGTTGCACATAACCTAGCATACCATCTTTTGTAATATAACTCACTAAAGCATTCCAGGCTTTTTCAACATGTGGCTGATACGTTTCAGCATCCAAGAGACCATGATTTATCCCCCATGCCAAGCCAAAAGTAAAAAACGCAGTTCCGCTGGTTTCAGGTGTTGGATATTTATCCTGCCCTAATAAACTCATTGCCCAATGCCCCTCCGGAGTTTGGATCTTAATCAATTTTTCAGCCATTCTTAAATAGATGGCTTTAAAATATTCATACTCTTTGGAGCCGGGTTCATATTCTTCCATTAACAAGGTTAAACCGCCAAACACCCAACCATTTCCACGTGACCAGAAAATTTTCTTTCCATCATCTAATTTTCCAATATAGCTGTTATCCCGATAAAACAAATCTTCATCTTCGTCAAATAGATGAGTTATGGTAGCTTCATATTCTTTCATCATGAAAGCAGAATACTTTTCATCTCCGGTAACATTGGATAATTTTGCCCAAACAGGTGGCGACATAAACAGCGCATCACACCAGGTCCAACGCTCCAAATGCTTATAGTTGTCAAGCGTAATTGGCTGTTTACTTGGGTGTGCGATAATATAATCGAAAGACTTCCTGGTCTCTGCTATCATTTTCTCATCTCCGTATTTCCGATACAATTCAATGTACATCTGTCCAATGATATGATCGTCGGCATGATATCTACGAGAGTGCAATTTCCAATTTTGTTCCTTTCCTATTTTCTTCAACCATCTCCAGTATTTATTGCTATTGGCAATCTCAGCATACTTTACCATTCCTACATACAAAGCACCATTTGTCCAATCAGCAATATGATGCGGATCTTTTCTATCGCTATAAGTATCTCTAAAATGAGCAATTTGCCATTCGGCAACTCTTTTCATTTCTTTCTTTACTTCCTTTGGTTTTATTTCCTGTGCTTGCGAGAAGGTTGCTATGGCAAACACAATAGCGAACATAAAAATGTTGGGTGTTTTCATTCTCTCCGAATTAGTTAGTATTTATGGATATGTACAAAAAACAATCAATGTTTGTCTATAAAGTCAACTACTGCGTTACGTTTGTATTCGACGTTTTCTTATCAAAAACCCCAAAACGTGGTGTTTTCTTGCAGACACTAAATACATTAAATTTCACCTTTTGCATAGCTGCCAATAATACGACTTTAACTTTTATAAAAAAAGACGGTTCAATTTTCCTGCAACTGCTTATTCATCTTTCAGGACAAATAGTAAAGCTAAAATTATAGACCCGGTCGGGAAAATACAGATACGGATCATGCGGCTTTGCTCCCCAGCTATTATCGCCTCCAACCCCCATCATTTTGTGATCAAGATGGAGTTCCACAAAATCTTTTTCAATAATGTCAGAGGGCGTCCGGGAAAGCTTTTCCTCTCCAGGGTCAAAATCAGAAGTACTGTTGTGTAAAGCATTAAACTCAAGCGTTTCATGATTCGCCACAAACCTTAAACCCAAGCCTGTATGATTTGTTAACGACAACCAACGTACATCCGTTTTATGGCCATTTTCCTGAGGTCTGCTGTACGCAAAATATTGATCCGCTACCTTAGATGTATAAATTCCAACAAAAGCAGCTGTATTCCTGTCAATATAATTTTCCCATGGTCCACGACCATAATAATTTAAGTTGTCAAATACCTTTGGGAGCCTTAATGTTAATCCTATTCTTGGAATCTCCGGCAGTTCTTCCTGCCTGGCTTCAAAATTATAATCAACAACAATCTGTCCGTTACCTTTAATTGTATAGTCAATGGTTACCATTCCTTGTACGTCCGGAATCTTATATTCCGTCTCGACAACAATTTCTGATTTTGAGATGCGTTTTGTCTGAATGCTTTGAAGGACTGCGTTACCAGCAGCTTGTTTCCACACAGCGGCACGCTTTTGTAATTCGTTTCCAAAATCGTTATCGGTTGGAGCCCTCCAAAAATCAATAACCATAGGCTCTTTGATTAATTCAAAACCATTAAGAATATAGGAAGACAATGACCCGGATTTTTTAGAAAAATACGTTGTAAAATCTAAACCAATAATTGTATAGCCATTTATGTCATCCTTTAATTCAATTGGTTCTGTAGATCGCTCCGTTTGCACTATAAAATCAGCATCACCAAAGCTCAGCTGTTCTGAAGCAACGACATGCCCGATAGGTATTATTGGGTTTTGAGTATTTTGCAGCGCATAAAAGTTAAGAAAGTACTCATTACCCTCATCCAACAAAGGCATTTCTATCACAAATTCCTTTTCGGATTGAGGTGCCACCCCCAGTGGCTTAAAAGTCCCTGATTTTTCAGGAATACCATTGACAATCAGATCCCATTTAATGAGATAATCATCTAAATTCTTAAAAAAGAAATCGTTTTTAACACTAATCTTCCCCTTGGCAATATCTACAGACTTAAACGCTATATTCTGATAAACCTTTTTGATTTCAAATAACCCAGGATGAGGAGTCCGATCAGGATTTACGACCCCATTCATACAGAAATTACCATCGTTATGAACTCCATCGGGTTCAAAATGCCCGCCATAGGCCCAATATTTGTTCCCTGCAGAATCATATTGCACAATGCCCTGATCCATCCAGTCCCAAATAAAACCGCCCTGAAGCTGTGGATGAGAATAAATTAAATCCCAGTATTCTTTAAAGTTGCCAGAGCTATTACCCATTGCATGCGCATACTCACACCAAATAAAGGGACGCGTACTATCGGTTCCTATCCAACTATTTTTTACCCAATTAATGCCAGCATACATATCCCCAATAATATCTGTATGTCTCTCAGTGATATCGGTTAATTTTTCTGCACGTTCATAATGCACCGGACGACTATCATCCATTTTGTGAATCGCCTTATAACCAGCCAAAAAGTTTGGACCGGTTCCGGCTTCATTTCCCATGCTCCAGACAATGATGGATGGATGGTTTTTATCTCTCGCAACCATGTTGACCATACGCTCAACATGTGCCTCTTTCCATTCAGGTTTATTCGCCAATGTATTCTCCGGTTCGTACCCCATTCCATGTGATTCAACATTTGCTTCATCATAGACATAAAGGCCATATTCATCACATAAGCTATACCAGAGTGGATCATTAGGATAGTGAGATGTTCTGACCGCATTGATGTTAAACTGCTTCATTGTTTTAATATCGTCCAACATATTCTGCTTGTTGACTACATGTCCATAAATTTCATCATGTTCATGACGATTAACACCCTTCAAAAGGATGGGTTGACCATTCACTAATAACTGTCCATTTTTAATCTCAGAGGTTCTAAATCCAATTTTGGTCGAGGTCGCTTCTATTAGTTCACCCTTTTTATCACTAAGAACTAACACCAATTTATATAAATTTGGTACTTCAGCCGACCATTTTTTCACCTTGGGAATTGTATTTTTGAAAGTAATCAAATGCGTATTTTCTTTGATACTAAAATGCGCTTGATCACTTAATATTTCATTCCCCGCTTTATCTAAAATTTTATATTCTACACCATAGTTTTTGATGCTTTTCTTTGCAGTATTTACTACTTCTACGTCCAAAGAAAAGACGCCGTCCTGATAATTTTCGCTGAGCGATGCTTTTGCAAAAAAGTCGCGGATATGTGTTTTAGAACGAGCATATAGCATCACATCACGCTGTATGCCAGACAATCGCCAAAAGTCCTGATCTTCCAGGTAACTCCCGTCTGTGAACTTAAATACCTGAAGTGCAAGTTTATTTGTACCCGACTTTAAATAAGGCGTTATATTAAACTCAGCCGGTAATTTTGAATCCTGATTATACCCGACTTTCGCTCCATTTACCCAAATATAAAACCCTGATTTTACGGCCCCTAATTGGATATACACTTCTTTACCCTCCCATTTTTCAGGCAGGACGAAATGCGTAATATAAGAACCAACAGCATTTTGCGATTCATTTATTAGTGGCGGATTTTTATCGAAAGGAAATTCAATATTGGTATAATGCGGGTATCCATAACCATACATTTCCCAATTTCCCGGTACCGGAATTTCATCCCAACTGCTGGCATCATATCCTAATTTATAAAAGTCATCATTCTTTTCGGCCAATGTTGGGGCATACTGAAACTTCCATTTACCATTCAGGTTTTTGATAAAAGCTTCGTTTGAAAGGTCGTTACTTAGTGCATTTTCAATAGAAGAAAAAGGATAAAATGATGCGTGGGCTTTTTCTCTATTTATTTGAAATACCTCAGGATTTTCCCAGTCGTTTTGAGAATAAACACTATGAGTATGAAATAGTATAAGAATAAAGATGGTGTAGCTTAATAATTTCATGGTGTTTTTTTTATGATTAATTCCTGTTTATTTTTTGCTCACATATAACAGTAACCGATTTCGGACTTCATTCCTATCAAGTTACAAGAATAACATAAGCGGGCTGCAACCATTTAATTTACGACTGTATCGTCCATTGTTTTTAGACAATATTTTAGAACGTATTGTCCTATTTCCACTAATCTTTTCCAATTATAAATCACATATAGTTCGATTAGTTTGTCTTATGCCATTAATGCTAACGACGTCGTGATACAAAAAGTCAATAATTTCATCGAAACTCCTGGACATGGGCAAACCTGCCCAGCTGTGGGATCCACCACAAACTGAATAAAAATAATATGAAGCACCTAAGCCTTTTAAACGCTCAGCAATTGGCTTTGAGCCATATAGCATTAGATGGCCTTTATCATTTGAATTGCAATAATGGTGAGGAGCAATGTCATAAGGCAACAATTTATCGCCTGTACCGTGAAAAAGTTGTGTAGGAATAGCCGTGTCACAGTTTATTTTATCTAATGTAGTTACTGCGCCTGCCATGCTGATTACACCTGCATATTTAAAACCGGATGGTAAAATTTCATTCTCATAAACATATACCATATTTAATACCGTTTCAGCACCTGCACTTGACCCGGCAAGGATGACTTTATTTTTGTCGATGTGGAATTCTTTAGCATCATCAAGAATATATTTAATTGCCAGACTAACATCGTACGAAGCCGAATCAATAGCTGCCAATTTTTGATCAGCGTCAACATCGCAACCAAAACCAATCCCCTTCATCGTTAGCCTGTATGAAACTGATGCAACAGCATATCCTCTTTGAGCCAGTTTTGTCGCAAAATTCACAAATCCTTTATCATCTCTTATACCACCTGAAAATCCACCCCCATGTACATAAACCAATAAGGGCATCTGCTCCTGATTATTTTCAGCTACATAATAATCGAATTGCAATGTTTCATTTGTACAAGTGCAGTAGCTGTAAGTGGTTTTATTAACTTCAGAGAAGACACTGTCTTTATACAGTGTTTGAGCAAATAAAACGTTTGCTGATATAATAAATATGATTGTCGCTAAATATTTCATCGTAATTATGTTATTGTCAGAATTTATTAAAATTGGCCCATTATGCCCGCATTTTAATAGTTGCTACAAACGGGTTTAAAAACTTCAAAACCATAAACAAATAGTAAATGATTTTTTAATCGTTATTTGTTATTACCGGTTAAGATTATTCTTCATCCACCTGATATCCCATGAGTGAAAGCATTTGTATGGCATATCGTCTACCCAACTTCCGATACCCTTCTGAATTAAAATGCGCTCTATCCTTGGCAGCACAGCCCTCCGATGATATAACATGTGCAGTTGGGATAGTATCAGGAAGCAGGTTAATGATCGAATTCATTGATGAACAACAATTTCCCTCAGCAGACAGTAATTCTCCCACAAGAAGAGGCGTACAATTAACATCCAATGAAAGGTCAGTCAACATATCATTGTAAATTTTTTTCACAAATGACAGCCATTCAGTTTGGCCTGTATTGGTTTCACCCTGGTGCAAAAGAATACCTTTAATGACACCGTCTTGCTGAGCTGCCTGAGCAAGGTTTATAAGATATTGGTAAGGATTTCGGCCATAATCCGCCACTTTTTTACTAAACCATTCTTTATTTTCTTTGGAGTCATAGTCCTGATAGAGATCCTTATCAAATAACCTGATATCGCATCCGCCAACAGCAACACTAATAATCCCGACCTTAATGCTGTCCGGAAGATTGGCCACCATGGTTCTGCCAAAATAGTCAGCAGGTGAAAGCCCTGAGGAGGTTAAGCATAAAGGCGGAACCGCTGTCTGCCATATAGCCTTTGATTCTCCTGTACTTAAACTATCAAGAGCCTTCGATACGAGGAAACGACTATCAACGACACTATCTTGTTTCTCAATTGTTCCCTGCCCCTCCATATTCGATTGGCCAAAACAAAGGTAAATGTGGAAATTACTATCTTGAGAATATATGTTTGTCGCTAAAAAAATTGCAAGCAGGACAAATAAAAATTTGCTTTTCATCGTATATCAATTTTATGATTGTTAGTAAACTCATACTTTTTAAGTAGCTCGTAATATGAACCCAAGGACAAAGCTTGTGAAACCTCTATTTTGTGTTTGTCTATAAAGTCAACTACTTCGTTATGCTTGTCATAAAAACAGTCATTTACGAAAAGTAAACTGACTTCGTCTTCTTCCTCCTTGTAAAGCATAATCAAAGCATTTATGAGATAAATCCACAATAACAGCTTTGCTTCTGCCTTTACTTCGTTCGTCAGTCCCTTGATTTTTATGACGTCGCGAGCCTCGTATTTGAACTTTATAGCTCAAACTCCCGACTTTATGGACAGGCACTATTTTGTGTTTGTCTATAAAGTCAACTACTTCGTTATGCTTGTCATAAAAACAGTCATTTACGAAAAGTAAACTGACTTCGTCTTCTTCCTCCTTGTAAAGCATAATCAAAGCATTTATGAGATAAATCCACAATAACAGCTTTGCTTCTGCCTTTACTTCGTTCGTCGGTCCCTTGATTTTTATGACGTCGCGAGCCTCGTATTTGAACTTTATGGACAGGCACTATTTACAGTTATAGTTTTACTTTAACACCTGTAACCCATTATTATTTTGATAACCGCATAAGTAAATGCAAAGACCTACTTCTAAACAGTTGTTCACCATACATTGCAGGCTTTTATAGTAACAATAAAAGCTATAAAGGAATAGGATATTTTATCTAATCGATTTAACCAGAAGGTCATCAAAAACTTTCGACACCATGACCTCTGAAACTCCTTTCTTCAAACTGTTTACGTATTGATGGCTGGGGTTATTCGGGCGTACCCGCCACATGAGTGTTCCATCCTCAAAAATGTGGTTATAGCCTTGAGTATTCAGTTCGAAAAACTCGTCATACCCCCTCACAGCGATATAAACTGCGATCAAATCGGCACTATGATGCCAATCCCTCCAGCCGTCTAAAAAGATTTTATAAGCCTTGGATACCGGGTTGGAATCAGGATCATAATTAAAAGGCGTCCTTCCGGTTTTAATTCGATCAGCAAATTCTCCACCTCCGGTAAACGTAATAATGCCAGGCCAATTTGCGGCAACATACCTGACAGCTTCTGGGTCGGGCTTAAAATTACCCCACTTGCCCGGGTTTTGCGTATAAGGGTATCGACCGCCCATACAGACCAAATGCTTCACTTTTTGACGAACCAACTCCACCCCATTCAATGAATTTATATCATCAGGTTCACTTTTTAGCAGATTAGATAGATTTGTGAGGTACCCCACAGTCACAATAACCACACTACTATCTGGTTGATTGGTTAATATTTTTCTGTATAGAGAGATGGCATCTTCCGAATTTTCACCTATTCCAATATCTTGGGGGAAATTTTCAGCTATAACTTTAGCATATTTAGAGTTCCGGTACACGCCCAAAGTTTTAACGGCCCCGATTGGGATATCCCCTTTTTGAAAATACGTATTTAAAGCATCAACCGTAGGTACCGACCAAGGATTCAAGCTACAAACCATAGTTCCCAATATTTCCGCCTCCCCATTATTGGCCAAACTATGAAGCATAGCCAAAGCACCAACATCGTCAACATCTGACTCCATGTCAGTGTCAAATATTATTTTAACCTGAGCAGACGTTGAAAGTATGAACAAACAGAAACAACAACCGAACACAACTAATATTTTTTTCATAATAATCAGATTATTCGAAGTTTTCAAAAAAGCATGGGCATTAGTTTTCACTTTGGAAACGAATCCAAAATAATCTAATCTATTTGTTCATATAGAACTTTTTCATCACATAAAAAGCTTTCTTTTTATATCCTTTTTCAGATATTAATCCTTTACGATTCCAACCATCCTGAATGTCAGGCAACTGTCGAAGAGGCGACTGAAAGTCGACTAAAACCCAAGGCGTCATACCTGCTAAGCCATCAATGCGATTAAACATTTTCACGTTTTCCTCATACATATATTCCTGATATTCTTCCGACCAACGGGTTTCCTTATCGGCATGAAATCCGGCCAGGGCTCCCCCACCAAATTCGCTAATAATAACAGGTTTATTGTAAGGTATCTCAAAGCTTTTTTCCCGGCAGGTTTCCGGCGATCCTTCGTACCAGCCGATGTAATCGTTGAAACTTATAACATCAAGTATCTCACCAAGTCTGTCACTAACCTTAAGAGTGTCATCATCCACACCTTCCCAACCATCTTTACGGCAAGCAGCACTTAATAAGCGTGTATTATCCAATGCCCTGACATGATTAGCTACAGCAGTTAAAAATGCCAGACGCTCATCACTTTCCGGTGTTTCATTAGCAATAGACCAGATAATAGTAGCAGCTCTGTTTTTATCTCTTCTGATAACTTCAGAATATTGCTTTTTGGCTTTTGCTAAAACTTCCTCGCTTTCCCATTTAATACCCCAATACAGAGGCAACTCTTCCCATACCAGTATTCCCATCTCATCGGCAAGTTTTACAATATTCTCTTGATGAGGATAGTGGGCCAAACGAACAAAATTACATCCCATTTCTTTAGCCCATCCAAGCAGTCGTTGAGCATCTTCCATGGTGTTAGCACGATCCTTTTTAAGAGAATTTTCATCGTGAAGAGCAACACCCTTTAAAAATATTGGTTTACCATTTAGAAGAATTTCTTTATCGCGGGTTTCAATTGTTCTGAAACCAATTTTATCAGTCATCGTATCTTCGCCCGCAGTGATAACAACATCGTATAATTTTGGATTTTCGGGCGACCATAAGTCCAGTTTCTTCGTTTTCAGAGAAAATGTTCCACGACCTTCATTAATCGGGATATCGGCGAATAATTTTAATTCCGGGATTTCAATCTTTGCAGTTTTTGCTACATTTTCTCCGGTTAACTTTACAGATCCTTCAATCACTTTTGCTTTGGCATTCAACGATTCTTTATTCATGCTGATAGTAAAATCGTCAATGTAATTTTGCGGAACTTCAACAATCATAACATCCCGGATTAAGCCACCATAATTATACCAATCAGTACTCATGCTTGGTATACTAGTCGAATCACGACGATTGCTTACACCAACAATCACAAAATTGTCTTTCTCCTTAATATTATCAGTAACCTCAAAACTAAATGGAGTAAAACCACCTTCGTGTGTTCCTATAACATCACCATTTATTGATACTGTTGTTTTGTAGTTAGCTCCTGCAAAATATAAGAACACTCTTGAATTAATATTTTTAGGCGAAAAGTCGAAAGTTTTTCTAAACCAAACACTTCCTTCGTAGTAATAAAGTTTTTCCAGTTGAGCATTCCATGAACCCGGTACATATAATGTTTGTGCATCATCAAAACTATATTCAACCCGATCCGATTGATTCGTAGTTTTAACGTTTTCCCACAAGGGTTTAAAACCTATACTACCTGTTTCAAATTGGTCAATTATGTATTTCCACTTTCCATTAAGAGACGTTGTTGAACGCGATCCTATGTTTTGAATGGCTTCCTGAGCATTGATCATTGGCGTTAAAACCAATAGTAATAATAAAGCTAATAGTTGTATATTTTTCATTTTCCTGTACGTTACGACTTTAGTATAATTCAAATTTACAGGAAGCGAAACAGGAGCATCTTTAATAATGTGCTTAATACATCTATAAAATAATGCTCAAGCTGACTATCAGCAGCTTACAAAGAAACATCATGAAAATAAGTGCTTGCAATTTCTCTGATTTTTCATTTTAAACAAGTGTCAGACTGCTTGTTATCAGGCCTAATATCATTTGATTGAGGCGTCTCATAAAAAAGCCTCAAATTTGCGATACAACGTTCAAATAAGATCATTTAAGTCATTCTCTGAAAACATTAACGCCTTTGCTTCAGGCGCAAAAAAATATTTGTATTAACAATACTAATATCAGTCTTCTCATTGCTATTCTTTTTTAGATCTGATTGTTTTAAAAATGGCATTAGTTATACAGAATTTCGGGAATGTCAGCCAATACCTGGTTGACGGATGATCCTGTTCGAATATCAAGCCCTATATTTAGGGTTTGTCTGTAAAGTCAACTACTTCGTTATGCTTGCCATAAAAACAGTCATTTACGAAAATATTTAAAGGCTGTCTCAAATAAATGAAACAGCCTTTAATTATTACGACACTATACCCGAAACTATTTGACAAATTTACGAGTTACCACGCCATTGCTATTTTGCATGCGTAAGTAATAAATACCGTTGCTTAATTCAGACACATTAATGGTTGTATTTACTGCATTGTTTTCAATGGATTTTATTAATTGTCCATTAATATCCAAGACATCAATTCTTTCAACATTCTCCATATTGGTAATGTGAAGTTGATCACTGGCCGGTACAGGGTAAATTTTGATATTCTCAAGACCAGGTGTATTGGCCAATGCTGTGGATTGATTGGTAATGGTAACTTCAAAAGTATCTGCTACAGCTGAATTTTCAGCGGCTGTTGCAATTACATCTACTGCACCATTAGAAATAGCAGTCAATAATCCACTTTGGTCAATTGAAGCAGCAGTGCCATCTAAACTCCATACAATCTCAGGATTACTGGCAAATTCGGGATAAACCGTAGCACTTAACTGCAATGAACCGGCAGCAACGTCAATAATATTGACATCATCAACTGACGTTATGGTAACAGAATCCACCGGATGCTGATTGCTTATTGCAATCATATGCGAAGCCTGAGCTAACCCGGTTTTATCAATTGCGATTGCAGTGACTGTAACTTCACCATCTTTTAGTGCACTTACTTCACCGGTCAGACTGTTAACAGTTGCATTGCCGATACCATCTGAAACATACCAGTATGCAGCCTGCTCAGCTGATTCAGGTAGAATGGTACTGCTTAACTGAACAGTCCCTCCTTTGGTTGTAATTTCAGTATCACCGGCAATGGATATTGAACCAGCAAATGTGCTTGTTCCTTTAAGTTTGATTTCGTCGAAGTGGCAAATACCGCTGGTGTTATTAGTTATTCGAAGACTTAATTTAGTACCACTTACGGTACTTAAATCAAATTCGATTCCGGCTTTCCATGATTTAGTTTTTGTGGGTAATTCACTTGTTGACTGAATTTCTGTCCAGCCTCCACCATCTACACTTAATTCAAAGGTTGGGGCGTCGGTGAACGCTGAAGGCGCGGTAAGCCAGTAAAGATCATAGGATAAACTCATATTTGCTTTGCCTGCAATACCGATGTCTCTAATCGTAAATGAACTTAACGTTGGTCTTGTGGATGAAGGATCTAATTGTCCGACACCCCTGGCAGACCAATTTGTCATAGCCAGAACCAATGAGTCTTCACCGTTATAATTGGCTGTACTTGCAGATAAAGCTGAACCACCCCAGGCTGTAGTCCTTAATTCAGCTAAAGTAGAATCTTTAGACACATAATAACCATTACCCATAGCCTTCATCCACCAGGCATTATTAGCAAAAGTTTCCTGAAATAAGATTACAACATCAGATTCTGTCAAAGCAGCATTTTCACCGGTAATAGTTAAGTCATCAACATAAAATGTTTGATCATAACCCGTCGTATTATTACTGTTAATCCATAGTTTCATACTTGTTATATAACCGATTGAAGATGAGCTTAAGAATTCTTCAAAATTATAAGTTAGTTCATGCCACTCATTCTCACCCTCAGGTAAATTAATGCTTTTACTAACACCTGCACCGGTATAATCATACAGGGATATTTTAATAGCTACCCCGGATGTATCGGGCGACATAATTTTAAGCTTAAATTCAGGATTTGTGTAAATGCTATGAGGAATTTTAAATCCGGTAAACTCCATTATTGAACCATCCTTGATAGCCTCTGTTTTAATAAATCTGGCACAAGTAGCACTTGTATTTATACCATCAGTTACAGGGTTCGCAACAGTATCAGTAGCCCCGGGCCAAGTATTAAGTTCGGCATAGTCTATACCATCTTCATCTTCAAATGTTGCGACTGTTATTGGATCTTGTGCATACGTCTGAAACGCAAACAGCATTAATACAAGTAAACTAAAATTGGTAATAATCATTCTTTTCATAATTCAAATTGTTTGGTTAATAAATATACTATCACAAAAAATGTATTTAAGGTCTTACGATTTGGCGCTATTGTTAATCTGTTGTCCGGAAAACGGATCAGGATTCTATTGAATTTAAAATCCACAAGCATTTCATTAAAACATTAAGTAATAACAAAGCACGCTGCATTCAACAACACTTTAATTTATGCTGAAGGTAAAGTCGTCAATATAATTATGCGGAACTTCAATGAACAACACTTCGTGGGTTAAACCACCATAACTATACCAGTCGGGGGTATTGCCAGAAGGTGTAGTTGAACGTGATTTCAAGAGTTGAAAGGTTTTCTGAACATTGATTATTGAAGCTAAAACCAATAGTCATAATAAGACTAATAGCTGCTTATTTTTCATATTCCCGTACCTTACTACTTTAGTCTAATTCAAATATACAGGAAGCCAGACAGTAGCATCTTTAATAACGTGCTTAATACATCTATAAAATAATGCTCCGACTGAATAATAGCATCTTACAAAGCAATATTATGGCACTTTTTTCTTTTATTATTTTAAATCTAATTGTTTTAAAATAACATCATTTAAATAAAATCCCGGATATAGGAGCCGGCTCCTCAGCTGAAGAATGTTCAAATTCGATGATCAGGTCCTTTCAGGAAAAAGGATTGGTCCTTTTAGGAAAAAGGATTGGTCCTTTTAGGGAAAAGGATTGGTCCTTTTAGGAAAAAGGATTGGTCCTTTTGGGAAAAAGGATTGGTCCTTTTAGGGAAAAGTATTGATACTTTTAGGGAAAAGTATTGATACTTTTGGGGAAAAGTATTGATACTTTTGCCCCCCTCGTGAAAGGCTTATGAACAGTGGCTTCCGGAGGGGACTAAAAACTGCTTAAAGGAAAAAATCTTCTCAAATCAGGAAGACAATAAAACCTTATTTAGTGCCTGTCCATAAAGTCGGGAGTTTGAGCTATAAAGTTCAGATTCAAGGCTTGCGCAGCTCGAAAAATGTGAGTTTACGTCCGTAAATGACCATTTTGAGAGCAAGCGTAACGCAGAAGTTGGGCTTTATAGACAGATTCTATTTACACAATGAATGATAAAAAACTGAGAGAAAATACAACCCGGTAGTGCAGACGTTTCACAAATAAACGTTGTTGAAAACAGTAGGGATTTAATGATTCTATCCGGGGTTGACCATTATAAGGACGGGAAATTTGACCGGCACACAGCACCTTCGTTGATCAAAGAATATGACTATAAAATTTAATTGTAAATCAACAGATTAATACTGAATTACAAATAAGCCCTGAAAGAGCCAGGCAATAACGGAATCCCAGTTGAGTAGATGGCTGGCGGGACTGTAGCCCCCCCGCCAGTTCACCACTCTCACCACCAAACGTACCGGCCGGCAGACGGTGGTTCATAAAACATAAGCAATGTTAATTACTAACAGAACCCGAACTCAAGTTTGTAGTTGTCCATCAGATTAAAGCGTTGAAAATAATCGTAAAATACAATGTAACCTCTGCGTTTTAATCGAATAATGGTAACAACCGTAATATCACAATTATTATTTTTTCACAAATGATTGTTGCAACAAACCTTTATTAGTTTTAGCAACTATATAATAAATTCCTTGGTCGAGATTTTCAATGTTAATTGATGTTTCGTTTGATTGCATTTGTTCCAAAAGCACCAATTGACCGTTACTGTTATAAATTTTAATTGAATCAATTAAAATGTCAGCCAAACTAATATTAATTTCATCAGTTACAGGATTCGGATAAACTACCATTTCCTCATTTTTAATTATAGATGTTGACAAAGCTTTTTCATTAAAAATTCTAATTGGGTAAGAAGGAATTGAATCCTCATTAGAATAAACTTCAACCAACCTATAATAAGAATAAGCCCCAATTTCAGCATCTTCATCTAAATATTCAAAAGGAACAGTCTCAGCTGAAATATCACTAAATTCAGCAATAACGCTAAAATCAGTACTCTCAGTCCTTTTTTCAACCAATACTTTGGTAATTAAATCTGCATCTGACCGTGATTCCCAGGTTAAATGAACATTATTATCAACTAATTCAACGTCTAAATCAGTAATTGAAGAATCGGATGTATATATTAAAACATCTTTAATATCATTCCATGATTTTTCAGCACGCAACAAGGTCTCAAATTCCCAACTATCATCCCAGGCAGCAAAGCTATGATCGTAATCTAAAGCAAATTCAACACACTTGGCATAGTAATACATTCGGGAATTATAATCGCAATCCCTTTGCGCTCCGAATTCATCTAAATAAACAGGTATATTATTTTCAACAGACCATTTCTGAACAGCAGACATTCGATTCTTCATTTCCCAAATATCAGCCTTCGTCCCCCATGTACCTTTACCTTGACCCGCAAAGCTCCAGGGTTGGTATGAATGGTAATAGGCCATTAAATATGGATCCTGTGTATCAGGTATCTCAGTTTTCATAAGGAGGTCTGAACCTGTATATTCAATGCCTGAATAAACCACCACCCGGGTAGGATTATATTCTCTTATAATTCCTAAAATACTCTCATTAAATTCTTCAATCTGTTCTTGAGCTATACCAAGAGGTTCATTCATTATCTCAAAAAACAAATTCTCTGATTTGTTTCTAAATCGAATAGCAATCTGACGCCATATACTCTCGTACCGTGCTTTTTGCCCTTCATAATCTTTCTGAAACGATTCTTCATGGTGACAATTTATCACAATTATTAAATCGCGATCTAGTCCCCAATCAACAACCTCCTCTACTCTATCCATCCAATCGTCATCTATTGTATAAGGAGCTGAAGTATCAGTATGCTTATCCCAACGTACAGGAACACGAACATTTTTAAAACCAGCCTCTTTATACATATCAAAATAATACTCCTCAGCTTTTGGCGCCCAATCACCTTCATAAGGCGGTTCAAGTGTATTACCCATATTAATTCCACGCCCCATCAAAACCCGCGCCTCTTGGGCAGTCATTTGAGCCATTGTATTTGTAACCATTAAAGTAAAAATAATTACAAAGGCATTTTTGAAATAGTTAATCATTGTCATACCTAATAATTTATTATGTTTAAACACTAAAAGATTGCTTCACGGATTTAAAGTCTGTCTATAAAGTCCAACTGCTGCGTAAGCCTTGAACTTTATATTTCAAACACTTAGTTTATAGACAGACGCTATTTAGTCTGAATAGGTTGTAATTCGACCTCTAGTTTGATTGATCTATCTCCTTCTATTTTTGTTTTGAAACCGAGGATGATTTTACCCGGATTCTTATCTTCAAAATCGTTGACAGGTTGTGCCGAAAAAAGTTCGATCTGTGCATTTTCAGGAGAAATAATACGAAACGCCATTTTCTGATCTTCTTGCGTTATAACAGCCGAATGAGATGAATTGATCTTTACATTATCGACAGTAACCATGGACCAGCGCACCTCAGAATCCTGCATGTTATTTTCAATTTCGTCGGTAATCAAGACCTTCCCATTGTTTAATAAGGCTACGGTACGTATCGCTTTCCTGATCGATTCCCGATAAACGGGCGTTAAATCGACTGTTGCTGATTTTAAATTTTCGTGTTTAGTTGTTGCAATTATTTTAGCACTTCCATCAACCAACTGATGTTTATTGTCGAAGGTTAAGGTATTGTGGGCTTTGTTTATATAGCGAAATACCTTCCAGCGGTCTCCTGTCTGACTCCCATCAAACAGATTTATGCCATGTTCTTCAAGAGTATTGTAATCGTGCATGCCTAAATCAAAAGCCCATCGTTTTCCGTTTGCATCCATTACAAAGCTACCAGCATCCATGTGTCCATGATTGAGTCCTGGTGATCCACCTTTAACAGCTACAAAGGTTGAGGTTTTGTCCCATCCGGTGCGGAAAATAGCCAATGGGTTTTTGCCATCCCCTTTCCAGAACATATTTGATGGTTTATTATTATCGAAATTTACTCCCGATATCCACGAAATCATAAATGGAAGAAGCCGGTTTTCAATGCTTTCGGCATCAATTTTACGCTTGCCATCCATAACATCCTGCAAAAGTGGTTTTATGTTGAAAAGCAATTCAGGTTTTTGCAATTCGTTAGCGAACCAACAAATTGTAGGCGAAAGTATTACAGGTTCTCTGTTATCAGAAAAATTAAAATTTCCATTTGGACCGAATACATTTAAATAGAAATCTCCACTCTTAAGAAACCCTGCTCCTATACTTATAGTCTCATCGGGGAAGTTTTGGCTGTAAGCATCTAAAAACAAACAATGAAAGCTTGTTCCATAATCCCAATACATGGCTCCTTCGGGGTAAATACCATCGGGTTCATACACCTGTTTCGGCTTTTCAATTGAAGAAATTGCACGTCGAATAAGTGAATCGCAAAATTCAGGGTAGTCCTCGTACAAAGCCAATGCGCCAAATGTGATGCTGGCATTACAAACCTGATTCCAGTTGTGATCAACTTTTAACCACCAACTATCATCTGTGGCCTGTTTCAATCCTTTTTCTAATATTGCTTGTTTTACAATTTCTTTTGTTTCATTCGGGAGATCGTTGTACAACCAGTCGTAACCAATAGACATGGCCATGGTCATTTCTGCCACATCTAAAAAAAGATCGGGATTCCATGTTTGAAAAGAGCTCGCTTTCAACAGAAGTTCTTCTGCTTTATCGAGGTATTTTTTATCGTTTGTAAGCTGATAAGCGTATGACAAATACCCTACTCTTTTGAGATATCTTCTTGAGACAGGCAACAAACGCCTACCCAACATTTTAAATTCAGGAGCGGGTAAAAGAAGCATCTCATCGGCCGTACTAATAAGTACCTTGTTCAACTTTATTACATGATCAGGAAGATTTTCTGTGTCATGAAAAAGTTGCTTGTTAAAGGCTATGCGTGGATGTTCGGGAATGGTATTTTTATTACGGGTTGAGCAACTCATAAAAATGCTCAACAGTAAAATAATGGTGACACAATATATCTTATTCATAATCGGTTAAATATTAGACAAAATAAAAACCTGTTCAATTCAGGCAGCTATACATTAATAAATACAGTTTTATTGATTAATGTAAACTGGTTTTAATTCGACCTCAAGTTTAATTGATTCATCTCCTTCTATTTTTGTTTTGAAACCGAGGATGATTTTACCCGGATTCTTATCTTCAAAATCGTTGATGGGTTGTGCCGAAAACAGTTCGATCTGTGCATTTTCAGGAGACACAATACGAAACGCCATTTTCTGATCTCCCTGCGTTATAACAGCCGAATGGGATGAACTGACCTTTACATCATCGACCGTAACCATGGACCAGCGTACCTCTGACGCCTGCATGTTATTTTCAATTTCGTCAGTAATCAGTACCTTCTCATTGTTTATTAAGGCCACTGTACGCATCGCTTTATTAATGGATTCCCGATAAACGGGCGTTAAATCAACTGTTGCTGATTTAAGATTTTCGTGGTTAGTTGTTGCAATTATTTTAGCACTTCCATCAACCAACTGATGTTTATTGTCGAAGGTTAAAGTATTGTGCGCTTTGTTTATATAGCGAAATACCTTCCATCGATCTCCTGTCTGACTACCATCAAACAGATTTAGTCCTTGCAATTCCAAAGGAAGGTATTCGTGCATGCCTAAGTCATAAGCCCATCGTTTTCCGTTTGCATCCATAACAAAACTACCTGCATCCATGTGTCCATGACTGAGTCCGGGTGATCCACCTTTTACGGCTACAAAGGTTGAGTTTTTATCCCATCCGGTACGGAAAACAGCCAGTGGATTTTCACCATCTCCTTTCCAGAACATATTTGATGGTTTAGTATTATCGGGGTTAACTCCCGACATCCACGAAATCAGAAATGGGAAAAGTCGATTTGCAGTATTTTGGGCATCTATTTTTTTCTTGCCATCCATTAAATCCTGCAGAAGTGGCTTTACGTTGAAAAGTAATTCTGATTTTTGAAATTCATTGGCAAACCAAAAAATGCTCGTAGATAAGCCTTTTATCCCGCGGTCATCTGAATAGTTAAAGCTTCCTTGAGGACCAAAAACATTCAAATAAAAATCACCACTGTTTTTAAACCCATTTCCAGGGACTATTGGTTTTTCAGGAAAATTTTGTCTGTATGCACTGATGAACAAACAATAAAAACTGGTTCCGTAATCCCAATACATAGGTCCTTCAGGATAAACACCATCAGGTTCATATACTTGTTCGGGTCGTTTTAATGAAGAAATTGCCCGCTGAATTAATGAGTCGCAAAGATCCGGATAGTCTTCATATAAGGCCAATGCCCCAAATGTAATACCAGCATTGCATACCTGGTTCCAGTTGTTGTCAACTTTTAGCCATCCCTTATCACCGACAGCTTCTTGTAATCCTTTTTCTAAAATTGCCTGCTTTACAATTGTTTTTGTTTCTTTCGAAAGATCGTTGTACAACCAATCGTAACCAATAGCCATGGCCATTGTCATTTCAGCCACATCCAAAAAGTGATCCGGATTCCAGGTGTGGAATGAACACGCCTTCAATAGAAGTTCTTCTGCTTTATCGAGGTATTTTTGCGCCTTTGTAAGATGATAAGCGTGTGACAAATACCCTACTCTTTTAAGATATGTTCTTGAAACATCTACTAAACGTTTCCCATCCATCTTAAATTCAGGAGCAGGTAAAAGAAGCATCTCATCGGCAGCAGTAATCAATACATGATTTAAAGCGATCACATGATCGGGGAGATTATTTGTCTCTTCGAATAATTGCTTGTTAAAAGCCAGGCGTGGATGCGCGGGAATATTATCTTTATTTTGCGGTGCGCAACCTATCAGAATGCTTAAAAATAAGAAAATTGCGATGAAATGAGCTTTATTCATAATCGGTAAATATCAGATAAAAGTTCGTCAGCTTTTCATTATAAGTGATCCTGATCTTCTAAAATCATCACCTTATTATACAATCACTTTCTCAGCGAAACTATTGGATATAATTACACATACGCCGGGGCTCAAATCAGCAACGTTAATTGATAAAGTTGGTCCATTTGCTCCAGATTCATAAACTGTAGCTCCAGTCATATCAACCAGGTCAATAGACCTTCGGCAACAAACTCAAAATCTGTAGTCTCATCTTTTACCTTCAAACCGACTTTATCGTCATCACATTTGTAATATGCAAAAAGATGTTCTTCATCGGCCGCCGTAAGTTCTGTTTAATAGATCTCTTTTATTTGAACTGCAGTTCGGGCAACATTCCATAATCTAATCTCATCCATTTTACCAAGAAAAGAACAATTGTCGATTTCCACCAATTGCCATATAATCTCCAAACCTGACATTAATGCAAGAAACATATTAGTATCAGGTGTTTTTGAGTTTTCAACGGCTTACAATATCTGTCTGTCCCTGCTTTTCTGGCGATGGTATTTACTGACTGACGATCAATCAACTTAATTAGCGGTCAAAATAGTGGTTGTCCGGTAAAATTTACAGATTTGCTCACGGTCATAATTTGTTTTATGAAAAATACAAACTTAACCATGAACGGGGTTTTGCTAATAATTTAGATACCCCGTTCTGTTTCTTTTACCGGACACCACTATTTTTAATTGAAGATCAACAAATTATTGACTTTGAATAAAATTCATTTTGTTCTACCAGCCCGGATTCTGTTCTAAAACACCTTCGGAAAGGAGTATCTGTGATTCCGGAATCGCTAAAAACCCGTTGGTTTCCGGACGGTAGGTAACAGTATAAGTATCTTCAATACCACCATTCACTACCGGAACATCTTTTACTGCGGCAAATGCAGCCACTTCATCGTGCCAACGTAACAGGTCATAGTACCTTATTCCCTCGAAAGCCAGCTCGTGACGGCGTTCAGTTTTAATGGCTTCCAGAGATACAGGTTTAGTTGGTAACCCAGCTCTAAGCCTAACCTGATCGAAATAATCCTGCGCATTTGCACTTCCAAGTTCAGCCCCCATAAGCAGGACGTCAGCTAAACGAAGGATTATATCATCCTGCATATTCCAAAACTGGTAATTGCTTTGTGTGCCGGCTCCAAGCATATAATCGTACATACCAGTACCTTCAACTTTAATAGACGCAATTTTCTTCATCCACATAAAAGTTTCATGCATCTGATCTTTTTGCACTTTATAGCTTTCATAAATCTCACCTTCATTTGGATCCTTTACATATAAAATTGAGCCTGCTTTTCGAGGGTCGCCATCTTCAAAACTTTCGTAAAGTTGTGGATTAACAGTTCCGGCTCCCCATCCTTGACCAAAATCCTGACGTTTATAACTACCTCTCATAGAACAAGCCAATGGTTGTGAGTTACAATAGCTCTTTTTATTAGGAGAAGACCAACCACCGTAAACAGAAAATTTTATTGAGAAGATCGTTTCAGTATTTCCCTCATCATCGCCAACCCAATTTAAACCATTGTCAATAGCATATTTATAGGTTGAATTTGCATAAGAATAAGGCCATATATTACGAAAATCCTGAATAAGTTTATGTCCACTGTTGTTAATACAATCATCAACCCATGCAATGACATCATTTTTGGTAACCGTTGAACCATCGGGCAAACTTACGTCAGCTTTTTCGTATTTTCCGGTATAAAACAGGAATGCTCTGGCAATCAAACCCTGGGCAGCCCATTTTGTAGCATGCCCTAAACGATCTGGAGAAATCTCGGTTGATTTTATCGCCGGCATCAGTTCAATTGCAGTTTTAAAATCATATATAATCTGGCCAAAGAGTTCATCTGCTGAAGCTTTAGGGATATTGGCCGGCTCAGGATTTGTAATAAGCGGCACATTACCAAAGGCTTGTGCCAAACGAAGGTAAAATAAAGCCCTTAAAAAATAAGCTTCGCCCAGTGCCTGATTACGGTCATCTTCATTGGAATATTCGGCGTTATCAAAGTTTTTAATAATCATATTTGCCCGTAATATTCCTTTATAGTTACTGGTCCAAAAACCTTCGTGTTGGCTTTCAGTATAAAACTCAAAATCGGCTATAGCATGCCACGCAGGATCACCTGTACTGGCGCCGGCAAAGCAATCATCTGACCTTAAATTGGCCAGAAAAAGAGCATTATCAGAATTACCACTACTTGGCAATGCTGCATACGTTGCAGCTAATGCAGCTTCGATCTCCTCAGGCGTAGAATAATAATCAGCATTAGATACCTCGTAAAGATTTTCTTTAACCAGGAAATCGTTGTCGCAACCAGTCAATAATACGGTTGCAATTGTCATTATAATATATATTATTTTATTCATTGTCAATCGTTTTATATATTAGAATTTAAGGCTTACACCTACTAAATAAGTTCTGGCTGAAGGATACAAACCCAGATCTACACCAGAAGCCCATGAACTGGGAGCATAACCAACTTCAGGATCTGAACCTGAATAGTTCGTTATCGTATAAAGATTTTTAGCTGAAACATAAAGTCTGGCTTCACTCAATGGTAATTTATTGAATAGCATTTTCAGATCGTACCCCACAGTAAGGTTACTCAATCGTAAAAAGTCAGCATCCTCAATGAATAAATCAGAGACGTTAAGTAAGTTACTATGTGTTTTCAAAGAAAGTAATGGCCATTTATTTGAAGTACCTTCACCATGCCAACGATCGTAAACACTGACATCATAATTTTGCTGAGGGATATCGCCAAATGAACGGTATGATTTTGCTATTTGATGTCCAAACATGCCATTTGCAGTAAGTTGTAAATAAAAACCTTTATAGTCGGCATTAAATTGGAATCCCAGGATATAATCAGGATTTGGATTACCTAGCATTACCTTGTCATAGTCATCAATTTCCCCATCAGGCTCACCTTCCGGTCCACTCACATCAACAAAACGCACATCACCGGGTTTTGCGGATGCCATTAAAGGGTCACCATCGGGGCCTACATATTCAGCAACTTCTTCTTCATTTTGCAAAATTCCATCTGTTTTATAGCCCAGGAAGTAACCAATAGGATAGCCGACTTCTGCACGATATAATTCAGGAGCTCCCTGACTTAAAACATAATCTGGTCCATGAATAATTTTCTCTTCATTAGCAATATCAAGAACTTCATTTTTGTTATGTGCCAACGAAACATTTACATTGTAAGAGAAATCACCACGTCTTTGATTCCAGCTTGTAACCAATTCTATTCCCTGATTTCTTACTGATCCACCATTAATGGCAGCAGAAGCGCTTCCCCATGAAGCTAAAGATGGAGGAGATACCAACCAGTCGCGAGTATCTTTACGATACCAGTCGAAATTAAATTGAAGTGCACTGTCAAAAAAGTGAGCGTCGAAACCAAGGTCAACCTGCTCTGATGTTTCCCAGGATATATCTTCGTTGGGAACTCTTGCAGGATATGCACCTACAGTATAACTCGTTTTGTCGTTACCAAAGAAATAATAAGCACTTTCATACGAAAGAGTTGAAAGGTATTGGAAATCTGAGATATCCTGATTACCATTTTGCCCCCAGCTAGCTCTTAACTTCAGGAAATTTAAGACAGGTACATCTTTCATAAAGGTTTCGTTAGTAGCTACCCAACCAGCCGAAACAGATGGGAATATTCCCCAGCGGTTATCTTCGGAAAACTTTGAAGAGCCATCATACCTTAAAACTCCTGTTAATAAATAGGTTTCATTGAAATCATATGATAAACGACCAAAGTAAGACATCATTGCCCAGCCATAAGAGTCGCTTCCAGAAATTGCTGTATTTGTTGTTATTGTAGGAGAATTATCAATGTAAGCATGTTCAAAATCGCCAAAGATATTTCCTTCATTAGAGGTTTGCATAGAAAGATTTTGTGCATTCCTGGTTGCCTCAGTACCAGCAAGAGCTGAAATATTATGACTTCCAACACTGTATTTATACGAAAGAGTATTGGTAAAAGTCCACGTATAGCCCTGATTCATTTGTTGGGTCGTATTATCAATCGTAGAAATAGCCGTTTGACTTAAATCATAAGGTACCATATAACTTCTGGACGATCCAAACCATGCATTTACACCATAAGAAGAACGGAAAACCAAATTACGTATTGGTTCTATTGAAACATATGCACTTCCTACAATTCGGTTGCTATTATTCTCATTGTTAGCACCGTTATATATCATACTTGCAATTGGATTACTTTCTTTTGAATTCCAATCGGTAGCATAATGATATGGATAAGCCGGGTCGCTTTCGTCTTCAGCATACATTGGCAACACAGGCGTTGCAATTAGCGCGTTGTGAAAGTCGTTCCAGTATATATTGCCGGTACGAACTGTTGGACTTGAACTGTTGGTATAGGTAAGTGTTTGGCCAACTTTAAAAACATCCCTTTTGTTATGAGTAATTAGTGAATGGTCACTATTTAAACGGACATTAATTCGCTTATATGTGTTATTAGTACCTTTACCAATAATACCTTTTTCTTTGTGGTAACCAAAGCCTAAAGAATAAACAGATTTATCACTTCCTCCGGTAATGTTAACGCTATGATTTTCAACATATGCTTCATCATCTACCATTTCATCAATCCAATCTGTTCCTTGCCATTCACCGCTAACAATCTTATCATAATTTGGAACTAAACTTTCCCATGAAATGGGGACAACCTCTTTACCCCTTGCGATATAATCATTTGCATTGGCTTCGTCCATGATTTCAATGTATTGTTGTGCATTGAGCATCTTAGGAGCATTTACCATGCTGTGCCATCCATGATAGAAATCATAAGAGACAGTCGCTTTCTGACTCTTTTTTCCCTGTTTTGTTGTAACCAGAATGACTCCGTTAGCAGCACGCGATCCATAAATGGCAGCCGAAGCAGCATCTTTTAAAACATCAACACTTTCAATGTCGGAAGGTGCAAGGTGATTAATGTTATCGGTTGAAACGCCATCAACAATATATAAAGGAGCTGAATTTCCCGTAGTACCAATACCTCTAATATAAACCTCAGCGCTGGCACCCGGTTGTCCATTGCTTTGAGTAATAGTTACACCAGCACTTACGCCTTTCAATGCATCAATAGCACTGGTCGTATTTAATTTTTGAATGTCTTCCCCTCCGATATTAACGGAAGATCCTGTCCCTAATTTTTTCTTTTGAACCCCATAACCAATAGCAACAACTTCCTCTAACTGAAGAATATCTTCATGAAGCGTTATGTTGAGATAAGATTGATCTGATATCTCAACCGTTTGATTAAGAAAACCAATAAATGAGAAAACTAAGCTGGCATCATCACCATTAACCGTAATTATAAATGAACCGTCAACATTAGTAATGGTACCATTGGTTGTCCCTTTTTCAGTTACGTTTACACCCGGAATTGGTGCTCCTGTATCATCTGATACGGTTCCAGAAATCTGCTTCCCTTGCCCGAAAACAGATAATTGAAACGCAAGAAAAAAAATCAATAAGAGTTTTGATCGGGAAAAACTCGAATGATTCAACAAAGAATTTCGATTTTTAGTCATAATTATGTATTCGATTAAAAATTGTTAAAATGTAAACTATACCTCGATTAATACAACGCTGTCCTTTTCCTTAATTCTATCGTTTACCCCCAAGCTAAAAAGGAGCAAATCCCCATTCGTTTCTCTCCATTAATTAAAGTCAAAGTCAAATAGTGGTAATAAAACTAAATAACTGTTTATTTCCTTTACAACTCAAAACTAGATAAAGCAAAAAAAGGACATCTTTAATAATATGCTTAATGCATCTATAAAATAATGCTCCAACTGAATATCAGCATATTACAAAGAACAATTAATGGGAAATTATTAATTAAAGACTGTACTTTTCACTCTGTCCATAATGTTCTAAAGTTTAAAATTTGCTAATTATGTCAAGAAAAAATAAATCACCAGAGCATTGGAACAATAAAAAAGTGTCAAATCGATGACGGCAAGGGCGGCCTATTTGAGCTGATCGTAAAAGGATGTATAGAAAGTATCCTGAAGGGGCCGGAATGGGGATGTTCATTGGAATTAAGAAGAGCGTTCACTAAAGAACAGGCGCAATGGCAAAGACACAAAAACACTCAAAACCAACACTGGCGATGTCACCATTGAGCCACCATATGATTGTCATGACGGTTTCGAACCGGCGCTTGTAAAAAAGCGGCAAACCAAATTGACAGACAAGAAAACCGGGATAAGATATCAATCTTGAATTGAAAGCACCAATGACTAAAAGAAAAAAAATGTTGCTCTCAGTGAACGTCGAGGGTATATAAACGGCTTCGTACCTCCGTCCCCCGACAGAATCTGAGTGCTATCTGAATAAGGTTTGAGAAAATGGTTCAAAGGGAAAAAATAACTTACGTTGAAAACGTAACAGAAACTACCGGACAAAATTCAGATGACACTCCCGTTAATTCTTTTTAAACGATTCCTGATATGCAATTGGGCTTAATCCGGTTTGCTTTTTAAAAACAGTACTAAAATAATTCGGATTGTTGTAGCCAATACTGTAGGCTGTTTCTGCAACCGTTTTATTAAGAAGCAGTTTTTTAGATTCTTCTATCCGTAAAGATGTTTGGAACTGATTTAATGTTTGACCTGTAACCTGTTTAAATACCCGCATTAAATGGGCTTTACTCAGTCCGGCTATATTCGAAATATCATCAACACTCAGATCTTCTGTAAAATGAGTTTTAAGGTATTCTATGACTTTACGCACTACAATCTCATTTTGCGAAGGAATTTGCTTTATAATATTGGAGAGCTCAATGGCTTCATTGTATAAAATAGCCCTCATTTCATTATTGTCAGAGCTTGTTTCTATAGCATTAGCACGTTCAGTATTTCTTTTAATCAAAGTTTGTGTATCTCCACCTGCTTCAATGGTTGTATCGGTTAGCATATTCAAAATTTCCCGAATCCTCATTTTATACACATCTGAATTTTCATATGATATTTCTTCAAGGTTTCTAAGCAAATTGTTGAAGTCTTCTGTTTTTGTACCAATCCCTGAGCGAACGATCATTTGCAACTCTTCTTTTAAGAGTGAAACCTTTCCCTTCATATCGCGGATATCTTTAAATACGGCCCAAACCCAGATAATGCCTGTTGGAATTGAACCAATATAAGACAACCCAAAATTCTGTGGTTCGAAACATATCCCTAACAAAAAGGCGATACCAAAAAGAAGCGTTCCCCCAAAAAATGCAAGATACTTTGATTCTTTTTTATTGCGAATCCCCCTTAATATAAGCCAACCAAAAGGAAGGACCAATTGTATAAGTGCTCCGGCAAATTGAGTATTGTGAGCCCAAATCATCGGATTTTCAATATTTATTCCAACGAACCATTCGTGTAAGGAGAACAAATTAGAAGTATCTGCATCAAAAAATAAGATATAGGCAAAAGAAAGTACAATGCCAAATGCATATGATACTATAGATATTGATTTAATATTCCGGACTCCTGATTGTTTTGCAGCAGCTACTAAAAGCGAAGGATTTCCAAGTCCCATTAATAATCCGATTCGCACAAACAAAATCAGATTGGCCGGGATTTCATTATTAAGGACCCATCCAAGACGTCCGATTAAGAACAGAATATAGGTTACTATGAATGTTATATACAACTTGTAATAGGCAGAGATTCTCTTCCTTACAACAATAAAGTATACGAGAATTATTAAAAATAACTGCGCTGACACCAACGGTGCTATAATATATTCAATTAGATCTTTAGTTATTTCCAAGTCCATATAAACCTTTAAATTTCGAACGATAAAATTAAAGAAAATAAATCACTATTGAATAACTGATTATACTAATAAAATTATTTATGAGTGATCGTTATTAGTATCATTGGAGCGTTTGTAAAAAACGTATATTAACCAATCCGGTGCTTCGCCTTGAATTTCACGAACCCGGCGACTATGACCTCTGCTGACTTCTCTCTCTTATCTTTTGGGATCTTTCGCCGATTGTTGCCGCTTGGTTTGTCACCTCTGCAACAGGTGGTGAAACATCTCTGAATAGAACTATAAACTTTCCTTGCGTATCGCCTAATTTACTCTATAAGACTACGGTTGATATTTGAACGTTGTCAATCCGGACCTCGGTTACCCATCTCAATTCAGCCTTATATTAGATTTCTGTACTTCAATACGTCAAGTTTGCCAATGGCTTCTTTCAGATTCCAAATAGCTTTGGACACCCTTGCCAATCGCTAATGTTTCCAATGAACACGGCACATGCAGGAACTTTCATCCTGCCGGATTATTACCATGCCGACATATAAAAAGAGGGTGTTGACCAAACAGCCAACACCCTCTTTTGTATAAAAAATTTCACCTACTATCTGGCGAATAATAATTCGCGGTATTTAGGTAATGGCCACATCTCATCATCAACAATCAGTTCCAGTTTGTCAACATGAGAACGTATATCATCCAAATAAGGTCTGACGGTGGTATCGTAGAGATGTGCTTTTTCAGGCATATCATCCACTTTATTGGCCACTTTACGTGCTTCGATCATATCATGAACTTTGTTTTTAATATTTTGGATATGAAATGAAGTCTGACGGATCAAGTCAAGCCTGTCAGCCACTAATTCATTATAATCAGCCTCATCTTTAAAGACATCCTTCAAACCCTGCACATTCAAAATCAAAGTATTCATATACCGTACTGCGGTAGGCACAATATGATTAATGGCAAGATCACCCAGTACACGTGATTCAATCTGAATTTTTTTGGTAAATTTTTCCAATTCAACCTCAACACGCGCTTCTAGTTCCTTTTCGTTAAAAATACCGTTATCTTTAAAAACTTTTATCGATTTTTCCTTAAGGTAAGCTTTAACGGCATCAGGCACATTAGAAACATTATACAAACCTCTGCGGGCAGCTTCTTCCACCCATTCAGGACTGTAACCGTTGCCATCGAAACGAATATTCTTGGTCTCTTTAATATACCGTTTTAAAGTTTGAAGAATGGCTTCGTCTTTCTTGACCCCTTTTTCAATCAGGCTATCCACTTCAACTTTAAACTTTTTCAACTGCGCAGCCACAACCGTGTTTAAAACGATAAGAGCGGAAGCACAATTGGCAGTAGATCCAACAGCCCTATATTCAAAACGGTTACCGGTGAAGGCGAATGGAGACGTACGGTTACGGTCGGTATTATCGAGCAAAATTTCAGGGATTTTGCCAATATTCAATTTAATGGAAGTCTTCTGATCCGGCGTCATTTTCTTATCAGGGACAGTCTCTTCCAGCTCATTTAAAACCCGGCTAAGTTCGTTCCCAAGGAAAATAGAGATAATGGATGGCGGTGCTTCATTGGCGCCCAAACGGTGCATATTACTGGCAGAAAGGATACTTGCCAACAACAAATCCTGATTTTCATAAACCGCTTTCATCACATTCAACAGGAAGGTAAGAAACTGCATATTTGTGCGGGGATTCTTACCGGGTGAAAGCAAATTAACACCGGTATCGGTACTTAATGACCAGTTATTATGTTTACCGGAACCATTGATACCTTTAAATGGCTTTTCATGAAACAGGATACGGAAATTATGTTTACGGGCAATCCGCTTCATCACATCCATAATCAGCTGATTATGATCGTTGGCAAGATTGGCCTCTTCAAAAATAGGAGCCACCTCAAACTGATTGGGAGCCACCTCATTATGTCTTGTTTTCACGGGAATACCCAAGATATAAGCTTCGTGCTCAAAATCTTCCATATAGGCAATCACCCGTTCGGGTATAGAGCTAAAATAATGATCTTCCAACTGCTGATCTTTGGAAGAGGAATGACCCATCAAGGTCCGGTCTGTGAGCATAAGGTCGGGACGTGCCATAAATAAAGCCTCATCCACAAGGAAATATTCCTGTTCCCAACCCAGGTTACTATTTACCTTTGTTACACTTTTATCAAAATACTGACAAACATCAACGGCAGCTTTATCCACCGCAGACAATGCTTTCAATAACGGCATTTTATAATCGAGTGCCTCACCGGTATATGATACAAACACAGTGGGTAAACACAACGTTGTTCCAACAATAAAAGCAGGTGATGAAACATCCCAGGCAGTATATCCGCGAGCTTCAAAAGTATTACGAATACCTCCGGAAGGAAAACTAGAGGCATCAGGTTCCTGTTGTACGAGCAACTTTCCACTGAAAGCTTCAACTACTCCACCATCTTTATCAATATCAATAAAAGCATCGTGTTTTTCGGCGGTGCCATCGGTTAACGGATGAAACCAGTGCGTATAATGAGTCGCCCCATTAGCAATTGCCCAGGATTTCATGCCTGAAGCAATTTGCTCAGCCATTTTCCGGTCAATTCTGGTCCCTTTATCGTTCGCCTCCATAACGTGGTTATAAGCCTCTTTGGAGAGATACTTTTTCATTTTGGCTTTGTCGAACACATTTTTACCGAAGTAATCAGAGGTCAAACGGCCTAATTCATCAATGTACATTGGCTTCCTGTTCAGGAGCTCTTTCAGTGCGAGAAATCTTAATGTTGCCATACAAATAGTTTTACGAGTTAGACTTTACAAATATGCATATTTTTTAAAACAACCCTTGGTTTTTCGTGTTAAAAAATATAAAATCACATCATATATAACATTCAACCCCCTAAACAAACAGGGGTGATGATTCAATTTATAAAAAATACTTTTATCTTCTATTGGCACCGTTACAAAAACACACCAATTAATAAAACATAAAAGGGCAAGGAACTACTTAAAAGCCCTCACCCTTCAAACAAAAGCTGGTTATAACGAGATAAACCAATTTTTCATTTTCGCTTTAAGATAAGAAGTAGTCGAATTATGATGCCAAAAAATCATTGACGCCATTGACAACCGACTGCCCACTGGCAATTGCCCGAACGACCAGACTGGCCCCACTGGCAGCATCACCAACAGCAAACACGCCTTTTTTACTGGTTGCCATTTGGTCGTTGACCTTCACATTTCCACCAGCGTCCAATTCCAGACCAAATTCTTTAATCACCCCCTCATGAACAGGATGTACAAAGCCCATTGAAAGCAATACCAGATCGGCCTCAATGACATGCACCGTCTCAGGCTTCTCGGCCATTTGCCATTTCCCATCCACATTGGTCCATTCCACCTCGGCCACTTCAACGCCGGTTACAACGCCATCTTTACCAATAAAACGCCGGGTTGACAGACACCATTTGCGTTCACACCCCTCTTCGTGCGAAGACGACACCTTAAGCTGATTGGGCCAATAAGGCCAGGGATTACCGGGGCCCCGTTTTTTTGGTGGTTTGGGTAAAATTTCGATCTGTGTTACAGACACTGCTTTCTGACGGTTAGAAGTTCCAACACAATCGCTACCTGTATCTCCTCCACCTATAACTAACACCTTTTTTCCTTTTGCACTAATTCGCGGTTCATCTAAATCGACACCACGATTTACTTTATTCTGCTGCTTCAGAAACTCCATGGCAAAATGAACGCCTTCCAAATCGCGCCCCTCAATGGTCAAATCACGCGCCTGCATAGCGCCAATAGCCAACACCACAGAATCGAATTCTTTAAGAATATCTTTACCTTTCACCGTCTCACCCACTGACATATTGGTACGGAATTCGATACCTTCAGCCTCAAAAATTTTAATTCGTCGATCGATGGTTTTCTTGTTCAGCTTAAAATCAGGTATTCCATACCGTAAAAGTCCCCCAACAGCATCATCGCGTTCAAACACCGTCACCGAATGTCCGGTTTGATTGAGTCTGTCAGCAGCTGATAAGCCAGACGGGCCAGAACCAATCACGGCCACCTTCTTGCCGGTACGACGTTTGGGAATTCGAGGTTGAATCAAACCCAGTTCAAAAGCTTTCTCGACTACCGACGATTCATTTTCACGAATGGTTACTGCCTCCTCGTGAATAGCGAGTACGCATGATTTTTCACAAGGTGCAGGACATACATGCCCGGTAAATTCAGGGAAGCTATTTGTAGAATGCAGGATTTTACTAGCCAAAGCATAATCCCCTTTATATACCGCATCCTGCCACTCAGGAATCTTACTGCTTACGGGGCAGGCCCAATGGCAAAATGGAATACCGCAATCCATACAACGGGAGGCTTGTAGCTGCCTGTCTTTATCGTTCAGCGTTTGTTCTACTTCGCCGTAATCATCCACACGTTCTTCAACTGGGCGGTAGCCGCTCTCCTTGCGGGCCACCTCTATAAAACCTTTTGGATTACCCATATTTTGTATTTTTATAATTTCACTATATTATTAAAATCAGGCAAATAAGAAACGATTTCCGAATAACGTTGCAACACAAATTTAACCTCTGTCAATCTCATACAAGCAACTTTACCAAACCGACTTCCACCGCCCGCCGATCATTCTTAAAACCCGATTACTCACGAAGATACGGAGCATCTTCAGTCTCAGCAAGTTTTTGTTCAAGCTCCATCAATTTTTCCTGTTGAAGTACTTTTTTATACTCAAAAGGAATCACTTTAATGAATTTGGGCAGGTAATAATCCCAGTTCACCAGAATCTCACGCGCCTTCACGCTATTAGTGTGCAACAAATGTTTGTGAAGCATCTGCTGAAGTTCAATCACATCATCGTAATCGTGAACCGGATTCAGATCTACCAGTCCCTTATTACAGAAATAATCAAACTGGCCACTCTCATCCAACACATAGGCAATACCGCCACTCATCCCCGCAGCAAAGTTACGCCCGGTAGGACCAATAACGGCAACACGGCCGCCGGTCATATATTCACAACAGTGATCGCCCACGCCTTCAACTACGGCATAAGCACCCGAGTTACGAACGGCGAAACGCTCCCCGGCAACGCCATGTACGTATAAAAATCCTTTGGTAGCACCGTATAAAACCGTATTACCGATGATAATATTTTCTTCCGGTTTAAAAGTAGATCCGGCCGGAGGCACAACCACAATTTTACCACCTGACAGTCCCTTACCCAAATAATCATTGGCATCTCCTTCCAGACGCAGCGTCACCCCCTGTACAAGAAAAGCACCAAAACTTTGTCCGGCCGATCCCATAAAAGTACAATTAACGGTATCTTTTGGCAAGCCTTCTTCGCCATACACCTTTGATATTTCACCCGAGAGCATAGCCCCCACTGCACGATCGGTATTGGCAATAGGATGAGCCATCCAGACCTTGGTTTTATTTTGAATAGCCGGACGCGCCTGCCTAATCAACTCATGATCCAGAACCTGATCAACGCCGTGCTTTTGAAGCGTCGTATTACGGATGGGATACTTTAATCCCTCTTTGGGAAAATAAGTCAATCGTGACAAATCCAAACCGCCGGTTTTCCAATGTCCCACTTCCGGATTTTGCTCTAACAAATCGGCATGACCAATAATCTCTTCAAGCGATTTAACACCCATCAGAGCCAGATACTCACGCACTTCAGTCGCAATGAAGGTGAAAAAATTAATCAGATTTTTATATTTCCCGATAAAACGTTTTCGCAGCGCCTCATCTTGTGTTGCAATACCGGCAGGACAGGTATTGAGATGACACTTACGCATCAAAACACAACCCAGAACAACCAGACTGGAAGTGGCAAAACCAAACTCCTCAGCTCCCATTAAAGCCATCTTAACCACATCTAAACCGGTCTTTAACTGACCATCTGTTTGAAGCTTTATCCGGCCGCGTAAATTATTTAAGACCAGCGTCTGCTGAACCTCGGTCAATCCAAGTTCGACTGGCAGCCCGGCATGTTTGATTGAACTCATGGGGCTTGCACCAGTACCACCTTCCGTTCCACTAATTACAATCAGGTCGGCATGTGCTTTAGCAACACCGGCAGCCACCGTTCCAACACCATTTTCAGAAACCAGCTTCACACTGATACGCGCATTGGGATTGGTGCATTTCAAATCAAAAATTAGTTGGGCCAAATCCTCAATGGAATAAATATCATGATGCGGCGGTGGGGAAATCAATGTGATACCAGGTGTGGAGCTACGCAATTTGGCTATCACCTTATCCACCTTATAACCGGGCAACTGTCCACCCTCACCGGGTTTTGCCCCCTGTGCCATTTTTATCTGAATTTCATCCGCATTAACCAAATAATTGTTGGTAACCCCAAAACGACCGCTGGCAACCTGTTTAATGGCGCTTCGCGCTTTTGATTTAAACCGGGCCGCATCTTCACCACCTTCACCCGTATTACTACGACCACCAATTTTATTCATTGCCATAGCCAACGCTTCGTGCGCCTCTTTGGAAATAGAACCATAAGACATTGCTCCGGTCACAAATCGCTTCATAATAGCTTCTACCGGCTCAACCTCATTAATATCGATGGATTTTGTGGTTTTTAGCCTTAAAAATCCACGCAAAAACAAAGGCGTTTTATTATCCTTATCGACCTGCTTTGTATATTCTTTAAACTTACTATAATCGCCTTCAGATGTTGACCACTGCAATAATCCTATTGTTTCAGGGTTCCAGCCGTGCTTCTCTCCATACTTACGAAAAGCATATGCGCCAAAGCTGTCAAAGGGACCTTCTTCCTGCATTTCATCATAAGCAGCCTTGTGAAACATAGCTGCCTCACGGGCTATCTCTTCAAACCCAATACCACCGATTCGCGATGGCGTTCCGGTAAAATATTTATTGATCACCTCACTGCCAATACCAACAGCCTCAAAAATCTGAGCGCCATGATAACTCCGCAGTGTAGAAATCCCCATTTTCGACAACACCTTCATCAAACCCTTATTCACCGATTTGATATAATTTTCACGAGCCTCATCGTAATCAAGCTTAATCTTCCCTTGTTTCACCATCTCATCAATAGTAGCAAAACAAACATAGGGGTTAACCACACTGGCGCCATAACCAATGAGCAAAGCAAAGTGCATAACTTCGCGGGCCTCTCCGGTCTCAACAATTAATCCTATCTGCATCCGTTTGCGCGTCTTCACCAAGTGGTGATGGACAGCCGAAGTAGCCAGTAAGGATGGGATCGGCGCTTCATCAGAAGAAATATTTTTATCACTCAGAATAACATAATTATTACCATCATCGACGGCCTTTTCGGCTGCCAGACAAATATCTTCCAAGGCTGCTTTTAATCCTTCACCACCTTCAGCCACTTTAAAAACCATGGGAATGGTAAGGTGCGTAAACTCTTCGCGACGATAATCCTTTATCTTTCCTAAATCGGTATTTGTCACCACTGGTGAGGCAAACTTAATGGAGCGACACTGAGCTGGCGTTTCCGTTAACATATTCTTAGAAACCGAACCAATGTAACTGGTCAAAGCCATCACCAACCCCTCACGAATGGGATCGATAGGCGGATTCGTAACCTGAGCAAACAACTGACGGAAATAGGAAAACAGGCGTTGCGGCTTTGAAGACAATGCAGCCATAGCCGTATCATTCCCCATCGACCCAATAGGCTCATTGCCCGTTGTAGCCATTGGGAAAATAATTAACTCAAGATCTTCCTTGTTATAACCAAACGCTTTAAGATAGGTATTAAACTTATCGCCCAGCGATGATGAAGCCCGCTGTTTCACCTCAATCTCTTTGAGACTGATCCGATTTTCATTGAGCCAGTTTTCATACGGATGGCGACGAGCCAAACGTGATTTCGTCTCTTCATCGGGTATAATAATACCCAATTCGGTATCAACCAAAAGCAACTTACCGGGACGCAGACGCCCCTTTTGAACGATCTCCTCGGCCGGGAATGTTTGCACTCCCACTTCGGACCCCATTACGATCATATCGTTTTTGGTGATTACATACCGGGACGGACGTAGTCCGTTACGGTCGAGTGTACCCCCAATATAACGACCATCAGAAAAAACAATTGAAGCCGGTCCATCCCAGGGCTCCATAATAGTACTATGATACTCGTAATAAGCTTTCAAACTGGGAGGAATAGGATTCTTATCATTCCACGACTCCGGAATTAGCATGGTAAGCGCCTGTGGCAACTCACGTCCTGTCATAAACAAAAACTCCAATACATTATCAAGCGAAGCAGAATCACTCTTATTGGGTTCAATCACCGGGAACAATTTCTTAAGATCCTCACCGTAAAGATCAGACTCTAACAACCCCTCGCGTGCCTGCATCCACAAACGATTTCCTTTAATGGTATTAATTTCACCATTATGAGCCATCATACGGAATGGCTGTGCCAAATCCCAGGTGGGAAAAGTATTGGTACTAAACCGTGAATGCACCAAAGCTATTGCACTTGTAACTCCAGGCTGCTGAAGATCAAGGTAGTATTCGCCCAGCTGAACAGGCGTAAGCATTCCTTTATATATAAAAACCTTACTACTGAGACTTACAATATAAAAATGTTCTTTTTGACTTAACGAAGACTGGCGAATAGCATTTTCTGTCACCTTACGGGCGATATACAATTTTCGTTCGAGAACATCCTGCTCGTACTGCCCCTGCACAAATATCTGACGAATCACCGGCTCATTGCTGCGCGCTATATCACCAATTACTTTACTATCAACAGGAACGTCGCGGTAACCAATCAATTCCAACCCTTCGGCTGCCAGTTGACTATTAAGTTCTTCCACGCAGGCCATGCTTTCCTTTTCGTTTCGTGGTAAAAACACAAGACCCGAGCCATATTTACCTGGAGCCGGCAAATTAAAACCAAACGATTTAAAAAAATCATGAGGAAGTTGCATCAAAATACCAGCACCATCGCCCGATTTATTATCGGAACCTTCAGCGCCGCGATGCGTCATATTTACAAGAACTTCGAGTCCCCGTCGAACAATTTCATTGGACTTAACCCCCTTAATATTGGCCACAAACCCGATACCGCAATTCTCATGCTCATTGGCCGGGTCATACAACCCCTGCACTTTAGGAAAACGTTGTCGCATATTCAATCCTGGTTTTATATATCACTAACTTATATTTTCATTCCAAACACCCACCTCTTTGAAACATGACAAATATCACAAATAATGGCAGATATTAAAACATCACAAAATTATATGATTTAATTACAAAATAAAAGTAGAAACGACACTTTTGTAATATAAAATAAAAAATTAAAGTTTAAATATTACAAAAAGACTCAAATCACTTTTTCGCTAACAAATCGCAAAACATTAATAAACAAGACCTAAGTTACAAAAAATAAAAACCATAGAATTAAACAAAGCACCAAAAACTAAAAAATGATATAATATACCACAAATATGTTTTATTTTATAAATATTCTTGGTGGTTTAATTTCAATTCGATATTTTTGTACCTGAATTTTATTCGATTCAACATTTGACATCTAAAAATAAGAACCATGTGTGGATTTGCAGTTTATACAGGCAGCGATAAAAAGCTCAAGCTTGACATAGCGTACGATTTTGAAAAAATTCAATACAGAGGGCCTGACAACAGCATCATAAAAGATTTTGGTCAGGAAGGTTGGATGGGCTTTCACCGGTTGAAAATCATGGACTTGTCGGACGACGGCAACCAGCCGTTTAATTATAAAAACATCCACCTGGTTTGTAATGGTGAAGTTTACAACTTCCGCGATCTACGCAAACATTATGAAAATCGTTTTGACTTTAAATCAGAAAGCGATTGCGAAGTTTTAGTTCCATTATTTCTGGAAAAGGGAATTGTAGGAATGGCACAAACACTGGATGCCGAATTTGTGTGCGTAATTTACGACGACACCCAGAAAAAATATTTTGCCGCCCGCGATCCAATTGGCATCAGGCCATTATTTTATGGCTATACAGCATACGGCGAAATTTGTTTTGCCAGTGAGATGAAAAGTCTTCATCCCATTTGTAAGGAAGTATTTCCCTTCCCGCCCGGCTATTGTTACGATGGCGAAAAGATGGTGCAATACACCGATATTGCAAAAGTAGAAGCCTTTCATAACGACGACCAGGAGGCCATTTTTAAAAACATCAACAACCTGTTTACCAAAGCTGTAGAAAAAAGGATGGACGCGGACGCGCCTGTGGGTTTTTTATGCAGTGGCGGCCTTGATTCCAGTTTGGTTTGCGCCATTGCAGCCCGTCTGACTGACAAGCCCATTAAAACATTTGCGGTTGGTATTGAAGACGGTCCCATTGACACCAAATACGCCCGCATAGTAGCAGATTATCTCAAGACCGATCACACAGAAGTGCTATTTACCCGGCAACAAATTTTCGATTCACTGAGTACACTTATCTATAAAACCGAAACATGGGATATTACAACCATCCGTGCTTCGATGGGGATGTACCTGCTGTGCGAATATATTGCCAAAAACACCGATGTCAAAGTTCTCTTAACCGGCGAAATCAGCGACGAAATTTTCGGTTACAAATACACCGATTTTGCTCCGGGCCCTGACGCATTTCAAAAGGAAGCAGAAAAACGCCTTCGTGAACTTTATATGTATGATGTATTACGGGCCGACCGTTGTATTTCGGCCCACGGACTGGAAGCCCGGGTACCCTTTGGCGATCTCAAATTTGTAAAATATGTCATGGCTATTCAGCCGGATAAAAAAATGAACTATACCGGCGTAGGTAAATACCTTTTACGCAAAGCATTCGAAAACGACTACCTGCCGCATGATATTCTGTATCGTGAAAAAGCAGCCTTTTCAGATGCAGTGGGACATAGCGTCGTCGATTACTTAAAAGCATACGCTGAAGATCTATATACAGATGAAGAATTGCAGGCTGCAAAAACAAAATATCCCTACGCAACCCCATTCTCAAAAGAATCGTTGATGTACCGTGATATTTTTGAGCAACACTTTCCCGGCAGAGCAGCCGTTATAAAAGATTTTTGGATGCCAAACAAAGAGTGGGAAAACTGCAACGTAGACGATCCATCGGCCAGAGTTCTCCCAAACTATGGGAAAAGTGGTGAATAAACAAATATTGAAAGACGGCATTAAGCAAGATGCTTGTTAATGGCCCTTTCAAATACAGTATTTAACCGACCTAAACTGCTCCGTTCCTAAACCGGAGAAAACCCGAAGTGTCACTCTTTACCTGGTGGTGATGCTTCGGGTTTAGCTTTAAACAGTACTTGCAAGAAAAGTCCAACTTCTGCGTTACGCTTGTCTTCAAAATGATCATTTACCAAAGTAAACTCACATTTTTCAGACTACGCAAGCCTTGAATTTGAACTTTTCTTATCAAGCACCTGAGTTTTGTTGATTAAACTTATAAATAACGCTTCGAGGCAAAGTCCAACTTCTGCGTTACCCTTGTCTTCAAAATGATCATTTACCAAAGTAAACTCACATTTTTCAGACTACGCAAGCCTTGAATTTGAACTTTTCTTATCAAGCACCTGAGTTTTGTTGATTAAACTTATAAATAACGCTTCGAGGCAAAGTCCAGCTTCTGCGTTACCCTTGTCTTCAAAATGATCATTTACCAAAGTAAACTCACATTTTTCAGACTGCGCAAGCCTTGAATTTGAACCTTTCTTATCAAGCACCTGAGTTTTGTTGATTAAACTTATAAATAACGCTTCGAGGCAAAGTCCAACTTCTGCGTTACGCTTGTCTTCAAAATAATCATTTACCAAAGTAAAGTCACATTTTTCAGACTACGCAAGCCTTGAATTTGAACTTTTCTTATCAAGCACCTGAGTTTTGTTGATTAAACTTATAAATAACGCTTCGAGGCAAAGTCCAACTTCTGCGTTACGCTTGTCTTCAAAATAATCATTTACCAAAGTAAAGTCACATTTTTCAGACTGCGTAAGCCTTGAATTTGAACTTTCCGGATTTACCGCTCTACTTTAAAGACAGGCACTAAATAATAAAACCGAATGGCTATTTCAGGTAACCGTAAAACCTCACAATCGTTTCAATTCCTTTAAAAAACTGATCCAATGGAAAATTTTCATTGGGACTGTGAATGGCATCCGACTCCAACCCAAAACCCATTAACAACGATTTTAAACCAAGCACCTCCTCAAACACCGATATAATTGGGATAGACCCACCACTACGAACGGGGACCGGCATTGTTCCAAACACTTCTTCATAGGCTTTTTCAGCTGCCTGATATGCCGGCATGTCAATGGGACAAACGTAACCCTGTCCGCCATGCAATGGTGTCACATTTACTTTCACCGACTTTGGTGCGATTGCTTCAAAGTACGTTTTAAACAACCGGGCAATTTTCTCATGGTTCTGATTTGGCACCAAACGAGTTGATATTTTAGCAAAAGCTTTAGATGGTAAAACCGTCTTGGCTCCCTCTCCGGTGTAACCACCCCAAATACCGCATACATCGAACGACGGACGAATACCTGTTCGCTCATTGGTAGAATAGCCTGTCTCGCCACACAATTCGTCAACGCCGATAGATGCCTTGTAGGCTGCTTCATCATATGGTGCCTGAGCCATCAAAGCACGCTCTTCGTCAGACACATCGATCACATCATCATAAAAACCGGGAATCGTAATATGTCCGTTATCATCGGTGGTTTTAGCAATCATAGCAGCCAATACGTTAATTGGATTAGCCACAGCGCCCCCATACAAACCCGAATGCAAATCACGGCTGGGACCAGTCACTTCCACCTCCCAGTAAGCAATACCCCTAAGTCCGGTGGTAATAGAAGGAATGGCCGGACCGATAATTGAGGTGTCGGAAACCAGGATAAAATCAGCCTTCAGCAATTCCTTATTGGCTTCGCAAAAAGCCGGTAAACTAGCCGATCCAACTTCCTCTTCCCCCTCTATTAAAAATTTCACATTAACCTTCAACAAATCGTGTTTCACCAGGTACTCAAACGCTTTGGCGTGCATAAATGACTGACCTTTATCGTCATCGGCACCACGTGCATAAATCCGACCATCACGAATCTCGGGTTCAAAAGGTTCAGAATGCCACAAATCCAAAGGTTCAACAGGCATTACGTCGGCATGTCCATAAACCAAAACAGTTGGTAATAAGGGGTCGATTATCTTTTCGGCAAATACCACAGGATTGCCTTTAGTGGGCATAACCTCAGCCTTATCGGCGCCAGCCGACAACAAAATCTGCTTCCAGTAGTGCGCCACCCGACCCATGTCGTCTTTGTGCGATAATTGAGAGCTGACTGACGGAATGCGGATTAAGCCAAACAGCTCCTGCAGAAACCGATCTTTATTATCAGCTATATATTGCTGTAATTGATCCATATTATTAAGATTTATATTGTTATACTGAAATCGATAAAATTCAAATCCGGCCTTCACTTCCATGAAAAACCAGATAATATATGAGACGCAAAAAAGTAAGATTAAATGTAGTCTTCTTCACAATGAAAACCAATGATAATATTCATCTCCTAAAAATCTGTTTAAAGAAAACATGACCATTCAATAAAATGTTCATCGGGTAATAGAAACGGGATTATTCCATGTTTCAAGCACCGGCTAAAACCCACACCAAGGCATCATTCCAATTTAAGTTTCAGGAAGAAAGCGTCATTATTCTGACCAGTTATGGCACACGCAAAAAAAATGCCTTCCTGAAAGGAAAGCATTTTTTGTAAAACCCGTAAAACAGACGTTTAAGCCATATTGTGAAAAACGTTGGTAACGTCATCGTCCTCTTCAAATTTAGCCAAAAGCTTTTCTATGTCGGCCACTTGTTCCTCGTTAAGTTCTTTTGTGTCGTGTGGAATACGCTCAAATTCGGCATTCTCAATTTCGAAATCGTTCTCTTCCAGATACTTTTGAATAGGACCAAAGGCTTCGAACTCACCATAGATCATTATCATGTCATCTTCAATGAACACTTCCTGAACGCCAAAATCAATCAGCTCAAGCTCTAACTCTTCGGGGTCTACCCCTTCTTTAGCTTTCACTTTAAAGCTGCATTTATGCTCGAACATATAATCAACACTACCTGAAGTTCCAAGCGAACCATTATTTTTATTGAAATAGCTGCGAACATTGGCAACCGTTCGCGTAGGATTGTCGGTAGCCGTTTCAACTAAAATGGCAATACCATAAGGACCGTATCCTTCATAAACCACTTCTTTATAATCGGCCTGATCTTTATTGGTTGCTTTTTTTATGGCCCGCTCCACATTTTCCTTGGGCATATTGGCCGCCTTTGCATTCTGAATTAAAACACGCAAGCGAGGATTACCGACTGGTTCAGGCCCTCCGCTCTTAACAGCTATCGCAATTTCACGGCCTATTTTGGTGAATGTTTTGGCCATATTACCCCACCGTTTCAATTTTCTTGCTTTTCGGTATTCAAACGCGCGTCCCATGTATTTAATTTAAAATAAAATGATACAATCAGATAGCAAAATATTAAAACTTCTGCATTCGAAGCTTTAATATCTCTAAGCAATTATTCAATTACATTTTTCAAAGTCTGCAAATTTAATGTAGATTTTATTTTATACAGAAAATTTGCAGAAAAATATTTTATACCCCCGATGTTTACTTCTGAGAATCGGGATTTTTCAACAATTTATCGGCTTCCTCCATCTCATCATAAAATGCCTGTCCATATTTTCGTATCAAGGCATCTTTTAAAAACCGAAATACAGGCATTCCGACCTGCGCCCCCAACGCACGTGCGGCACCACAGATTGGCCATTGGTGATAATTAAGGGCTTCAAAATCGACGTATCGGGTTACCCGTATAGGATACAGATGACAGCTTATAGGTTTTTTAAAATCAATAAGCCCCTCATTATAAGCCTCCTCAATAACACACTTACACACGCCATCGTCTGTAAAAGTGGTGTAGACACACTCGCGGCCATTAATGATGGGAGTTACCTTATCACCGTCCGAATCGATTTCCCACACCCCCTTTTCATCGATAACCTGAAGGGCTTGACTGGAAAGTCGATCCTTTATTACCGGGAAAACAGATTCCAAAATTTCAGTTTCATTGTCTTCGAGCGGGGCCCCGGAATCACCTTCAACGCAGCAAGCTCCTTTACATTTGGGCACATCGCATATAAAATGGCGTTCAAAAATGTCTAGGCTAATAAGTTTGTCGTCTATTTGAACCATAAAAAATTAAATAAATTTCATATGTTTATAATTTGTTTTTCAGTTGCCATATGGAACTCGCCAGGATAATCATCCACCTGTGTGAGAAATTACCCTCATGCTCGTTTCATATTATCTGTGCAAAGATAGAAGAATATTAAACCCGATCGTAATGGGTCATTTATTATAAGGAGACTGGCATCATAAAGTTATCAAAATAAAAAACTAACAATAAAACTATCAGCCCCATTAAAAACTCAGATACAACAACATCTAAACTTTCATATGTTTATAATTTGTCTCTCAGTGGTCATATGGAACTCGCCGGAATAATCATACTTCTGTGTGTGAATCAATTCTCATGGCTCGTTTCATATGATTATATTTTGTTTTTCAGTTGCCATATGGAACTCGCCCGGATAATCATACTTCTGTGTGAGAAACAATTCCCATGGCTCGTTTCATAACAGCTAGCTGCTCCACACACATTGATGGGTTCAACGTCTGTTCATTTTGTTTATGATGTCATAGAAATTGATTTTTTTGAGTCATTCGTAAATACAAATTAGTTTTTCGTTGTTACGATTCGGATTTCCCGGGTTACATTTTGGTTTTTCGCACTTACATTTGCATTTTTCACCGTTGCTTTTCAATTTTTCCCCGCTGCAATTGCATTTTTCGTTGTTGCATCTCTATTTTTCTTCATTGCAATTGCATTTTTCCAGATTACAATTGCATTTACCCTACCCCACCTTCGGGTATGTTCATAATTCTGTGTCACAGTCATTTTTTAAGTTAATATTTTTTTTGAATCTCAATTTCAAACTGCATCTCACTCTCAACGAAGAGCTAATTAAATCAATAATTCCGTTTTTTGTATTTGTCTTAATCTATTATTGCGTATTAATGTGTTGAATTTCGTTTTTTTTTACACTTGCATCCAACACATTTTTCTTGCCATAAGCACAAAAAAAACGCATCAAGGGAAATCTCCTGATACGTTTTTGAATCAATTTGTAAAAAAACATTATTCCTCTTTGATGGGCGATAGCTTGACAGCTGCACCGCCGCCGGGTGCCAGGACAAAATCAAGAGATCCTGAATTATTCACCTCTTTTGAGGAAATGAGCACCGGATAAGGATTTGATTTGTAATCAGCACCTTTCCCATCAGAATATATTTCTGCTTTGTACTTTTTACCGGCATCTAAAAAAGACAATGGGATATTAAGTTTTCGCGCATCTTTGTTGGTGATAGCCCCCAAATACCAATCCTCACTGTCCCAATCCTTTCGAGCAATTGTTGTGTACTTTCCAATTTCTGCATTCAACACTTTTGTTGTAAACCAGTTACAAGGAACATCTTTCAAAAACTGAAACGCCGGCTGGCCCAAATAATTCTCGGGCAAATCGGAAGCCATCTGCAGCGGACTATACAAAACCACAAAAAGAGCTAGTTGTTTGGCCAAGGTTGTTTGAACCCTTGTTCCCGCAACAGTTTGATAATCGAAATTAAAAGTGCCGGGTGTAAAATCAAATGGTCCTGATAACATTCGGGTGAAAGGTAAAATAGTTGTATAGTCAGGAGGATTGCCACCATCATCAGACCATGCATCGTATTCCTGACCTCGTCCTCCCTCCTGCGTCATTAGGTTGGGATAGGTTCTTTGCAGGCCGGTTCCCTTTACAGGCTCATGATTATCAATCATAATATGATATTTAGCGGCCATTTCAATCACTTTCCGATAATGACGCACGCCATATTGCCCATCATGCCATTCTTTTCCATCCAAAAATTTATTTACATAACCAGTTTTAACCGTATTCACCCCATTTTTTTGGTAAAGCTTGAATCCGTCCTCCATTTGCCTTTCATAATTCGATATAGCCCCACCAGTTTCATGATGCCCAATTAACCGCACATTCTTAGAAGCTGCATATTGACAAACTTTTTCGATATCAAAATCCGGGTAAGGTTGTGTAAAGCTAAATGCGTTCCCATCAAAAGACCAATCACCATCCCAACCAACATTCCACCCTTCAACCAGAACCCCATCAAATCCATTTGCCGAAGCAAAGTCTATATACTTCATTGTATTTTCAGTTGTAGCGCCGTGTTTGGGTCCCTGTCCCCAGGTGTATTTCTTAAGATGCATCCCCCACCAGATACCAATATATTTTGAAGGTTTAATCCATGAAACATCCTGAACAGCACAGGGGTCATTTAAATTCAGCATTAGCTTTGATGTTGCCAACTCACCAACTGATTCTACGACAATTAAAGTTCGCCAGGGTGTTGCAAAAGGCGCTTTTGCATAAACCTTAACACCATTGGACCAGGGGACCAGTTCGCTGATGTATTGATTGTTTGAAGTTCTTCTGAGAGTCATAGAAGCATAATCAGTAAGATTGGCCTCGTGCAGAGCAAAAAATAACCCATCAGCAGTTTCGAACACGGCGGGTGTATTAATGGTATCTGTTTCTCCCATAGAAGTGCGTCTGAATAAACTTTCGTAATAGCTGTTTTCCGAATGTACCGGAATCCACCAAACATTGTGTTCATCAGCAAAAGTGAAAGACGTTTTTTCATCTTTTATAACGAGACTATCTATATTGGGCTGTTTAGGGAAAAAATACCTAAACCCCAGGCCATCGTTAAACAACCTGAAAGTCAAATCAAGTAAACGAGATTGTCCACCATCCTCCTGAAGACTGACAACCATTTCGGTATGGTTATCATCTACAAACCGACTCTCCCCCCAGGGTTGTTCCCACTGATTTGAGATTGTTTGTTTTGATACACCAATCACTTTAAAATGGCTATCCATATCTTCCATATTCAAAAATGCAAATCCCATTTTGGATGGAGTCACAATATCTTTATCATTCCTTGAAAGAGCATAAAACGCCTCTCCTTGTTTCAAGGAAAAAACCAATTGAAGATTTCCGTCAGGTGAACTAATTGTCAAATCGTCCTTTCGGCAACTTGTAAAACATGCTTCTGTCAAAAACAGAAGAAGTATGATCCTAAAAAAATGTATCACGTGAAATTATTTTAAATAAAGTTCTAAACACTAGATTATTTGCTACTTTTTAGACACAGGCTTTTTCTCTTAAAATAAATGTCTTTTAATTACAAGACTGGTTCAAAACTCTGAAGTTCCTCAACAGCCTTATCCACCTGTAAAGACACAAAATAGTAGAATATCTGGTCCAAATGCTTTTGGGCATTTAAATCTGATTTAAACTCTTTACGCAAAAGAAACAAATGATGAATCTGCTCAAACACCGATTCATTACTTGTGACGCCTGCGAATTGTTTAATTTTATCCAGATAGGTATATCCAAATTGCTGTGTTGGTTCAATAATGGTTCCTTCTCCGAAATCATTCCAGGTAACCAATTGCAGATAATCTACATCGGCCACACCAGCCTTCTGAAGAGTTGCATCCAGCGTGGCCCCATTATTATGATCAATGGTCCATCCTATTCCATCACCCCAACCACCTTCCTGATAGAAATCAATAAATCCGGGATAGGCACTTCCCATCACCACTCCTAACCCCGTGGCCCTATCATTATAAAAATTATCCAAATAGGAATTGTTCATGTACACCCAGGCATATTCGCCGTGGGCATTATCACCTGCGTCGGCAGACTCATTCCAAAGAGTAAGGAACATTGGCTTTGAATCCAAAATGTTAAATACATTAGTCCATGCCTGAGGCGTTTGCAAAGTAATGGGCCCAAATACCATTAGTAAAGGGTGATTATCGATGTAAACGTAGGAAGGTGAATTAAAAAAATTTGATTGTAAAAACCGCATATCTGTTTTAGCTGCGCTTTCGTTAGAAGCCGCCATTCCGCAGCTTACAACCTCAGACAGAGTTCGGTCTTCATAGACAATAGAAAACTTCAGCCCCACTTTATCAATAAGGTCAATCACAGCTTGTGTGTTATCATTAATAATCTGGTAATCATTAACGTCATAGGTCCCATACCAATCAAACAAAACGCCATCAAGTCCGGCATATTTCATCAAAAGAAGATGATATTCAATCACATCCTTATCGCCCGAATGATAGGGTCCAATCTGAGGATAAAAATAAGAAGCAATCTCCCGTTTCCCATCACCATCGATGATATCGGGATTCATATTGGACATTGTCCAATGCATACCCCAGGTATTGTTTGCGCTGCTTTCTTTCGTTTCGAACCACGTCATGTAATGCACAAAAATCTCTGTATTATTACTTTTTGGAAGGGTCACCGGATCATATACAATCACTTCATCATTTTGAGGAAGTGTTCTTTTTTCTTTGCTACACCCCAGCAATCCATCCAAGAAAAAACATGCAGTGCACAGGCAAATAATCAATCTCATAGCTTTAAATTCTAAGGTTAAATAAAAGCTTAAACATCCTTTACATAAAACCAATAAATCAATCCGGGAAGTAATCCCGGATTGACAATATGGCCTATTTAATAACCCGGATTTTGCTGTAACGCAGAGTTTTTATCTAACTCAGTTTGTGGGATCGGATAAATCCCTTTAAAATTTTCCGAAACCCCCTTTTCCCACCAAGGTAAGAAATAGGTACCAAAGCGAATATTGACGCTGCGACGATTCCCTTCAAAAACAAACTCACGCAATAATTCATCATTCAAAAAATTCAGGTCGATTGTTTCGGGCATTTCTGTTGTTGCTCTTCCAATAATCTCAGAAAGGAAATTTCCGGCTTTCTCAGGATTACCCAGACGCACATAACACTCTGCTTGCATCATTTGTATCTCGGCATAGCGCATCAACACCCAATCGTGATCACGTTCCCATTGTTCGCCTGCTTTCATTTCGTATTTACCCAAACGTACACCTTCGTACTTCTCTGCATTTGTAAACTTTACAATATCTTCGGTATAAATCAAAGGATCACCTGTATCCAAAATAAGTACCGAACCAGTGCGCTTATCTATTTGTTCACCTTCAATTAAAGCATTTCTTCGAATATCATTCTCGGCAAACATTGAGTAAACACCGGGCTGAGCAGATATTCCGTTGGCACTCCACTGATAGTCGCCTGTTGCTGAAATCGTCCATTTGTGGTCATAGTGTACCGACATTGAATTTAAATAGTTGCCCACCGTTCCCTCTTTTCCGTCGTAAGGAATTACCAACATATTTTCTTTCGACACTTGATTCTCTGTCAGGAAATTAGTAAAGTAGTCAGGTTCAATAATGTATCCTGTCACTTTTTCACATTGCTCAATGCAATCTGACCAACGAGCCTGTCCAATATAGACTTCTGAATTAATATATAAACGAGCCAACAGACCATGCACTACACTTTGGGAAAAACGACCATAAATAGGCGTTTTAGAAAGATAAGGAAGAGCCTCCGTAAATTCTGTTTCAACAAAACTGTACACATCAGAACGCGGAGAAGTAGATACAGGATCAGTAGCCCCAAAATCTACGTTTAAAGGGACATTACCGAACATATCTAACAACTGAAGGTAATAATAGGCTCTAATACTCTTTAATTCGGCCTGAATAGCCATTTTAGCATCATCAGAAAGCTCAGCCTTATTAACAATACTAATTTTTTCATTAATTTTATTAATGCCTTGATAACAGTAACGCCAGGCACTTAAAAGCATCACATTATTGGGTTCCCAGGTATGAAACTGAGCTTGCTGGTAACGCCCCCCATCATACCAGTCGGTACCCCTCGTTGGAATACAGGCTTCATCAGAGCTACACTCATTGAGAAAAAAAACATATTCGCAGGTAGGATAAGAGTTGGATACATCATCTTTAAACCCTCTTAGCGTAGCATAAGCACCTCCAACTAAAGTCTCTACTTCTCCAGCAGACATACCATAATCTTTAGATTCCACCTGACTGTACAATGTTTCATCCAGGTTGGTGCAAGAAATGGCGGAAAGCACAACTGCCAAAATAAGAAAAACAATATTTAGCTTCATAATTATATTTTTAAATTGATACTGCAAAAAACCATATGATCAACGGCGAAGCATTAACCATTGGCTAACATTAAAACGATATGTTTAAACCCAATGAAAAGGTGCGTGGCTTTGGATAATAGTTAAACATATCAATTCCCGGAGCGGATAGTCCATCAATACTAACTTCCGGATCAACCCCTGTGTATCCCGTTAGCACAAACAAATTTTCTCCTGTTAAATAAACTCGTGCTTTGGATAATCCAATTTCGCGCACCGGAATAGTATAAGCCAATGTAACGGTTTGCAAGCGGAAAAAGGAAGCATCCTCAATCCAATAACCAGAATAAACAGGCGTACTGGTAATACCACTCGTCAGAAAATCATCAGGTACATTCTTCGACGGTAAACGTGAAGGATCGTTCATTACCATGGCTGTTGCATTCAATACTTTTTGACCGAACATTCCATATGTAGAAAAAGCCGCATCAAAACTCTTGTATCGGAAATTCATTCCAAAACCAAGATTTAACTTTGGTTGAATATTTCCCAAATCTGAAGATGTTTCATCATTATTAAAAGAGCCATCCGCATTTAGGCCATGATTTTGGGGTCCCCAAAAAGTTCCTACCGCATAACCTTCAGCAATTACTTGAGAATACAAACCCGACATTCCTGGCAAACCGTGCAGGGAACCAGTATAAAAAGCGCCTCCATCTTCTGAGACAAATTTATCGTTCGATAATTTGTCAATTGTTTGTTTGTTACTGGCCAATGTAAGATTCGCATCCATTGAGAAATCGCCATTTACCAAGATGTTGCCATTTAGCGATAATTCAATCCCCTTATTGGTCATATCACCCACATTAGCAAGCATTAATGGGAAAGGGTATTCATTAGCAGGCACCGGATATTCATACAAAAGATCACTGGTATTTTTCTGATATACCTCCAATGTCCCTGTAAAACGATTCATTAAGGTAAAATCAAGGCCAATGTTAAACTGCGCTGTTTCTTCCCATTTAAGATTAGGATTGGGATTTTGAACAGTTCCATACCCCGATTTCCAGCTATCAGTTTCCCCGTTATAATAACGATCAGATGACACAGCACCCACAATTTCTAATGATTTGTACTCCCCAATACCATCCTGATTACCCGTGATGCCATAACCAACGCGTAACTTTAAATTATTCAACCATCCTGACGTGCCATCCATAAAACGCTCTTCAGATATACGCCAACCTATCGAAGCTGACGGAAACACACCCCATTTATTATTATTCCCAAACCGACTTGAGCCATCACGACGGATAGTCCCTGTTGCCATGTATTTATCAGCGAAAGTATAGTTGGCACGACCAAAGAACGATATAAGCGTAGCTTCTCCTTTATAAGAGTATGTATCATCAGCCCTAAAATCCTGACCGGCGGCTAAATTGTTATACAAAAAAAGGTCGGTATCGAATCCTCTGCGTTGCGCACCAAATCCACTATACACATTATTCAAATAGGAATACCCTCCCATTACATTAAACTTATGCTCATCAAAAGTTTTATTGTAAGTCAGGTACGTTTCTACCTGATTGTTAACATACTCACCCAACGTTTTTTGAGCATACCCTTTTTCAGATCGCCCTTCTAAAACAGCATAGGAAGGTTTGTACAAATTTCCCTTATGAGAATTATATTCATAAGATAGATTGGTAGTCGATTTGAACCCTGGTAAAAGTTCGAGCTCAGCTTTTAAGTATCCCATCAACCTATTGCGCTGATCTTTCGCTGTTCGATTGGAGTTGATCTCAACAGGGTTTTCATAAGTATTCCCCCCCACTTCGGTAAAATTACCGCTGGCATCGCGCACTGAAATCACCGGACTTAAATTATACGCTCTTTCAAAAATCCGGTAATCCAACGGCGACCACTCATCCTGACTGGCGTTTAAACCGACCTCCACTTTTAACTTGTCTTTCAAACCATATTGATAAGCAGACAAATTGGAACTCAGCCGATTTAAAGAAGATGATTTTATTACTCCTTCATTTTCAAAATAAGTGACGGATGCCCGCAAACCACTCTCTTCACTACCATTATAGAAACTGAGGGTATGAGATTGAGAAACACTTGTTTGTTCTAATTCCTTTTGCCAATCAGTATCACCTCCGTAATCAATCGCATCCCAATCTTCATTTTCGCGTACATATTGACGCCATTGATTGGCCGACAGTAAGTCTAAACGATTAGAGATAGACCCAACAGCGACATATCCCGAATATTCAATAGTTTTTCCACTATTTTCGCGATTGGTGGTAACAATAATAACACCATTTGCACCTCTGGAACCATATATGGCTGAGGCAGAAGCGTCTTTAAGTACATCAATAGATAGTATCTCAGAAGGCTGAACAGTATTAATGTCTACGCCTGGTATTCCATCTACTACTATTAAAGGATTGTTCCCGGCAGCAATGGAGGTTCCTCCCCGCAAACGAACGGTTGAGCCCGAGGCAGGATCCCCGGAACCTTGTACCACGGATAAACCAGCGACTCTGCCTTGCAGCACCTGTTCAGTGGAAGAAATAACGCCAGTTCGTAATTTATCGGACGAAACAGATGAAATAGCTCCTGTTAAATCTGATTTACGCATGGTGCCATAACCAATGGCCACAACTACAGCTTCGTCCAATGCTACAACACTGGGAATCATTCTAATAACCAGCGGAAATGCACTACTATCATCAATCATAATTGATTGAGATTCGTAACTAATAAACGAAACACCAATGGAACTGCCAGTTGGAACTTCAAGGCTAAACGAACCATCCCTTCCGGTAATAATACCAGTGGTTGTTCCTTCAACAATAACAGAAGCGCCAGGTAATGGCTCACCTGTTTCATCACTAACAATACCAGAAACAGAAATTGAGGCTTGCTGGGCAAACCCTCCCAAACTAAACAAACAAAACCCGCAAATAAGGACTATAACCTTTAGAAGGGATTGGGATTTTAAATTATATGGAATATTCATAAAATCTTATTTTTTAAATTTACCATTACACGTTGTTTTTAGACCAGTACTTACTTGTCGACATTCACCAACGTAATGTCAGTATCACTAATGGTACGATCATTATTATCTTTTACCAATACGTGAATTTTAGAGAGATTAGATATTTCCTTTAACTCGGTTGCTAAATCAATAAATCCCTTTATTTCATCCACTCCGCCCCTAAATTCACCTGCAATTTCTTTGGATCCTGCTGTAATTGTGTATGCCAAACTGGTAACGCCCCGTTCGTTATGCACACGGATAATACCTAATATATCTTTCTGACTAATTTTGAGGGGAAATAAATTAAAGACTGGGGATGGAGGGGGCACTACATTAGCGGCAAATAGCTTCTGATCTCCGGAAGTTTTACCCCAGTCGCCATTTACAAAATTCACAAACAGAAAAGTCATGTTTTCCATCACATAATCCTCGGGCGCATTGAAATATGTCTTAGGAATCATATCCATTTTATAAAAGCCATTACCCAAGTCTTTCAATTTTGTTTTTTCAACCACCTCAGGTATCCAAGCCTGAAATTCCTGAAGGATTTCCCAGTCATTCAATCCACTATGAATGTGAACTGTTGATGACTGATCCCAATCAGCAATAAGATTGGAATTAAACAGGATACTCAAGGGAGAATCAATGTATGGCTTCTCGGGAAATGATTGTATAAGCTCTTCGGCCGTGTAAAAATCAGAAAATGGCGTATAGCTGACGCTAGCGACCCCTGACTGCTTAGAGCCATCTTTATTTTTTAAACGGAGCCAGAAACCGGCACTGGCAGCTATGTCTTCTGCCGATACGCCAAAATACTCTGTTGGGATTAAATCAAAACGCCAAATAGAATTACCTTCATAAGAAAGCTTTGCATAATCGGAAGAGTTCTCCCAATTACCAGCATCCGGCTCCGATGGAGACCATATCCAAAGGTATACATCTTCATCTTCTGCGAAAGTCGTCCCCGCCAGATCGAAATACCAGGACACCTGTTCGGTATATTGATATACAGCAGGATAGCTCCATATCTTCGCAATTTCCCCAGCCTCCTCTGTTTGGGCATACAAAACAGATGGCAAAAATATAAGTACAATAAAACTATAAATAAATGTTTTCATAAAATGTAGAATTTTAGTTTGCCTTAGACAACTTAAACAGGTAGGATGCAAATGCAACATCATTAGAAGTTCTAACTAATTGAATTTGCATTTCTTGCGATGATCCCGGAACAGCAATAATCCTAAGTTGATCGGTCATTTCTTGTTTGCTGGCATCATCAAAAAGGTTTATGCGGACAGCCGTTAAATCGGAATTGACAAAATCGGAGGTCAGACTCCAATAACCCGTCGGTGAAAACAATGGCGGCACATCGCCGGTTACCTCATATGTGGTTGGTTGATTTTCATCATCTACATTCAGTTGTAGTAAAAAATCACTGTAGTTAAACCAGCTGGAAAGATCTTCCTCAATAAGCGATAAATCATTCGCTTTGGCAATTTCATCCACATAGGTTAATTTGTCAAGGCTCCACATTCCATTAATCTTTTCGTAAATAGTAATTGGAGCTACGTAACTACCATCCTCTGTTTTGGAGCATCCTTCAAGTTGAAGCAGAACAAAACAAAACAGGACATAAATACTTGTTTTTTTCATAATCATTTTTGGATTTCGTTTATAGAGATTATCAATGAAATACACACAAGCAAAGCTATACCACCAACTAAGAGAAAAGAAGTTATACAGCTAAAATCTAGATTTCCAAAAACGAAAAAACAACGTAAAAAACTATATATCAGAGCACTCAAAAATTAACAATTATCTACAAATCAAGATCCTTTATAGACATAACGAACACTTTTTAATCGATACACTTACTTTTTAACATATAGAAACATCATTTTTTTCACAACAGCCAAGCTCCACATGTTTTTATAAATTACGATTGACTGTGGTCAACCAATTTTATAAACCCATATATTCAGCAAACGAATAACAAAAGAAAACGTATAGAGAGTATAACAGTATGTTTTAATACAGCCCAATCGAGTTAACCGTGGTACACAGAAAATGCTTGAAAAAATTAAGATGAAGGTATTAAAGGATAGTTTTTATTTCCATAATTTTATCCTCGAACTGATCGCGATATAACGATTTACTTTTAACTTTAGTTTTGTAGGTATAAATAGTAGTGACCGAGAAATTAAGAAATTTTGCAATTTTCTCACTATCATGAATTCCTAACCGTATCAAAGCAAAGATTCGTAATTCAGAATTCAGAAGATCGTCCTTCTTCAAAACAATTCGATCCTTTTCCGGAAACAGCAAATTAAATTCCTTAATAAAATTTGGAAAGAGCTTGAGAAAAATCTGATCAAAAGTTCGAAAAAGCAACTCCCTCTCTTTTTTCAGATTGGTATTTTTGAGAATAGGCAATAATTCGTCATATTGCCTGGAGACTATTTTTCGATAAATACTCTTCTGAAAGGCATCAATCTTTTCAATATACTCTGAATTGGTATTAAAAAAATAACCAATATATTCTTCTTTTATCTGATTAGCCTCAACGAGATTGGTATTGATGTTATTAAGATGATCGTTAGTACTCTGCAATATCTTTTTAACTTTATTGATTCTGCCCAATTGTCTGTAAATAATAACCGAAAAGGTAATAACCAACAACGAAAGTATTGTTAGTGCTACAATAAAAACTATAAGCTTTTGTTTTTGAGCCTCCACAACAACCAGACGCTCTCCTTCAATAATTGGGAGAATGGTTGCTATCTCAATTTTACGCTGACGCGCATTATAAAAAGTCGCATCTTCAAGTGCAAGCACAATATAACGGTAAGCCCTTTTTTTGTCCCCTTTTTGAAATAATAAATTTGCAAGATTCCGTAAAGCAACAGTTTCCTTCGTAGCTGTTTTAATATCAGCAATAGCAGCCTTGATCATAAACTCTATGGCGCTGTCAGGATAGTTGGTCACAGAATAAATATAACCAAGACTTGAGGTGGCTATGGCGTAATGATGACGAGGCAAATCAAAATTTTTCATCCAAAATTCAAAAGCATATTTAGCTCCACTCCAATCAGCAAGTTTCATGCGACGAAGACTTTCAATTGCCCAAAAATCATTCGTATTCTCTGGAACAAAAACCAAGGCGCTGTCCAAATAAGCATTCCCAATTGAAATATAAATATTCGAAAAAATTGGATCCTGATTATAATCTGCCAAATCGTAATAAGAACGGCCTATCACCGAATAAAACTCCCACTTAACAGAGTCGGGCATTGATTTAGCAGAAAGGCTTGATAAAGTATCTATCGCCTCTTTAAACAAACCAGACGATAATAAAACAAAACCTTGTTTTATTTTTGAATATATAAGCAGATCAGTATTCTGTATTTGAATGGCCTTTTGATTCGCCATTTCAATGTAAAAAAAAGCAGAATCATAGACAAACGATTGATATTCGTAAGATAGCTCTAGAAAAGATTGATATTCCTGCTGCTTTTTAGAGTCTTTTGAATAAAGATGAAGTTTTTCTTTTAAAGAATCGATACGATTCATTTTCTCTTGCGTGTATAACTCTCTCTTCCCAATTGCATTCTCCAACTCCTCAAGCTGGGAATCAAGAGTTGCCCCCTCAACAATCAGTACTTGAATAAAAAAAAAGAATACAAATAAGGAACGCATAAAACACTATAATTATCGCAATTGCATATTCATCAACCGAGTAAAATAAACGAAAAACAGCATCGCTTTTAAATTCATAATTGATATGAAATAAACCCTCAAAAAAAGAGAAATTCTAATGATGGCTAAATATAGAAATGTTTCAGCGTTATTAACGTCTATTGACATTATTTTAACAATTTATTCTCTACAATGAAAAATCAATTTCCTTAAAAAAATCAAATAAATATCTGTAAAAAAAACTTATTAGAGCAGATTATTTTGAGTCACAGAATACTTACGATAAAAGTGTAAAAAAACGGCAGTTTACTAACGAAACTGCCGTTTTTTATAAATAGTATTTAATATTTATTTAATGCCAATCAAAGACACGCCAGTCATCTCAGCCGGCTGGGGCACGCCCATAATTTTAAGTATTGAAGGCGCCACATCGGCAAGAATACCATCTTTCACTTCACCTTTACGCTCAGTAATCCATATAAAAGGCACGGGATTAAGAGAGTGAGCCGTATTCGGAGAGCCGTCCGCATTCACAGCAAAATCAGCATTTCCATGGTCGGCAATAATAATCGCTTCATAACCATTTGCCTTAGCCGTTTCAACAACCTCTTTAAGACATTCATCAACAGCCTTTACCGCCTTCTGAATGGCTTCATAAACACCAGTATGCCCCACCATATCGCCATTGGCAAAATTCAACGCCACGAAATCAAATTTCTTTTTATTCAACTCGGCAACTATAGCATCTTTGACCTTGTAAGCACTCATTTCGGGCTGCAAGTCGTACGTTGCCACTTTGGGCGAATTAACCAGAATACGCTCCTCTTTTTCAAAAACAGCTTCACGCCCACCGGAAAAGAAAAAGGTAACATGAGCATATTTTTCAGTTTCGGCAATACGCAACTGAGCCAGCCCGTTAGCAGCCACCACTTCACCAATGGTATTATTCACATTGTCTTTATCGAACAAGATGTGCATTCCTTTAAAGGTGGCATCGTAAGGCGTCATGGTACAATAATGCAAAGGAATGGTCTTCATGCCGTGTTCCGGCATATCCTGCTGCGTCAACGCCACCGTGATTTCACGGGCACGATCGTTACGGAAGTTAAAGAAAATAACAACATCGCCTTCGCTGATAAGTCCCACAGGCTTGCCATTATCATCTACATTTACAATTGGTTTGATAAATTCGTCGGTGATATCATTGTCATAGGAATTCTGAATGGCAGCAACAACATCTCTGGTTTTATCCCCTGCGCCATTCACCATCACATCATAAGCCAGTTTCACACGTTCCCAACGTTTATCGCGGTCCATGGCATAGTAACGTCCAACAACCGAGGCAACTTTAGCATTATTTTTGCTGATATGATTAAGCAATTCGGACATGTAGCCTTTTCCACTTTTCGGGTCGGTATCGCGGCCATCCATAAAAGCATGAATAAACACGTTTTCCAGTCCTGCTTCAGTGGCCAAATCGGTTAATTTATAAAGATGGTCCTGTTGACTGTGCACACCACCTTTGGATACGAGTCCCAAAAAATGGACCTGCTTATTATTTTTTTTGGCATAATCGAAAGCTTCAACCAAAGCGGGATTTTTAGCAATCGAATTATCCCTGATAGCCAAATTTATTTTGACCAAATCCTGAAAAACAATACGACCTGCGCCGATATTAAGGTGTCCAACTTCAGAGTTGCCCATCTGACCATCGGGTAAGCCCACGTTTTCGCCCGAAGCCTGCAACTTAGCGTTGGGATAATTAGCCAACAAACTGTCAAAATAAGGTGTAGCCGTTTGAGCGATAACATCCGATTTAGACTTATCACCGTAGCCCCAGCCATCAAGAATTACGAGTATGGTTTTTTTGTCCATTATGTATTATAATTATTTATTTATTGCTTAAACAAGAAATGGCAGATTTAGTTTTCCCATCGCTACCAATAAAAACCGGCAGGAAGAAGAAAATCAAAGGCCAACAGGTCAAAAATACCGAAAATTGAGCAAATCACCCCACCAAAAATGTTAATACAATATAAATCGGGCAGCAAAGTATGATCAGATACAATCTTAATAAACACAAAAAAAAGGCCGGTAAAAACCGACCTTTTTTTTGTGGTACCACCTGGAATCGAACCAGGGACACACGGATTTTCAGTCCGTTGCTCTACCGACTGAGCTATGGTACCATGGGCATTATTTTTACTAATAAGGTGTAAAAACAACAAAAACCCACATTCAATTAACCCTTAAAATCCTTCAGGCAATAACCCTTCAAATATTACCATGAAATCAGTCAAATATGCCGAAACCTTCAAAAACGGCTGACTGGTGGTACCACCTGGAATCGAACCAGGGACACACGGATTTTCAGTCCGTTGCTCTACCGACTGAGCTATGGTACCGTTTTTTAACGCGGTGCAAATATACGGAAAGATTTCTTTCTTCAAAATTCAAGCTAAAAATTTATTACCATATTTCAGCACTTACCTGCTGCGACCATCATCTACTTCACACACAATCAAAATATTAATCAGCCTCAAATTTGCAGCAATTTTACCACTTAAAAACCCGCCATCAGAAACAAATCCGTTATGTTTTTGTACTTTTGTGCCAATTTATATAAAATTGAATGGAATTATTTACACATACGTTACCCAACGGCATACGCATTATTCACCACCCCATAGACTCACCGGTAGGCCATTGCGGTCTGCTCATAAATACCGGCTCGCGCGACGAAAAGGAAAACCAACATGGAATGGCTCACTTTATAGAGCATGTCATTTTCAAAGGGACCCAGAAGCGTAAAACGTATCACATACTCAGTCGTATTGATGATGTTGGCGGGGAGTTAAACGCATACACCACAAAAGAGGAAACCTGCATTTACGCCACCTTTCTGCGTCAGGATTTTGAACGCGCTGTAGAATTACTGCACGATATTTCATTCAACTCTATCTTTCCCGAAAAAGAGCTGGAGAAAGAAAAAGAAGTCATTATTGACGAAATCAACTCTTACAAAGACAATCCTTCAGAACTGATCATTGACGATTTCGAAGAGTTGATTTTTAAAGACGACCCCATGGGGCGCAACATTTTGGGAACCGCCGAAACCATCAGCCGTTTTGGCAGAGACGACATCCACCATTTTATCAAAAACAATTACCACACAGACCAGATGGTAGTTTGTACGGTTGGGAAAATTACACCTGAAAAAATCATTAAAATCATCAGTCGATACTTTGGTGACGTTGAGGCCAACTTACGCCAGACATCACGACCGGCCACGCTAACTTACCAGCCACAGCACAAAGACAAAGTGATGGACACTTTTCAGACGCACACCGTTATTGGCAATATCGCATACGATCTAAGTCATCCACGCCGACCTGGCCTGTTGTTGCTAAGCAACCTACTAGGTGGTCCCGGCATGAACAGTCGTCTGAACATGTCGTTACGTGAAAAGAACGGCATCGCCTATAACATCGAATCGATCTACTCACCCTATTTTGGCACCGGGGTCTTTTGTATCTATTTTGGAACCGATGAAGAAAACCTCAACCGCAGCCTCAAAATTGTGCAACGCGAGATGAAAAGACTTCGCGATTCAAAACTGGGCAAGTTACAGTTGCACAACGCTCAGAGACAGCTTAAAGGACAAATCACCGTCGCCAACGAAAACAAGGAAAACCTGATGTTAGCTATTGGTAAAAGCTATTTATTATACAACAAAGTAGACACCCTTCCGCAAATATACGCCCAGATAGATGCGGTAACTTCTGAGTGCCTGATGGAAATTGCCAACGAAATACTGAATCCGGATCAACTATCCTATCTGATATACCGCCAAAGCTAAAATAAACATCTGTCATGACTATTGAACTGGAGCAATACATCCTCTCTCACATCGACCCTGAAGAGCCAATTCTGCATGAACTGGATCGCTACACCAATACACACATTCTTCGTCCACGAATGATATCGGGGCATCTGCAAGGACAACTGTTAAAGATGCTGTGTAAAATCATTCAACCCGAACAGGTTCTGGAAATAGGAACATTCACAGGCTATTCGGCCATCAGCCTGTTAAGGGGCATGCCAATAACAGGACATCTGCACACCATTGAAGCCAACGACGAATTAGAATCTACCATTCGATTTTTTTTTGCTAAGGCAGCCATCGAAAATCAGGTAACACTGCATATAGGTAAAGCATTAGATATAATTCCGACCCTGACCAACAATTTCGACTTCGTTTTTATAGATGGCGACAAACGCGAATACTCACAATATTATGAAGCCGTTTTACCAAAAATAAAAAAAGGCGGCATTATAATGGCCGACAATATTTTGTGGGCCGGAAAAGTAGCCAGGCCCAATATGCCCGACGATGCTTACACCAAAGGCATTATGGATTTTAATGACATAGTGGCTCGCGATAGCCGCGTGGAAAAAGTAATATTGCCAATTCGCGACGGGTTGACACTAATTCGAAAAATATAACCAACCTAAAAAACTCTTTTAACTTTAGATTGTTTGGTATTTTAAAGTTTGAAACAGCTATGCAACCAACAGCCATCATATACGGCTCCTCACTGGGGAACACTCGTTTTGTCGCCGAAAAACTTCATGAACGACTGTCCAATGCCGATCTCTTCGCAGCGGGCGTCATTACTTCTGAACAAATCGACAACTATACCAATTTAATACTAGGCTCATCTACGTGGGGCGTTGGTCTTTTACAGGAAGATTTTGAAACATTTGTAGAATTATTAGCCCAGAAGGACCTTTCGGGCAAAACCATTGCCATGTTTGGGTTAGGCGATCAGCAAAATTACCCGGATACTTTTTGCGACGGGCTGGGCAAATTACACGAAATGTTACTGCATACAGGGGCCCAGTTTATTGGTCAATGGCCAGCCGAAGAATACGACTTCACATCATCAAAGGGACTGGAAGGAGATTCTTTGACCGGTCTGGCTCTGGACGAAGATAACGAGCCTGATTTAACCGACTACCGCCTGGACAAATGGGTAGAACTGATAATGCCCAAACTTTAAACAAAACATCATTAGGGGCGATAAAATACAACACAAACAATAAAAGCAACAACCAACAAAACGCAAACGCGTCATAAGCTTGCTCTGCCTTTTTATTCAGTCAATGACCCAGGAACCACAAGCCGATCCAGTTCCTGTTTTTCAAACAGCGTGGGATAATCCTCCAAAAACTTGACCATCACCGACTTCAGCACCGACTCCCGGACAAATCCGGATTTATTTTTCACTTTGTACTTTTTACAATAAAGTTCTATTGCCTCCATTTCTTTGTCATTCAGTTGTATTGTCAAACGATGACGTCTTTTAAAAGCCGCTTCGGAATAGTGAGGTGGTAATTTTGCAACAGATTTTCCCTTCTTCGCCATGAAGTATTTGTTTTAAGGCCACAAAATTAAACAAATAAGTTAAACAGGAAAATAAGTTTTCAACAGGAATCTTTAATCGGGGCATACAGGAAAACCTTACCGACCAATAAGAAAATTTTGTTTTTAACGCTTACGAAGCTTGAAAGATGAGAATTTATTGGTGTGATTGACCATTTTGACAGCAATCGTGACCCAAGTAAATGGCATTTCCTTGCTGCCATGCCAACTAATTGCCCTAATAGACATCATGTCATACAAAAAAGCGCTCCTTAATAAAAAATTAAGAAGCGCTTCTGTACCCGGAGCGGGAATTGAACCCGCACGGCCGCAATGGCCACAGGATTTTAAGTCCTGCGTGTCTACCAATTCCACCATCCGGGCAGACCATGCTTTTGGCATAAAACGAGAATAGCTGATTAACAACATCCTCGTTTAAGTGGAGCGGAAAACGAGACTCGAACTCGCGACCCCGACCTTGGCAAGGTCGTGCTCTACCAACTGAGCTATTTCCGCATTATTTTTGTCTTGAAACATTTCATTAAATGTCTCGCCTCACATCCATCCTCTTGTCAAACCTCATTTTGTGGAATCCGGCCAACTGAGCTATTTCCGCGATTGCAGGTGCAAATATAATGCTTTTTTCTTTTCCCCAAAGGGCTAACGAAAAAATTTCAGCCTAAAAAAGTCAGTTGAATCATGAATCCCAATATTGACCTGATTATATCCAACAAGACTCTTCCGATCTACCACCCTTCCGGTCAATGCAAAACAAACCTTTAAACCGATGACAAAAAGTAATCAGTGCTTGTGAAAAAAATACAGCTTCGGCGTTATGCTTGTGCTAAAAATGGTCATTTACCAAAAACAAATTCACATTATCATGATTTCAGGCACTTCAAACCAGAACTTTATTTTCAGAAAACCTGAAATGGGCAACTCCGGAGAGTCCTAACACGAAATGAAACCGAGCCTCATAAAACAAAACCGAATTCAAAAAATACAACAGCTACAATCCGGCAATTTTCTTAATTTCATTTAGCTGATTAAGGGCATCCATAGGGGTCAGATTATTAATATCAAGGCTTGCAATACGATCACGTATTTGTTTCAAAACCGGGTCATCCAACTGAAAAAAGCTAAGCTGAAACCCTTCTCTGTGTTGGGCCAAATCGCCAACCGGCTTACCCAATTGCCCTTTTCGGTTGGCACTCTCCAGTTCCTTCAAAATCTCATCGGCCCTTTTAACCACGCTTCGGGGCATTCCGGCCATGCGCGCCACATGAATACCAAAACTATGGTTACTACCTCCGGCCACCAATTTTCGAAGAAACAGCACTTTATTATCCACTTCTTTTACCGACACATTAAAATTCTTGCACCGCTTATAAGAAGAAGCCATTTCATTTAACTCGTGATAATGCGTGGCAAATAACGTTTTGGCCCTTGCTCGTTTGTTTTCATGTATATACTCCACGATACTCCACGCGATGGAAATACCATCATAAGTACTGGTGCCACGCCCTAATTCATCAAACAAAACCAAACTACGATCAGAGATATTATTAAGAATGCTGGCGGCTTCATTCATCTCAACCATAAAGGTTGATTCGCCCTGCGAAATATTATCAGATGCTCCCACCCGGGTAAACACTTTATCAACAACACCAATGGTCGCCGAATCGGCAGGCACAAAACTACCTATCTGACCCAATAAAACAATCAAAGCGGTCTGCCGCAAAAGCGCCGATTTACCAGCCATATTCGGGCCGGTAATAATAATAATCTGCTGACTCTCATTATCCAGAAACACATCGTTGGGGACATATGATTCTCCCGGCGGTAATTGAACCTCAATCACCGGATGACGTCCGGACTTTATATCAATACAATTACTGTCATCAATCACCGGCCTGACATATTTATGACGGGCCGCCAGTGTTGCAAATCCCAATAAACAATCAATCTGCGACACCAATGCCGCATTCAACTGAATTGCCGGAATAAACCCGGCCACCGATGATAACAACTGGTTATACAACTCCGTCTCCAGGCTCAATATTTTTTCTTCCGCCCCTAATATTTTTGATTCATATTCCTTCAACTCGCCTGTAATATATCGCTCGGCATTGACCAATGTTTGCTTCCGAATCCAATCATCCGGCACTTTATCCTTGTGCGTATTACGGACTTCAATATAATAGCCAAAAACGTTATTAAAATTAACTTTCAAACTGGGGATTCCGGTTCGTTCGCTTTCCCGGTGTTGAAGCTCGGCCAAATAATCCTTTCCTGAAAAAGCGATATGACGCAGTTCATCCAACTCAGCCGACACGCCTTCACGAATCACACCACCTTTGCTGATTAACGCAGGCGGATCAGGCTCTATTTCTTTTTCAATACGCTCGTATACCGAAGTACAGGCATTTAATTGTTCACCAAGGTGTTTTAGCACTTCATTGTCAACATTCATACAATACGCCTTCATTGGGGCAATATTATACAACGCCGTTTTAAGCTGCACCATTTCGCGTGGCGAGAGTCTGCCTGCGGCCACTTTCGAGACCAAACGTTCCAGATCACCAACAGCCCTTAAATGCTGTTCCAGATTCTCTTTCAGTTCAGGATCTTTAAAAAAGTATTCGACCACCGACTGCCGATCCTTTATGGGCTGTACATCTTTTAGAGGCAATGACAACCATCGCTTAAGCATACGACTCCCCATGGGGGTCAACGTAAAATCGATCACATCAATCAAAGCACGTCCACCTTCGCCACCTGCTTGAAATAATTCCAGATTACGAATGGTAAATTTGTCAAGCCACACATAACGCTCTTCTTCAATACGCGAAAGCGTAGTAATATGACTAAGATGCAGGTGCTGGGTAAGATCCATATAATGCAGAATGGCTCCGGCTGCAATAACCCCTAATTTTAAATTTTGCACCCCAAAGCCTTTTAACGATTTCGTTTGAAAATGTTTCAACAAGCGATCCGTTGCCGATTCAGTGGAAAACATCCAATCTTCAAGGGCATAGGTAAAATAACGCGTACCAAAAATTTCCGTAAACAATTGTTTTTGGTTCTTTTCAAACAAAACTTCCTTGGGCTTAAAACCGGACAGCAGCTTTTCAATATGTTCCAAAGGTCCCTCGGCCGTTAAAAACTCACCGGTGGAGTGGTCCAAAAAAGCCAACCCGCCATTTTTTCCATCAATATGAACAGCCGCTAAAAAATTATTCTCCCGATTATCAAGAATTGTATCGTTAATTGTAACACCAGGGGTTACCAATTCAGTAACTCCACGCTTAACAATATTTTTAGTACTTTTTGGATCCTCCAGCTGGTCACAGACAGCTACCCGCTGACCTGCCCGAACCAATTTTGGCAGATAGGTATCCAAAGCGTGATGAGGAAACCCGGCCAGCTCAACATACTGCGCTGAGCCATTGGCACGTTTGGTTAATGTTATGCCTAAAATACCCGACACCTTAACAGCATCATCCGAAAATGTTTCATAAAAATCGCCCACCCTGAATAACAATATAGCATCCGGATATTTATTTTTGATACCATAATACTGCTTCATCAAAGGGGTAAGAACAACTTTCTTTTCAGACATTAAACTAATATTTAAGTGACAGATATTAAAATTTCTAATTGTAACAAAGAATGCACAAATATAAAAGCAATTGATCGAATAGAAAATCTTTCCCAAGGATAAAAACCCATTTTAGAAGGCGTCCTTTCAATGAAAAAACAACCCCGAAAAACAAGACTGGTTATAAAAACCAGCCTCCACAAAGCTTCACTACAAAATGCAAAACAGAAACAACAATTCGACTTTGAAAAAACAAATTGAATTCGTAAATTGGTGCTAACTAAAATTTTAGAATTATGAAAGATTTAATTAAGTCATCTGGAATTTTACTATTAGTAGTTGCTGTTTTATTACTGGTCTACTACATGACTAATAATTTAATCAGCAACGGGCTTCTGGCTCTAAGTGGCATTCTGCTCATAGCCGGAATTATTGTTCACATTATAACAAATCAAACATTTGAATAACAACAATAATCCCTCCTACAGGCTTCTGCCATCCAATCTAAATTCTCCCTCCGGATTTGGCGAAGCCTGTTTTATATTTTAAAAATTCAGATAAAAATCCTTCGTTAATATCTTGTAATCTTCAGAATACACGTGCCTTCCTCCGGATTCAATCACCAATGATTGGGCTTTCGGTTGCTTAATAAAACGCCATCCCCAAAGTGACAATATCCGAACCGCCGGCTTCTGCGGTGTCGGGTAAATAGTCATCGTAGACTGCTGATACAAGCCACTTCTATTGGCCAATTCCAAATATTTATCATGCACGTCCGGCGGCAAAACAAGCGCCAGGCAACCTTCTTTATGCAACAAACGACATGCGTTTACTAATAGCTGTTCAGGACTAAGGCCTATACTGTGCCGCGCCAAAGCACGACTTTTATCGGGCGCCTGATTCCCATTTTCAAAAAATGGCGGATTTGAAACAATCAAATCATATTTCTCATCACACGAGTCCACATAAGTATTAAAATCAGCCCTTAAAACATTAATGCGATCGGACCATGGTGAGGACATCACATTTGTATGCGCATCGGCCACGGCACCATTGTCAATATCAATGGCGTCGATATGAACATTCGAATTCCGTTGTGCCAGCATAATCGCAATCAATCCGGTACCTGTTCCCACATCGAGTATCCTCAGGGGCGTCTTCAAAGGTGTCCACGCGCCCAGTAGAACACCATCCGTTCCAACCTTCATAGCCGTGTTGGATTGCACAATTTTAAACTCTTTAAACTGAAACCAATTGTTTGCCATAATAACTTCAGTTACCAATCGCCATTAACCCCCATGCCAAATAAGGCATAATCAAAACGAACCGGATCATTAGGGTTAAAACAGCGTAAATTTTGCGTCAACTCTTCAACCGCTTTCCAATCATTTTGACGCCGCTTTAGAAGTCCCATTTTCCTGGCAACTCGTCCTACATGAACATCCAATGGTATCATAAGCGAAGAACTCGTAATGCCCTTCCACAATCCAAAATCCACAATTCCATCGTCACGAACAATCCATCTCAAAAACATATTCAAACGCTTTGCGGCTGAACCTTTTTCAACATTGGGTATATGTTTCTCTGTACGCGCCATGGGCTGATATGAAGTAAACACTTTTCGAAAATAAGCCAATGCAGCATAAACCGAACCATCCCGAAGAAATCCATCTGTAAAAACCTTTTCAAGGCCACCTTCCGACAAATAAATCTGTCGCAACGCGCTCATGAAATATTGACAATCGACGCCATTAAAAGTACGGTAAACAAACGAAGAGAAACGCACAAACTCCAAATCAGACTGCTGAGTGATAAAATCGTAAGGGGCTCCATCCATCAGATCCATCAGTTGGTTGGCCTTTTTAAGAATAGCAGGACGCTGTCCCCAGGCTATCGTAGCGGTTAAAAAGCCACTAATTTCAATGTCTTCCTTTCGTTGAAAACGATGGGGTACCGACACCGGATCGTTAAGGACAAACCATTTCTTGTTATACTGTTCCGTTTTTGCTTCCAGAAATCGCTTTATATCCATCCAACACAATTAATCGTTTATTATCAAACCATCTCTCATCATAATGGTTCGATCCGATTTATGAGCCAAATGCTCATCGTGTGTAACAATAACGAAAGTTTGCCGAAATTGATCCCTTAAAGAAACAAATAGATCCATCAAATCGTCCTGATTTTTGGAATCCAGATTACCCGATGGCTCATCTGCAAAAATAACCAAGGGATCGTTAATGAGTGCACGTGCCACCGCCACCCGCTGTTTCTCACCACCACTCATTTCGGATGGCTTATGTTCCAACCGATGCGAAAGACCTAAAAAGCCTAAAAGTTCCTCGGCCCTGAGCCTGGCATTCTGCTTCTGAACACCACCTATTAATGCGGGAAGCATACAATTTTCAACGGCCGTAAACTCCGGTAAAAGCTGATGAAATTGAAATACAAAACCAATATTTTTATTTCTAAACTGGGCCAATTGACGCTCTGGCAATTCATGAATAGAAGTGCCATCGATAAATATTTCGCCTTTGGTCGGATGATCCAACGAACCCAATATCTGAAGCAAGGTCGTTTTGCCGGTACCACTGGCACCCAGTATCGAGACTATTTCACCCGCACCAATAGATACATCAATACCTTTAAGTACCTCCAGATCACCAAATGACTTATGTATATTTCGACCTTCAACAATCATAAGCTGTAAATAATAAAAATATAAATGAAATACAAGGATAATAATATGCCACCTTTCAGCCGTGTAATAATGCCTCTGCCCAAAGGCAGAATAAACAAAAATAACAAAACGGCGAAGAAAGCACTAATTAAGACATCGGATAACACCTCCAGCCAATCATACACCGGCAATGGAGTCACCAACGATGTCAGCCCCAGAACGGCCCAAATATTAAAGATATTAGATCCTATAATATTACCCACTGAAATATCATTTTCTTTCCGATACAAGGCAATCATTGAAGTAGCCAACTCAGGAACACTCGTTCCAAAAGCAACAATTGACACACCGATTACACGATCGCTAACCCCCCAGGATAAAGCTATTTCGCGTGCACCATCCACCAATAATCCGGCTCCAAAATAAAGTCCTACAATGGCTATAACCACATAACCCAAAGCCTTTGGGCCCGTCATGGTTGGCGCTAAAATCTTAGCTGTTATATTTTTGCTTTTTCGAGCCCTAACAATGCTCCAGACCAGATAAATGGCCAATGCCGAAACGAAAGAAACACCTTCCCAAAACGTTATGAAACCACTCCACACAGAAAACAACAACATCAAAGTTGCCAGGTTCATAACGCCCCAATCTTTAACAATGCTCTTATTAGCCACTACCATCGGCATAAATACAGATACCAACCCTATAATAAGACCAATATTGGCAATGTTTGATCCGATCACATTACCAATGGCCAAATCAGAAACGCCATCAAAAGCAGCTTTAACACTAACAAACAACTCAGGAGCAGAAGTTCCAAAAGCGACAACAGTCAGGCCAATAACAAGAGTGCTTAACTTAAAATATCTCGAAAGCTGAACACTTCCTTTTACCAACGTATCACCACTAACGAATAATAAAATAAGCCCTCCAATCAAACTTAAATATGCCATTAGTCTTTATGATTTTGTTTCTCGCCCGGCAAATCCGACTGCATGCCAGTCACTTTTTGTTTAATATCCTCCGGCGCATCCAGACCATACACTCGAGCTTCAAAGGCATCTCTATCCTCTTTTATGTCGGAAACAAGAGTCTGAGCATCCTTGTGTAATTCGGATGCCTCCTGACGGACGCCCTGCCCTATTTCGGAAAGATCCTCTTTTAAATCATCCGCAGCGGTTTCAAACTCACGCTTAATATCATCCGCTGCCTTTCTGAACTCATTCATTCCTTTACCCAATGCTCTAGCCAGTTCTGGGATTTTTCTGGAGCCGAATAGCATCAAAACCACCAGAAATACAAGAACGACCTCTCCCATTGATATGCCAAACAAAAATAAAGTCATACACATCTATATTTACTACAAAGGTAAGAAAAGGAAATCTGTTACCAGCAACCGTAAAAATAAAAAGCCTTTCTGAACTACAGAAAGACTTTTCATTATATGAATATCAAAAAACAAATATCACATCTAATTATTTAACGGCTTTAGCCACCTTATCTTCTTTTTCCTTCATCAAGTTATAAGCTATTGGAGAAGCAATAAATAATGAAGAATAAGTACCGACAACAACACCAGCCATCAAAGCAAAAACAAATCCCTGAATCACTTCACTTCCGAAAAGGAAAATTACCAGCAACACAATGAATGTGGTCATTGAAGTATTCACAGTACGGCTAATTGTTGAATTCATAGCAAGGTCAAACACCTCACCTAAAGGACGCTTAGGATAAAGGTTGCGATACTCCCGAATACGGTCGAAAACAACCACTGTATCGTTAATAGAATAACCTACAACCGTCAAAATTGCAGCTATAAACGTCTGGTCCATTTCCATGGCAAAAGGCATGATTGAATACAACAATGAAAAGAGACCAAATACCAAAATAACATCGTGAGCCAACGAAGCAATCGCTCCAACCCCATATTGCCATTTACTAAATCGAATCAAAATATAAAGGAAAATGACCAAAAGCGAGAATGTAACAGCCAAACCAGCCTTGTTACGCATATCAGTAGCAATGGTTGGTCCCACCTTTTGAGAACTTTGTAAATAATCACTCAAAAAAGCTTCTTTGGTAACCCCATCACCAATGAAAGGCTTCAAGCCATTATACAAGGCTGTTTGAACAATCCCATCCGCTTCATTTTCAGTATTATCAACCTGAAAGTTGGTTGCAATACGAATCTGATTGGCTGCACCAAACGTTTTGACTTCGGTATTGGCACTTTCAAATGCCTCAGATACGGAAGAATAAACAGCAGCAGCATCCACGGCTTGTTGACCTGCAAAACGAACCACATAAGTACGACCACCGGTAAAATCAATACCTTGTTTAAGCCCCCGTACTGCCAACGATCCAATAGAAATCACAATCAACGCAAGTGAAATGGTAAGAAATAGCTTACGCTTTCCAACAAAAGGAATTTTCGCCTTTGCAAAAAGATTCTCAGTAAATTTAGTGCTAAAGCGAATATCAATTTCAGATTTCAGCAAACGATCATAGATCAAATGAGTAATAAAAATAGCTGAAAAGAATGAAGTTGCAATACCGATCATTAACGTTGTTGCAAAGCCTTTAATTGGGCCTGTTCCAAACAAGAATAAAATTAAACCGGTAAGGAAGGTCGTTACATTGGAGTCAATAATGGCAGAAAAAGCATTTTTATAACCATCGGCCACCGCTAGTCGCAAGCCTTTTCCGGCTCTCAATTCTTCACGAATACGCTCATAGATAAGTACGTTTGCATCCACAGACATACCAATGGTAAGAACGATACCTGCAATACCAGGAAGAGTCAGAACAGCGCCAAAAGAAGCGAGAACACCCATGATAAAAAACATGTTGGCAATCAGAGCTAAATCGGCAACCACCCCAGCCTTAAAACCATAGTATAATACCATATATACGAGAACAACCAAGAATGCCCAGATAAATGAAGACAAACCAGCGTTAACAGCCTCCTGACCCAAAGAAGGGCCAACCACGGTATCCTCAACAATACGGGCAGGAGCCGGAAGTTTACCTGAATTCAGAATATTAGCGAGGTCTTTTGCCTCTTCGGCACTAAAGTTCCCAGTAATAGAACTTTGTCCGCCTTTAATTTCATTTTGAACCGTAGGAAAACTATAAACATAGTTATCCAAAACAATGGCGATAGATTTACCAACATTGGCTTTGGTCAAACGCGCCCATGTTTTTGCTCCTTCACTATTCATTGACATCTCTATCTCGAACCCTCCGGAGTTACTCACACGGTCAGAAGCATTTGAAATAGCATCGCCTTCGAGCGGTGCACGTCCATCAAGACTACTTGATCTGATAGCTACAAGCTGAAAATAACTTTCACGGGTGTTAACCGGATTTGTTACCCAGTATTGTAAATCTTTAGCAGGAATAGGCTTCACCGACCACAATAGCTTAAGATCGCGCGGCAATACACCACGAACAGTTTCATCCTGCAACCATTCGTTAATTTGATTCATATTACGCTCCGCGGCCACCCCAACAACAGGTCCTGTAGCACGGCCACTGGGTTGCAACAATGTGAACAAAGAACGAACTGTTTCATCCTTAGCCACTGCAGCGGCCGTTGAATCAGCTTCAATCTCTCCCAACAGTCCAAGATCCTCATCTGTCGCTGCCGGAGCTTCTTCTTCAACCACGGCTTCAGCAACCGAATCCGGTTTTATCTTACTCTGCTCAAGACGTGCAGTCATGCTGTTAGCCTGAACCAGATAATTATAAATATCCTGGTTATCGTAGGTCTCCCAAAACTCTAAATTTGCAGAACCTCTTAAAAGGCTACGAACCCGTTCTGGTTCTGTAATACCAGGCAACTCAATTAATACCTGACCATCTTTCTGAAGTCGTTGCACGTTTGGTTGCACAACTCCAAAACGGTCGATACGAGTACGAATAATATTAAAAGCATTACTAATAGCACTATGCGACTCCTCGCGCAACACTTGCAAGACTTCATCATTGGAAGAGTCGTATTTAACCTTTTCTCTTAAGTCAATGGTATTAAAAATAGCAGCCAAACTTCCATTTGGAGCCACTTCCTCAAATGCATCTCCAAAAAGTGTAACAAAATCACGTGTTGAATTTTTTTCACGTTCTTCAGCCAGGGCAATTGCCTTTTGAAAATTCTCATCCTGACTGTAATTTGAAAGTGCCTCAATAATATCGGACACTTTTACTTCCAGAATAAGGTTCATCCCGCCTTTAAGGTCCAACCCGAAATTAATTTCCCGATTTTTACACTCCATATAAGTGTACTTCCGTGCAAACAGGAAATTATACACCGGCTCATGAGCAATAGAATCCAGATAAGCCAACTCGTATTTCCTTACAGCCTGATCTTCAGCATCGGGGCCAGCTTGCCTTTTAGCAAATTCTACGGCATCATTTTCAACCTTTCTGGTATAATAGGTGAATGTTAGCTGGTATAAACTCACTATAGCCAACAAGATGGCAAATAGTCTGATCGCTCCTTTGTTTTGCATTTGATTAATCTTTTATCTATTCAAAAACATTTTTTCACACTTTTCATAATCCCGCAAATATATTCATTTTTTTCTAAAAGCCTGTGGCATGGGAATAATAAAAAAAAGCCACAATTATTTAGAGCTTATCAAGACAGTCAAAAGCTCGGAATGGAAAAGATAAATACAAGACTTCCGGAGCTCGGCAAATTTAAGATTGCTGGTATAAATGCTCATTTTGAGAACAAACATAAGGCAAAAAGCGACTATCAGGACAGACTCTATTATGCGGCTACCGAATATTAATCCATCAATATCTGCCAGCTAACGACGGACATTTAACTCACGCCTCCCTATGATCCAGATCGTCATCGCTGAAATTATTACCACCACAACAACCGAAAAAATGTAACAAGCCCACCAATGACTTATTGTATATGCCGGAAACCAAATTCTGATTACGGGTAAAATAACGGATAACGATAGCAATAAGCCCACCAAAAAATAAAAAAGAAAGGGATGGAATGCTTCCCAAAATAAAGATAAAAAGGGCGCCGAAAACCGATATCGGATAACGCGGGTTTTATGAGAATAACGGCCCAAAAAAGTCACCATTGCAATAGAACCTAAAATATATAGAAATACAGCAACAAGAGAAAACATAATAGTAATCCCCGCCAACCGCTGTTCATTTTCATAAAAATCCCGAATCAAAGCGGCGTATGTATTCATTTCGTAATTTAACTCAGGGAAAAAGTGATGCCATAGTTGATCAATTGATGCTGAAACATCCGACTGCCTGCCTGGCTGTATTTTAACCAATATTCGTCCTGAAACACTTTGATTTGTTTGTGGCATAAAAACCATTGGCTGAACTCCACGGCTGGAACTTTGAAATGAGACATTCTCAACCACTCCTACAACTTCAAACGCATAATTAACACTATCGTTTGCGCTACTAATAACTCTAAGCATATTATCAGGCCAGGTACCAAACGCCAACATTTTTGCAGCCGATTGGTTTAACACTATTTCAGGCCCCTTCCACTGATGACCAGACCTCTCTGAATAAACAAAAGTCAGATCCATGGCCTCAAAAAAAGACGAATCCACTTCGTTTACACCTAACATAACCACCTTGGACGAGTCGACAGGATTCTTAAACGACATAATCTTATAATCATCGCCCGGAACGAACATTGCTTCGCCAACCGACTCAACGTAGGGCAACAATTTCAATTGTTCCTTGATTTGCTTCTGAAGCTCCGGTTTTACATTGCCGGTACTAAGTACAAAAAGATTTTCACGCTCAAAACCCCACTCCGACTTTAACAATGTATTGTTACGTAAATACAGACTCACAGCAAACGTGATTAAAAACATGGTGATGGCCAGCTGTAAAGCCAACAAGAGGCCTCTCATGACCACACCGCTCTTTTGAAATCGCACATCATCCCGCAAAACCGTAATCTCTTTCAATCGGCCAAAATAAAAGGCGGGATAACTACCAGCCATAATGCCAACCAAAAGTGTTATAATAAAAACACCTGTAAATCCGAACCTGTAAAACAAATTAGAGGGTGCCATCTCTATTTCAAAAAGCTGGTTAAAATACGGGAAAGCCAACTCCACAATAACCAATGCCAACAACAAAGCAATGAGACTATAAATTACCGATTCTATTAGTATCAGGAAAGCGACATCTCGCTTTGCGGCTCCAAATATTTTGCGAAGAGCCACATCTTTGTACCTCTTTTCGGCATTCGCCATCGACAGGCTCACAAAATTCAGGGCCGTCATTATTAAAATAAAAATGGCTATCAACATAAAAACCCATACATACAAAGAATCGGACCCCGGTTCAATCTCATTTTCAAAACTGGAAAACAAATGAATATCGTGTATGGGCTGCATCTGATGTTCCAACCTAATGTATCTTAATTGATCTGGCTGGTCTGCAAAAATCCGTCTCGCTTCAATGCCAAGTCGCTCTTTTAAATAATTGTCAAGTGATTTCCTTCGAACCACTTTATTGCTCTCCGAAACCAATCTGACGTAGGTAAAACTGCCCAGATAAAACCAATTTGTAGACATAGCATCAAACCGATCATCGGCCGACTCTGGTTGCGACATCTTAAGAACCTCGCTATTAACCAAATAATTAATTGGCAGATGCGTATTAGCCGGCACATCCTTCATAACACCTGTAATTTCAAGTCCTATTTGTGGATTCCCGCTATATACAATTTTCCCAACGGCCGGTTCGTGACCAAACAACTGTTGAGCGACTGATTCACTGATAACAAGCGATGCCGGTTTTGCAAACACCGAATCGGGATTACCTTGTATTAAAGGATACCTGAAAACCTCAAAAAATGAGGTGTCGGTATAATAAAAATGAGGCGCTGAAATCTTTACGGAATCAAAGCTCACCTCTTTCCTAACCCCCTCAATCAAATGAGTCGCAGCTGCCACGCCTGCCTGCCTGGACAACTCATTACGCAACGGGTAAGAAGTCAACGCAGTACGAATTGTATCATTTCCAACTTTACCAACGCTTACAATCCGGTAAACATTTTCGGAATCGGGAGAAAAAGTATCATAAGAAGTTTCATAATGCACATAAGAAAGCACCAAAAAACCCACAGCAATCCCAACCGATAATCCAAGGATAGATATTAAAGAAAATCCACGATGAAAAATAGTTTTACTAATAACAGACTTCAAATTACTACCTGATTGCATAATTGTTAGTGTTGCGATGTAACATTTACCACATGTCCATCAAAAAGCTGAACCACCCGCTGTGCCCTCTGAGCATCCTGAGTCGAGTTCGTGAATAAAACCACGGTCATACCAGACTCATTAACCTCCGATAACATATCAAAAATATCAGCACTACCAATTGAATTTAAACGACTGTTTGGTTCATCGGCCAGAAGAACAGCCGGCTTATAAATAACGGAACGTGCCAAGGAAACGATTTGCTGCTGTAATCCGGGCAATTCACTGACTCTTTCTCGCCTCAAATGATTCAAACGATAACGCGCTATAACCTCATCAATGCGCAACTTACGTTCCTTACGACTTATTCCACTATAAATCAGAGGCATTTCAATATTATTGACTACCGATAAATCTTCAATTAACTCAAAATCACTAAACAAATAGCCAATTTTTCCACGACGAATCATAAGTCGCTCCTTATCGGATAAGGAACCGACTTCCTGCCCCAAAAAAAAGACTTCACCGTTATCGGGCGCTTCCAGCAATCCCAGGATACTCATCAATGTGGTTTTACCACAACCCGAAGGTCCTACAACCGACACAAATTCTCCCTTTCCAATATCAATATTTACATTGATAAGTGCCTGGGTGAAGGAGTCACCATGACGAAAAACTTTGCTCAAATCTCTTGTATGTAGCATAAATTCATCTGTACGTTTTCGAACACCACCCGTTCGTTTCTGAACAATTAATTTTAAAAACTAATAATTCAAACAAATTCAAAATAAAATTCAAAAAACTAAAATACAATCAATTAACATCAAAATCCCAGAAGCGATATTCCAAGATAAAAAAACGGTCTGATTTATGACTAAACAAGTTCACAAATTATGCCACCTCAAATACAATACTGACTTAAAGCCACTTATCAATAAACGACCATTGATTAAGACGAAAAGCAACCACTAGCACCCTTCTATAAACGCGACGACTGTAAATGCAACATTTTTTTTGTAAATTTGAAAATCATCTTTAAAAAACTAAAAACCGCAAACCCCAAAAGGCTTTCAACGTCAAATTAGCGACGTTTTACCTTTAAGTTATTCATCCCTGAAAAAAAGATTATGGCTGAAAAAAATGGACGAATTTTGGCAGTAGACGATAATGCAGACATTCTTTTTGCGTTAAAGATGTTACTTAAGCCAATAGTTGAAAGTATTACAGTTGAAACAAATCCGGAAAAGATTCCGCAACTAATGAGCCGCGAAGATTTCGACGTCATTCTGCTGGATATGAACTTTAACAAAGATGCTATTAGCGGAACCGAAGGCTTCATTTGGTTAAAAAAGATACTGGAAATAGATCCTTCAGCCGTTGTTTTATTCATCACAGCCTATGGCGATGTGGAAAAATCCGTCAAAGCCATCAAAGCGGGGGCCACTGATTTTGTAATAAAGCCCTGGCAAAACGAAAAATTACTGGCCACCATCTCTTCGGCCCTGAAACTTAAAAATTCACGTAAAGAAGTAAACCATCTAAAGGAACACAAAAAGGCTTTAGATTCGATTAGCGACCAGCCTTTTGCAGACTTCATTGGCATTTCGCCAAGCATGAAAAAAGTTTTTTCCACCATAAAAAAAGTAGCAGCTACCGACGCCAATATTCTGATCTTAGGCGAAAACGGAACCGGAAAAGAGTTAGTTGCCCGATCCTTACACCGACAATCGTTACGCAAAAACGAGTCCTTTATAAGTGTTGATCTGGGCGCAATCAGCGAAACACTCTTCGAGAGCGAACTCTTCGGCCACGTTAAAGGCGCCTTTACCGATGCCAAAACAGACCGCCCCGGGCGTTTTGAGCTGGCCTCGGGTGGCACCATTTTCTTGGATGAGATTGGAAACCTGTCGCTACCACTTCAATCCAAATTACTAACAGTCCTTGAACGCCGCGAAGTAACACGCGTTGGGGCCAACAAGCCAAAACCTATCGACATCAGACTTATCACAGCCACTAATACCAAAATAAAAGAATTGGCTGAAGTAAATGAATTCAGACAGGATCTTTTATATCGGATCAATACCGTTGAAATAGACCTTCCCCCGCTTCGTGAACGACAGGAAGACTTTCCAATCCTGGGAAATCATTTTCTTAACATCTACTCAAAAAAACATAAAAAAAAGATGAACCCGTTAAGCAGCTCAGCTCTAAAAAAGCTGACTCAATACCATTGGCCCGGTAACGTCAGAGAATTTCAACACGTCATTGAGAGAGCCGTCATTTTAAGTGACAGCCCCCAACTAACCGAACACGATTTTCAGCTTCAGAGCAAAAATCCAAACAGCGATTCTATGGAACTGGAATCGTACAACCTCGATGAAGTGGAGAAGAGGGTGATACAAAAAGTTTTAAAAGAACATCATGGCAATGTTTCCAAGGCTGCTTCCGAATTAGGGCTGACGCGCACATCGCTATACCGAAGACTCGAAAAATATGGGCTTTAATCAATTCCGGATACAGCTGATAGTAAGAATATTACTACTATCAGCTTCCATTTTTGGATTTATATATTTACTCATCAACACACAATTAACCTTTACCATCATTCTATTGGCACTGATTATTGTGGCTCAGGTGATTGCACTTATTTATTATACCGAAAAAACCAATCGCTTATTAAATCAATTTTTGATGAGTATCCGGTATTCAGACTTCACCCGTACTTTTCAGGTTGAAAATGATGACTCGTCGCTCAATCAATTAAAAAGAACATTTAACGAAGTAATTAATGACTTTCAAACGGTACGGGCCGAAAAAGAAGAGAGCTACCACTATCTTCAAACCATCATTCAGCACATTGGAATTGCACTTATAGCCTTTCAATCGGACGGCAAAGTAGAACTCATAAACAACGCCACAAAAAAGCTCTTTCAAATCCGCACGCTTAACAACATTCAAAACTTGCAGGAAACGAGCCGCGAACTGGTTCAAAAACTTCTGACCATACAACATGGTGAAAACACGCTGGTGACCATCCGCGAAAAGGATGGCCTTCTGCAGTTATCGGTTTATGCCACCGAATTCAGGATTCACAACCGCACTATAATGGTTGTTTCGATCAAAGATATTCAAAACGAGCTGGATGAAAAAGAGATGGATTCATGGCAAAAACTAATACGTGTTCTTACCCACGAAATAATGAACTCGATAACGCCCATCTCCTCACTATCGTCAACGGTAAATATGATGATGAATCACATCATCGATTCGCTGAAGGAAAAAGACAAGGGCTGTGCCGAGGAAACTGAAGACCTGCAAGAAATTCAAAGCGCCATAAGCACCATACAAAAAAGGACCGAAGGTCTTATTCATTTTGTGGATACATACCGTAACCTAACACGAATACCAACTCCGCACTTTTCCATTTTCCCGGTTCAAAAACTACTGCAAAATATCTACAACTTACACCGCAATGAAATGGAGCAAAAAGGTATTAAATGCACCATTTCAGTTCTCCCTGTATCACTAGAGCTGTCAGCGGATGAACGATTAATTGAACAAGTTCTGATAAACCTGTTACTAAATGCCATTCAAGCGCTAAATAACGCAACCATCAAAAACATTGAATTAAAAGCATTTTTAAATAAAAGAGGAAAAATAACCATTCAGATATCGGATACAGGCAGCGGCATTTTGCCGGAAGTCATCGACAAAATCTTCATTCCATTCTTCACCACCAAACAACAAGGATCCGGCATTGGCTTGAGCCTGTCGAGGCAAATTATGCGCTTGCATTCGGGAACTTTAAATGTATATTCAGAACCCGACAAAGGCTCCAAATTTACCCTAACGTTTTAATCTGCTCATTCAGCGTTTGAAGTAATAACATTCAGCCGGTTAAACATCACCGCCAGATGTGCATACAACGAAGTATTCTGAACAATAACATTATCCGGCACAGCAATACGTACAGGGGTAAAATTCCAGATAGCACGGATACCGTTATCAATCATCATTAATGCGACGTCCTGGGCATTTTCAGCAGGAACCGTAAGAATGCCGATTTTCACATTCTGGTTATCACGGTGCTTAAACTCATCCACATGGTGAATACTCACATCTTTTATTTGAGTCCCCACAACAATCGGATTTACGTCAAAAGCTTCAACAATTTTAAGACCGTATTGCACCAAACCATGATCGTGCAACAAAGCAGTACCCAAACTGCCGGCTCCAAACAGATAGGCCTGATCCATCACCCTGAAACCCAAAAAATCTTCAAGAGCATCAATCAAAGGTTCAACTTCATAGCCAACCCGGGTTTTACCTGAAATACCGGTGTACGACAAATCTTTTGTCACCTGCGTGGGGTCAACCCCATTATCGCGGGCAATGAGAGTAGATGAAACGTACTGATTTCCTCTGCGGTGCGCCAACTTCAGATAAGCCAAATAGCAGGGCATGCGGCGAAGCGCGGGTTCCGGGACCGGATAACTCTTTTTCTTACTGCTCCCTACATCCATAATAAATTCTGATTTTTGTTTTCGGTTACAAAAATAAACAAGTTTTTGATTAAAGATGTCATTCCGTAATCACAATCAGATTACAATAACAGACTTGTATCCAAACAAAAAAAGACCACCATAGGTAGTCTTCTGTTTGTGGGCGCTAACGGATTCGAACCGCTGACCCTCTGGGTGTAAACCAGATGCTCTGAACCAACTGAGCTAAGCGCCCTAAAAATACCATTACTTAAAAAGAGGTGGGCGCTAACGGATTCGAACCGCTGACCCTCTGGGTGTAAACCAGATGCTCTGAACCAACTGAGCTAAGCGCCCTCTGTTATTTTTTAAGCGATGCAAATATAGAAGAGTTTTCGACAACAGCCAAACTTTTATTGCAAATTATACCACTTCGGCTACGACAAAATTACTGCCCCCAATGAAAATCAAATCATTAACCGACGCATTTTTTTTTGCAGCAGCCACCGCCTCCTTCACCGAATGAAACATATCACCTCGCAATCCGTGCCTATGGCCAATCTGCATTAATTTATCGGCAGGCATACTTCGTGGTATATCGGCTCGTGTAAAATAATAAACAGCATCTTTGGGCATCAACGCCATCACCTCATCCACTTCCTTATCGCCAGCCATGCCAATCACCACATGCAATTGCTCATAAGTACATTCCTTTAGCTGTGCCACCACCTGCCTAATGCCATCCTCGTTATGCCCCGTGTCGCAGACTACCTGTGGATGGTGCTCCAACACCTGCCAACGTCCCATTAAACCGGTGTTTACAATGACATTCTCCAGTCCCTTCTTTATATGTGTTTTACTAACGACAAACCCTGCCGCTCTTAGTTCCATTACAGCAGCCATAACACAAGCCACATTTTCGGACTGATAAATACCGGCCAAAGGCAACCGGACTCCCGATAAAAACAGATTATTATCATGATATATATCGATTACCCGAAAACCATCATTTAAAGATCCCATTGCGACTGAAAAATGATCCGCAGCAAATACAATCGACGAATCATTCTGAATAGCCTTACCAATAAAAACAGGCTCAGTCTCCTTCTGTCTTCGTCCTACAACAACCGGCACTGCCGGCTTTATAATCCCGGCCTTTTCACCCGCAATAGCCGTCAGTGTATTACCAAGCAAAGCGGTATGGTCAAATCCAATATTTGTAATCACACTCACCAGTGGATTTATTATATTGGTTGAATCCAACCGGCCACCCAGCCCAACTTCCACAACGGCAACATCAATCTCTGAACGCGAAAAAAAATCAAAAGCCATGGCCACTGTCATCTCAAAAAATGAAGGTTCCACTTCACGAATAATTACTTCGTGACAATTCACAAAATTGGTTACTTCAACCTTAGAGATCATGCATCCATTAACCCTGATACGCTCCCTAAAATCACGCAAATGAGGCGAAGTGTATAATCCAGTCTTATAACCAGCTTCTTGAAGAATTGAAGACAGAATATGCGACACAGACCCTTTGCCATTGGTTCCTGCCACATGGATGCTTTTGAAATGTCGGTGAGGGTGTGCAAAATAATCATCTAATTCTAAAGTGTTATCCAGATTATTTTTATACGCCACAACCCCCGACCGTTGAAACACCGGCAACTGATCATAAAGAAAGTCGATGGCCTCATCATAATTTTTCACGTCTTTAGCTCCTGCTTTAAATTATTTGTGTTGCAAAAGTGAGAATTAACCTGCTATTTTGGTATATTTAAAGAACAAAAATTTTGACAAAAAATTTTATCCCAAATTAATCAACGGCATAGATTCAGTTATATTAACCCAAATAACACCTCTAATATGTCTGTAAAAAAGAAAGAAACATCCAAAATTTTCATTTTGGACACCAACGTGTTATTACACGATCACAAATGTCTTTACAATTTTCAGGATAACGATGTTATACTTCCTATCGTTGTTCTGGAGGAGCTAGACAAATTTAAAAAAGGGAACGATCAGATAAATTTTCAAGCCCGCGAATTTGTGCGTCAAATGGATCAGATTGCTGGTGAAAAGCTTTTTGGAGAAGGCGTTCCCCTGGGAAAAGACAAAGGTCGCTTATTCATTGCCACCGGGAAACCATTTCCAAAAGTTATGGAAGATTCATTCTCGGAGAAGACGCCCGACCACCGGATTTTAGCCATTGCACTTCATGTAAAAGACCTCTTCAGCGACCGAACCGTTATTCTCATATCGAAAGATATTAATTTGCGAATGAAAGCCAAGTCGTTGGGCTTAAAGTCCGAAGATTATGAAAATGATAAAGTTAAAAACATCGAAGTCCTGCACAAAGGTGTTGAGACCAGAGAGAACTTTGATGCCGCTATTATAGAGCAGCTGTATAAAACCGGCTCAGTGGCAAGAAATGACTTCCCCGTTGATGAGTCAGAATTACCTGCCAACCAATATTTTATACTAAAAAGCAACAGCCAAAGCGTGCTGGTATGGTACGATTCGACCAATAATATGGTAAGGAGAGTAGAAAAAAACCACGCTTTTGGCATTGAACCCCGAAATGCCGAACAAACATTCTCATTAAATGCGCTATTAAATCCCGATATAAAACTGGTATCGTTAACCGGAAAAGCAGGTACCGGGAAAACCCTGCTCGCACTAGCCGCAGCTCTACAACAAAATAAAATGTACAAACAAATTTTGCTGGCTCGCCCCATCGTTCCGCTTTCAAACAGAGATATCGGCTTTTTGCCCGGCGACGTAAAAGAGAAAATAGGACCGTATATGATGCCTCTGTACGATAACCTATCGGTAATAAAAAACCGGTTTGCCGCACAAAGTCGCGAGCAAACCATAATTGAAGAAATGCAAAAACGCGAAGAACTGATTATTACCCCTCTGGCTTACATTCGAGGGCGAAGTCTTTCTGAAGTATTTTTTATTATTGATGAGGCTCAAAACCTAACGCCACACGAAGTCAAAACCATTATTACACGAGCTGGAGAAGGCACCAAAATGATTTTTACAGGCGACATACACCAAATCGATTCGCCATATCTGGATATGCAGTCAAACGGATTAGCCTATCTGACCGATAAAATGAATGGACAATCGATTTTTGCCCATGTAAACCTAGTAAAAGGGGAACGAAGTTTTCTGGCCGAACTGGCATCAGACCTCCTATAAAAAAACACCTTTCGGGTTATTTTAGTGTAGGGAGGCCGGAAATATGAAAGAACAAACCACTAAAACAAAAAAACACCGCCAACACTCTAAAAAGGTTGACGGTGTTTATTTTTACCAATATTCAAAAGAAATTGCCAAAGAAACAGATTGTTCTCCGGCTAAATATTTCAATTCAATACGCAAGAACTTTAATACCGCAAATTAATTCTCCATCACTTTTTCCGAAGGCCTTAAAACATACACAATGCCATACTTACTACTTTTCTCCCGCTTTAACTCAGGCGTCAAATCATCATGAAAAGCTTCTACTTCATTCCAAACCGCGGCAATTAAAAAATCAGCCTGAACTCTATAATCAATTACTTTATCCATCAATTTTTGAGAAGTTCCAAGTAAATCCTTATGAAGATTATAATATTCCAAAAAATTTTCAAATTTAATACGCACCATTGCCAAAGAAGGATTATAAATACGAGTTGCGCCTGTGGCCATTCGCGCCTCCTCTCCTTTTATCAAAGCCTTACCCCAATCAATAAGCTGCTGTTCCGTCCCTATCTCAGGCACACTACGATCGTCCTCTGACAAACCGTACGACTTTCTGACAGAAGGTTTCAATTCGCCTCGAAGGATAGCCAAATTAACAACCTGCAAAAAATGAGACACATAAAGCCTGGCCTGCCGAAAATGTTCTGCCAACTGCTTGCCAATAGAAGCCTGACGATCACGGCTATCCTGATACTGCTTGATAACTTGCTCAAAATGGGGATAAAAAGCTTTTAACTCCAACAATAACTTTTGTGAAAAAGCCAAGTTAGCGGGCCCCAGATCATTACCCTTTTCTAGAGCAGTACCCAACGCTCTGAGACGCGCCTGATCAGTATTAGGTAAACGGCGATATGGCATAATTAGTAATGAGATTAGATTAAGTTCATAGAATTTATTAAATCAGACGTTCCGTAATCGTGATGAAAATAACAAAACCAGTTTCCAATTGCAAACAAAAATTTGATCTGCATATAAATTAGTGTCAACAAGAAAACGCCATTTTTTCGTTACTCACGCTTTCAAAATAGTCATTGACATTAGTAAACTCATATTTCTCAAACTTCGAAAGCCGCAAAAATAAAGCTTTCATATCCAGCTCCGAAATTTTCGGGCAAGCACTAACTAATTTAACAGAAAAACACCTTGCAAATTTGTATCATCCCAATATGATCATTTCACCCCCACAAACAAGGAAACTCACTATAATTTGGATTAATACGAATAGGAGTAAAAAAAGTTGTAGTTTCCATTCCTTTTTCTCCTGATTAATAAAATCATAACAAACAAATCAACTCTCATGGTATTTTAGAAACAACTCCTGTTGAACTCTCGGGAATTTAAAGAATTTATTAGGCAGGGTTGATTTAACAGCCGTCTTTACACGCGTAACCGGATGATTAAAAGCAATTTCAGAAGCAAAGAGGAACAGCCCCCGATGTTTCAACAACAAGCCTGACGGGCTGTATAACTTATCCCCCAAAACAGGAAATCCAGCTTCAGAAAAATGCTTTCTGATTTGGTGCGTTCGACCGGTAAGAAGTTTTATCTCCACCAAAGACATGGATCCGGTAATAAGTGAGCCATACGTTTTCAACAGCCGGTACAATGTAACTGCCGGCTTGCCATCGATAGACGCATCAAAAACGCCTTCATTTTCAGGAGTCCCTGCAACCAGGGCATGATATATCTTAGAAACGGAGCCATTTGCCATTTGCTGACTCAACAGAAGATGCGATGTTGCCGTTTTAGCCACAATTACCAACCCGGCCGTATCACTATCCAGCCTATGCACAGCCAAAGGCAAGAGTAATGCATCTTTTTCCAATGATTTATTCAACACGCCAGGCAAAGCATTTTCAAGGGTGCGAAACCTGTTTCCACTAACGACAATACCAGCAGGCTTTAAAACAACAGCCATAAAATCATCTTCAAATAAAACCTTAACATCGGCCTTAAAAATTCGACGCGGGGCCACCAACTTACGGCGCCATTGAATCACCCATCCCGCCTGAACCCAACGCCCCGTTGTTCCAATCGCACCGTCCACCAGTATTTCCTCTCTGGCCAACGCCTTACGAACTGAAGACCGCGTCAATAACCCATCAAATTTACCGGCACAATAATCGCTCAAACGAACAGCGTCAGAAAAATCAGCCGGAACAATATGAGTTAGAATAATTTCTTCCTCATTCATCGTTTAAACCGTTTGTCTGCCAAACCAATACCATTAATTTTACGAAATAAATCGAGAGCATAGACATCGGTCATGCCGGATACAAAATCGAGTACAGAACGTATTCTCAGCTCAAGAGGCGCCTCAAAAGAAACACGATACTGCTCGGGAATGAAGGGCAACAACAGACCTGAATAACTATCCTCAGGATTCATTACAGCGTCCATAAATTCCTTCAACAAAGAGCCCAAAATTTTGTACCCTGCAATTTCAATCTCAACCACGGATGGATGTTTATATATCAATCTAAAACCTGTCGTCTCACATTTTCGCATTGCTTCGGCTGCACTGCCTTCTAAGTGCTTTATCAAGGATCCTTCAAATTGTCCTGCAAGAATAACATCGTGATTAATGATGAAAATCTGCGTACATAATTCAACCAACCGACCGATGACACTGGCTCGTAAAAAAGCAATCTGTTCATTTCTATCGGTAACCGAAGTACAGACCTCCTTCAAACGACGAGCTGAAGCATCGTCATCAGCAAAAAAAGCAAACAGCAAATCACGAGTGGCATTAAAATCAAGAATTCCCAATTTATGTGCGTCCTCAATATCCATCACCTGGTAACAGATATCATCGGCTGCCTCAACCAGATAGACCAAGGGATGACGCACAAACACCCCGGATCCAGATTTTTCTTCAATAATACCCAGTGATTTGGCAATGTCAACATAAGCGGTTTTTTCTGTCTGAAAAAAACCATATTTCTTCCGGTCACTCATTCCCGATGGATATGGATATTTCACTATTGAAGCTACCATTGTGTATGTCATTCTGAAACCGCCACGACGACGCCCCCCAAATTGATGTGTCAGCAACCTGAATGCATTGGCATTGCCTTCAAAATTAATAAAGTCACACCAGACGGCTTCATCGTTAATCAAATGATGATATTTTTCGCCATCGCCCGACTTAAAAAAATGAGAAATAGCCGTTTCACCACTATGGCCAAATGGAGGATTTCCCATATCATGGGCCAGACAAGCGGCAGCTGTTACGGCCCCCAACTCATCAACCAGCGGCGACTTAACCATCACCTCATCCTTTAAGAAACGACTGATATTGCTCCCCAACGAACGTCCCACACTTGCCACCTCAAGACTGTGAGTCAAACGATTATGCACAAACACACTACCTGGCAACGGAAAAACCTGCGTTTTATCCTGCATCCTCCTAAAAGGTGAAGAAAATATCAGCCGATCATAATCACGCTGAAACTGTGTCCTGTCGTGATGAAGTTCAGGCAATGCGTCTTGCCCGGTGCGTTGCGTTGATAAAAGTTGTTCCCAATTCATTGTTTTACTTTTTCCATGGTATCATATATTCCAAGGTATATGAAAAAGCAGCATTGACTCTGTTATCGCCATTCCCAAAACCAGGGACAAGATAAGGTTTCAAAACATCCTGTCCGGTAGTTATAAGAGAAACCCTGAGATGTATTTTCCAGCCGATATAAAAATTTTTAAAAATTTCAGTTCGAGGCCCAGTCGACAACTCAAACCAATGAGAGGTTAGAGTTTCAGAACTTATGCTACCTGCATAATCATCCCAATAACCGTTGTTAGCCAAAAAACGGGATGCGGATTGGCTCTGCAAAGCAAAACCATATTGAAAGCCAATAAACAGGTTATCAATCACCGACCGCTTATTGTTAAGCATATCCTTTTCAATTCCTGCTTTCAAAAAAGTACCATTCGACTCATAGTCATACTCTTTCTTTTCAAACGAAATCTGTTCAAAGCCGGCTTCCGCAATAAAAAAATAATCTTCGGCCATATTAAATCTGGAAACGAAACTAAAGCCATTTCGATCACCATCCATCAGGCTATTAAAAGGCCCGGCTAAATTTACACCGATGGTAATGCCCTGAGGTCCTTTGGGCAAATTCTCCGTCACTTTCCTGACCTCTTCTTTTGCCTGCCCCGATATCATCACAGAGCAAAATAAAGCAATACTAAAAAATATATATCTTAACATTTTCGGCACTTTCATTATAATTAATCTCATCGTAATTAATGGCCACAGAATCGATAAAGGTTTGAGTCGTCCAAACTGAATCCAACTTAAAGTTGAATGAAAAACCACATTCACGCGAAATGTAGTAAAGCTCCTTTGTATGTTTAAACCACACTGTATCTCTCAACGTATTATTGTGAATAACAAATGCAGTGGTATCAGACGTAAATGAGAGCGGTAAAAAAAGCTCCTGAATCGTTGTATTTTTATAAACTGAATCGGTCATTTCAACACCAATTACAGACGCACTTGTCAAAGAAGTATCTTTATCTGTCGCTGACCTTGCCGAGTACAAAGATACCTGAGCGGCATGCTGATTCGATAAACAAATAGAGGCCTGATCGCAACGAATAGCAGTCAGTCCTAACAAAAACATCATTACGATGCCTACAAAATATTTCATGAACTATAATATTTATAGTTAAAAAACGCTTCAATTTCTATGTCAATGTACAAAAGTAAAAATAAAAACAGAGGCATCCAGCTTAAATCCATAATTACTAATAAACAACCCAAACAGATGTCCATTTATGAACACCTGATGTACGATACTGTAACAAACAACAACATTACGCGAGGCCCCGCCTTTACACAACACACTAACAAACATTAATTTACAAAAAACGGCCTGCATATTGGTAAATAAACCTGATGTCTATTCAGAACAAAACAGTAGACTTATCCATTCTTATAGAGAAACTAAAAATTAACTATCCGCGAATGAAACTATTAAAAACGATCCCCAACCTCGTCTTGACCCTACTAGTGTCTGGCACATCTTTATTTGCCCAATCGGGCAAAGTCGAATACTCCGAATTCAACCTCAACAACGGGTTACATGTAATTCTCCACCAGGATAACAGCACTCCAATTGTAACTGTAGCTGTGATGTATAAAGTTGGCTCTAAAAATGAGCAACCCAATCGCACAGGTTTCGCCCACTTTTTTGAACACCTCATGTTTGAGGGAACCGAAAATATCCCAAGAGGAGAATATGCCAAATTTGTTGAACGGGCCGGCGGAACCTTAAACGCCAATACGTCAGCTGACCGCACCTATTTTTACGAAATACTACCTTCTAATCAGTTGGAATTAGGCTTATGGCTCGAATCTGAAAGAATGTTTCATGCCAAAGTTGATTCGCTGGGCATTCAGACACAAAAAAAAGTCGTTATTGAAGAAAAGAAACAATCATACGATAACCGCCCTTACGGCTCAATTTTAATTGAGACAATGAAAAGAGCCTTCAGGGAGCACCCCTACCGATGGACAACCATAGGCGATCCGGATCACATCAGGGCCGCCAAAGACGAAGAGTTCCAAACTTTTTACAATACTTTTTACGTGCCCAATAATGCGGTATTGGTCATTGCCGGTGATATCAACCCCGAAAAAACCAAAAATCTCATTGAAAAGTACTTTAAAGACATTCCTGCCGGACAAAATGAAATATACCGTCCACATATTGTTGAACCGCCATTAAATGGAGAGGTTCGTGACACCATTTATGACAACATCCAGGTGCCATTGGTTTTGCAGGCATACCGCACGCCTGCCATGAATACCCCCGACTATTACGCTTTGGATATGCTGGGGACTTTGCTTTCAGGTGGCCAGAGTTCCCGTTTGTACAAAGAACTGGTAGACAACCAACAATTAGCCATTTCGGTGGGGTCATTTCCACTTCCCTACAACGAACCCTCTGTTAATCTCACCTATGCCTTTACAAACATGGGGGTAGATCCAAAGCAACTGGAAGAAGCCATTAATGATGAAATCAAAAAAGTACAAGAGAAACTTATTCCTGAAAAAGAATTCCAGAAACTTCAGAATCAGTTTGAGAATCAGATTATTGGCGGCAACGAGAAAATTGCCGAAAGGGCGCATAATCTAGCCACATACTACACTTATTTTGGTGATGCCAGTCTCATTAATAAAGAAATTGAAAAATATATGGCAGTAACCCGCGAAGACATTCAACGAGTTGCCAGACAATATTTCACCCCAGACAGTCGTGTAGTTCTTTACTATATGCCCAAACAAGACTAACCCAAACAAACGTTTTAAATATAAATGCTATAATAATGAAACATATCATATCCACCTTGTTGCTCAGCTTCATTACAGTTGGTTTAATGGCTCAGTTAGACCGAAGTACCCCACCAGCAGCCGGGCCTGCCCCTAAAATTAATATTGGCAAATATCAAAAATTTGAACTTTCCAATGGCCTTAAAGTTTTTGTTGTTGAGAACCACAAACTTCCAATGGTTACTTATAGTTTAACCTACGACTTAAGCCCAATAACGGAAGGCGATGCGGCCGGATATATTGAACTGGCCGGTTCACTAATGCGCTCAGGAACGACATCTCTTTCGAAAGATGAAATTGATGAACAAATTGACTTCATCGGAGGGACTCTTGAGACTTACGCTTCAGGCATTTACGGACATTCGCTTAAAAAACACAGCGCCAAATTATTACAAGTCATGTCTGATGTTTTACTAAATCCGTCCTTTCCCGAATCGGAAGTAGAAAAAAGTATCCGACAATCAGAAACAAATTTACAGGCTGAGAAAAATGAACCTTCCGCTATTGCAGGCAACCTATCCAGAGTTTTAAAATTTGGAAAAGACGACCCATACGGAGAACTAATGACCGAAGAGAGCCTGAAGCATATCACGCCTGAATTGCTCAAACAATATCACGACACCTATCTACGCCCAAACATCAGTTATCTGGTTATAGTTGGTGATATCACTTTAAAAGAAGCCAAAAAACAGGTTAAACAGTATTTTGGTAAATGGGCCTCACAAACTGTTCCGATCCACAAATATGTAATGCCTGAAAATACTGACGTTCCACGTGTTGCTATTTCCAACCGCGATGGTGCTAATCAGTCCACCATTATAGTAACACACCTTGTGCCAATAACCCCCGGACATCCGGACGAAATAAAGGCCTCGGTAATGAATCAGGTTTTAGGAGGCGGCTCTTTCAATGCGCGTTTATTTCAAAACTTACGTGAAGATAAAGCTTATACTTATGGCGCTTATTCAAGCCTTCGATCCGATAAACGTATCGGTACATTCTCGGCTTCGGCACAGGTGAGAACATCAGTTACCGATAGTGCACTAACCGAGATACTTTATGAAATGAAGCGACTTCAAAAAGATCTGGTATCCGACGCCGATCTCGAATTAGTAAAAAATATGATGATGGGGAGCTTTTCACGTTCTCTTGAAGACCCTCAAACCATTGCACGCTTCGCGCTAAATATCGAAAAATACAATTTACCCAAGGACTATTATGAAACCTATCTCGAAAAAGTTGCTGCAGTAACCAAAGAGGACGTTTTGGCAATGGCTAAAAAATATCTGAAACCCGAGAAATCGGTGATTATTGCGGTTGGCAACGCCAATGAAATAAGAGAAAAAATGAAAGTATTTTCGCCCACAGGCGACGCTAAAGAATACGATTTCTACGGCAACGAAGTTCTCCCGGCTCGCGAAGTGACTGACATGACTGCTACCGATATAATTAACAAATTTGTTGAGGCAGAAGGCGGACGCGAAGCGCTGAAAAAGGTAACAGACATTACCACCAAAGCCACCTTTACCATTCAAGGTATGACCATAGAGATAAAAACCGTACAGAAAGCCCCTGCAAAACTTTTGGTGGAATCAAAAATGGGTGGAAACACAATGTCTAAACAATTGTTCGATGGTGAAAACGGATGGATTATATCGCCTCGTGGTAATCAAAAGCTTTCCGGGAATGATCTGATTGAATTGAAAGACAATGCAATACTCTTCCCCGAACTGGACTATGAAAAAAACGGTTTCACAATGGAAATGTCTGGTATTGAAAATATCGACGGAGCCGAAGCTTATAAAATCATCAGGACATCCACTTCCGGAAAGCAAACAACACTCTTTTTTGATACGACGACAGGATTAAAAATACGCGAGGTAAGCAATACAGCACAAGGCATTGTCAGCACCAACATAAAAGAATATCAAACGGTAAATGACATTAAAATTCCTTCAGAAATAGAACAAATAGTTGGGCCTCAAAGCTTCAACATTACAATTACCGATGTTGAATTTAACACCGACCCCTCGGATGAATTATTTGTAAATCAATAACTGTTCATATCGTTAGTTCTTAGTTATATTATTAGTCGCCGCAAATCATTAAACCAATTAACAGGTTTATTCATTCTGCGGCGACTCCTTTTTTGATATATTTGTACAAATTCAAGGATCCATGAGTACTATTAACTACGAGCATATAACCAGTCAGGTTGCCGCCCTCGCAAAAGAAACCGGCCTCTTTATAAAAAAGAGCAGAAATGAGGCTTCCATCAAAACTGAATCCAAAGGGAAAAATGATTTTGTGACCCAGTTTGATAAAGAATCCGAAGCTCGCATTGTCAAAGCCTTGGAACTGCTTTTGCCGGAAGCAGGTTTCATCGCTGAAGAAAATACGTCACAAAAACAAGGTGTACGCTTTACCTGGATTATTGATCCCATTGACGGCACCACCAATTTTATACACGGTCTTTTCCCGTATTGCATCAGCATTGCTCTGATGGAAAACAATGAAATTGTTTCGGGTGTAATATACGAAGCCGGATTAGAAGAGTGTTTCACGGCATGGAAAGGTGGCCCGGCACAATGCAATGGCACCAACATAAATGTAACAGAGTGCGACAAGGTGGCCGACAGTCTAATCGCAACAGGATTTCCATATTCAAACTTCTCTTTAATGGAGCCTTTTATCCGTTCGTTGCACTATTTCATGCAAAACAGTCATGGTATGCGTCGTCTGGGTTCTGCTGCAGCCGACTTAGCCTACGTAGCCTGTGGACGTTTTGATGCTTTTTACGAATACGATCTTAAGCCATGGGATGTGGCAGCCGGAGCCTTCATCGTTCAACAGGCAGGCGGAAAAATTTGCGACTTCAAGGGCGGCAATAACTACCTATTCGGGCGTGAAATGATAGCCGGCAACTCAAACCTATTCGACGAATTTTCCACGAAAGTGAGAAACTTTCTTGAGTTATGAACAAAAAAAAACAGAACATCCAGGGTATCACTTACAAACTATTTTATCCCCTTTTGTGGTTGATAGGATTATTACCATTCCCGTTACTTTTTCTAATTTCCGACCTCTTCGGTATTGTAGTTGGCATAGTAGGCTATCGCAGAAAAGTGATCACGCAGAATCTGACCAATGCCTTTCCCGAAAAGAGCCAATTTGAAATAAGAAAAATACGATTTTTATTTTATCGTCATTTTTGCGACTTATTTGTAGAAACACTGGCCCTGCAGCATTTTTCACCTCAAAGAATATTAAAACGAGTTGAAACAGTTAATTCCGAAACGCTACAACAAAGCTTCGATAAAGGGAAAGATGTCATTGCGGTTTTAGGACATTACGGAAACTGGGAATGGGTACCGGCCGCCATGCTGCAATTTAATAATGTCCTGGGAGCCTCCGTTTACCGACCTCTTAAAAACAAATGGTTCGATAAGTTCATGCTCAATATCAGGTCGTGCTTTAATACACAAAACATACCACTCAATTCAACTACACGCGAAATAGTAAAATTAAAAAAGAAAAATCAACGATTTGCCCTTGGACTCATTGCCGATCAAAGTCCCAGCAAATCAGAACTCCATTATTGGACCGATTTCTTAAACCAAAACACCTCCGTTATATTAGGTCCTGAAAAGATGGCAAAACTCACCAAAGCCGATCTCTATTACTGGAAAATGGAAAAGACAAGCAGGGGAAGGTACCGAATCACATTCATTCCTTTTCCGGGAAATATTCAAACAGCCTCAGAGTATGAGGCTACTGAATGGCACGTTCGCTTGCTGGAAAAACAGATTCGACAACAACCTCAATATTGGCTCTGGTCGCACAAACGATGGAAATATCAGCACCTTTATAAACCAGGCATACACACAAAGCATTCCTCATGAATCAATCAACCACAGCCATAGTCATCCTAAACTGGAATACCCGTGCCTTACTTGAAAAATTTTTACCACGTGTTATTGCCAACTCTCAAATAAAAGGTGTTAAGATCGTTGTTGCCGACAATGGATCAGAGGATGATTCAGTGGCATGGACCCGCAACAACTACCCCGGGGTAGAAATTATTGAATTAGAACATAACTATGGGTTTGCAGAAGGATACAACCGCGCGCTACAGCAGCTAGACGACGATTACGCGGTACTGCTTAATTCGGATGCCGCCCCGGGAGAAAACTGGTTGCAACCATTAATTGAATGCATGGAACAACATCCTGAAGCGGCCGCCTGTGTCCCTGCCATAAAGGATGAACAACGACCGGATTATTACGAATACGCCGGAGCTGCCGGTGGCTTCATTGACCGCTGGGGCTACCCGTTTTGCCGCGGCAGACTGTTTGATACGGTTGAGAAAGATTTAGGACAATATCAAAACGAAAGCACCCTCTTTTGGGGCAGCGGAGCTGCATTAATGGTACGTCGGGATATTTTTGTAGCCAGTGAGGGGCTCGACCCGGATTTCTTTGCTCACATGGAAGAAATTGATTGGTGTTGGAGAATTAAAAATCAAGGGTATACCATTAGGTTTGTTCCAAAGAGCAATGTTTATCATGCCGGCGGTGGCACTCTTAACTATATGAACAGCCGTAAGACCTATCTCAACTTCCGAAACAATTTGTTCCTACTGCTAAAAAACCAGCCGGGCAAATGGGTTTACCCGATGTTGATAATACGAATGACAATGGATTTTTTAGCCCTGTTAAATTTCCTTGCAAAAAAGGAAGGGCAACAGGCATATGCAATTCACAAAGCACATGTTCATTTCATTGTTCATTTCAGAAAATTTTATCAGAAACGCATACAACTAAAAACCCTCGTCCGCTGTAAAAATCATGCCGAAACATACGCCGGCTCCATCGTTCTGGACTACTACCTCAGAGGAAAAAAACACTTTACCGATTTAAGCTGGTAAGCTAAATTACAAATACGTAGTAACCCGTTCCAACTTATGCGCTCGTGACCCCTTCACCAACACCAGGGAATTACTAAAAGGCTTAACTTTCAAAATTTCACAAAGTTCATCACCATTTTCAGCAAACGAAAACCGGGCGTCAAGAGGCACCAAGGCGGAAAACTCTTCCCCCACCAGCCAGCATTTTTCAAATTTCATGGTCAAGAGCCGATTGACCAATAAACGGTGTTCGGATTCACTCTCATTGCCCAATTCGCGCATTCCCCCGAGTATCAACACTTTCTTTTTATGAAGCATTTTTTCAAATCCATCTAAAGCAGCCGCCATACTTGTAGGATTGGCATTATAGGCATCCAAAATAATAGTATTAGCATCTGTTGTCAATATCTGCGAACGATGATTCACTGGCCTATAATGACCTAAAGCAGCATTAATATCATCCGTTGGGACCTTTAAATAAACCCCCACAGCAATGGCTGCTAGTGCATTTTCAAAATTATACGAACCCGAAAGACGCATGGAGACCTGTTGCCTTTTTACATTACCCGCCTCCCAATCAAATGACAAAAAAGGATTTGCTGAGGCATTGCTACCTTTCACATAACATTCGCTTCCGGTGCCATAACGGATGACTTCCGAGTCAATCTCTCCTAACATTGCCTTTAAATAATCGTTATCCGTATTAAGAAATACAATTCCAGGATTACGCTTCAAAAACTCATACAATTCAGCTTTCGTTTTCATCACACCCTCAAAAGATCCAAACCCTTGAAGATGAGCCTTCCCAACATTGGTAATCAGGCCCATATCGGGCTGCGCAATACGGCACAAAAAATCAATTTCATGAGGGTGATTAGCTCCCATTTCAATAACGGCAACTTCTGTATCAACAGGCATGGATAAAATCGTTAATGGGACCCCAATGTGATTATTAAAATTACCCTGCGTAAACCATGTCTTGTATTTTTTGGAGAGCACGGCAGCTAACAACTCCTTAGTGGTCGTTTTCCCATTGGTTCCGGTAATACCAATAATTAGGGCACCAGCCTTTTGTCGATGAATCAGCGCCAAATCCTGCAACGCCTTCAAAGAATCCTGAACAAATAAGCAGCCCGGCTCATTTCTTATCCGAATGTCATCAACAACAGCCAGAGCGCATCCAGCCTTCAATGCCGACAAAGCAAAATCATTCCCATTAAACCGATCGCCCCTCAAAGCAAAATAAATAGAACCGACCGGGCAATTCCGGCTGTCGGTTGTCACACTCCGGTGCTTTAAATAAGCATCGTATAGCTGTTCCATCATCACACAACACATTTTGTTTATGTAACAAATTTGCATAAAAAAAGCCGGAAAAATCCGGCTTTTATATTAAATCAATCAATTTGCTATTTTTTCTTGCTGGCAGAGACTGGCGTACCAACCCGAGTCATTGCGCACCGGAAACCGATATCGTCACGTGCCTCGCGTTCATCAAGAAAACGTCGGGTGCCAGGGCTAAGCCAATAAACTCGATCTCTCCAACCACCACCTTTATAAACTCTGGTACGATCAGAAATCATACTGTTTAAAGCACCGGTACTTCCAGCATACATTGTAGATGTTTCTCCGGTAGATTCCCGCCAATCAGTGCCTGTGACGATATTAGTGCCTGGGTCACCATCAAGGTTATTGCGATTATCAGCAGTACGATAGTTGTATCTGTTCTGAATATCTTCATCTGTTTCTTCACGATAACGGATACGTCCATATTGATCGGGATCCACAACCATACCTTCTTCATCAAGTACTTTTGTCTGGAAAACATTACCCCGGTAAGGACTTAACTCATCCATATCATCGAAAGTAAGAGGACGATAAATATCTGCGACCCATTCATTTACATTTCCAGCCATACAATAAAGACCAAAATCGTTTGGATAATAAGATTTAACAGGAACAGTTATATCGCCACCATCATTCAAATCTCCGGCCATCCCCATATAGTCACCATTACCACGAACAAAATTCGCCATCATCTTGCCTCTTTCCTTTTTATCAGCATTACGAACAATGTGACCATTCCAAGGATAAATTCTACGATCAGTCAATCGCTCAGAGAAAGAATTTCCAACCAAACCCATTGCAGCATACTCCCACTCTGCTTCGGTCGGGAGACGATAACGAGGCAATAAAAGTCCATCATCGGCACGTACACGACGAGTCCCCTTATCCGGTGAACGCAAATCTCTCATTGGTCGTTTACCATCAGTCCCCATATATTTGCCATATAAATAAGCTTCTGAATTGAAATTATTTTCATCCTGCTGATTCACATCCAATTCAAGAATACCTTGATCTACAAGAATTTTTTCATTGACACGGTCTGTTCTCCAGGCACAAAAATCACTGGCCTGTAACCAATTAACACCCACAACGGGATACTCACTATAAGCTGGGTGACGAAGATAATTCTCAACCAAAGGTTCGTTATAAGCCAAAGCCCTACGCCAAACCAAAGTATCGGGCAAAGCTTTACGATAAACTTCAGGATAACTCACAAATACACGGTTAATCCAGTATAAGTATTCACGATAATCGACGTTGCGAACCTCTGTTTCATCCATATAAAAAGAGGGCACTGTAACCCGACGTGGTTTATTATTCCACTCACGCATAACGTCTTCATCGACCTGACCCATAATAAAAGTACCTCCTTCAACAAAAACAAGACCTGGTCCCATGTCCTGCTCAAAGTTGGCATTATATTCAAATCCTCCATTATCTGAAGAATTATATTCCCATCCCGTAGTGGTTGAGGCGCTTTTACTAGCACCGCCGCCACACGAAACCAATGCCATACCGGCAACAGCAGCAAATAACAAACTGAATTTACATCTCATAGCTTATCTTCTTGAGTACTTGATTGCAATGAAAAACAATGCATTTATAATCTGAATTAAAACCAATTTTCTTTCGCTTTATACTACAAAAATAGAAAAAGGTTATATCAATTTGAATACAATTCACTTTTTTCACGCAAAAATTAATTCAACTGCAACGTTAACGAAATCTTTCAATATTTATTGCCTGTAATAACAAATTAAACAACAATAAAATTAAATATTTAGTGTTTGTCTATAAAAGTCAACTACTTCGTTACGCTTGTCATAAAAATGGTCATTTACACCAGTAAACACACCTTTTTGGAGCTACGCAAGCCTTGAATTTAAACATTATAGCTCAAACTCCCGACTTTATGGACGGAAACTATTTAAGATAACATATAAAATGAAATTTATGGTATCATAAAAACATCTGTGATAAAATTTTCTTCAGATAAATATTTTCACTCACTGCCTCCCGTTTTTGGACATTAATTTAATCGCATCTCACCTCTTTTTCGCCTCTTTTAGACAAAAAACAAATTCCGTTATTTAAATATTTAAACTGAATGTAGAGCTGACCTAAAACACTTGCACCAAATTAATAAAGCTTCATTTTTTTTTGCGTTCATACGTAAATAAATTATTTCTTCATATTCCTATTGTTCACCCGGATATTTTCATTCAATGAAGTTATACTTTTATGAAAGAAGACTAAACTCCTCATTAAATTCAAAATAAAAATCCTTTCTTTTCACAAAAAACACAACATTTAATTGCCTCTAATCGTTTCAAATAAAAATAAATCTACTTTTGCAGATAAACCTCCTGACCTGGATAATGTTATAATTATAAATTTTGCACATGCATCACAAATTTCGCATATTCATATTTCTGATATTTAGCGGGCTAAATAACATTTCAAGCATGCCGGCGTCGCCAGTAAATAGTGCCAACTATGCCACCCATTCACGTCTGGCTGAAGGGCTATGGTTAAAAATAAGTATTACGCAAAGCGGCATACATAAGATAAGCTATAGTACGCTAAAAGAATGGGGGTTCTCCAATCCCGAAAAAGTAAGTATTTTTGGTTACGGGGGACAACTGGTGCCAGCATTAAACAGCAGTTACCGACCTGACGATTTGCCAATTGTAGGCGTTTGGCATTATAACGAAGCAATCTATTTTTATGGCCATGGCCCAGTGAATTGGATCTGGGATGAAAATGATCAATTTTTCAGGCATCAGCAACACTTGTATTCAGAAAAAGCCTACTACTTTTTGTCAGAAACCGACGACACAAAACCCATCATTGAAAAGGACAGCCCTACAGGTACCGTTACCTATGAAACGAACTCATATGATTATTTGGACTTTCACGAAAAAGAATCATTGAATCCGATGCCTTCAGGTAAAAAATCAGGAAGAAAAAAATTTGGCGAAATATTCTCCTCCACAGGAACCTTATCACGTCAGTTTAGTTTTACAATTAACCATCTATTATTGGCAAAGGCGATTAAAATAGAGGCTGCTGCTGCTGCCCGCTCATCGCAAACCAGCTACCTAAACTTTTACAACGATGATTTAGTTCCTTTCTTAACGCTCTCATTTATCAAAATATCAATAGGTGATTACGAAAGTTACTATGCAAGAGAGAATCAGGCGCTGAGCCAACTATATTCAACCTCCGAGACGATTGATCTGACTGTTACCTACTCCGACGCATCCACCACCTCAAGTGCCTGGCTAGATTACATCACAATTAATGCCCGTGCAGAATTAACTCTTGCCAACGATGAATTAATGTTCAGAGATGCCACAGCCTTGACCAGTTCCGGGCTAACTCGTTTCAATCTCAAAAATGCCAATAGTTCAACTCTTGTATGGAATATAACAGACATTACAACACCGTCAAAAGTAACAACCACATTAAACGGTAACCAGCTAACGTTTTTAGCTTCTGAAGAGGATCTTCACACATACATTGCTTTTAACCCCGACGGCACATTCCCGTCTCCTGTAAAAGAAGAAAACGTAGCCAACCAAGACTTACATAAACTAAGTGGAATTGACTATGTAATTGTTGCCCCTGAAGAATTCTCGGATTATGCAGAAGAGCTGGCCAGCCTGCATCGAACATACAGTTCCCTGGATCCGATCATTGTAACACCACAACAAATTTACAACGAATTTTCGTGGGGACATACCGACCCGACAGCAATACGTTCATTCATGCGGATGCTATACGAAAAAGCCGGTGAAAACAGCTCAGAACAGCCCAAATACCTACTTCTGTTTGGCAATGGCTATTACACAAACCAAACCACCGACAACCCAGCAACCAACACCTGGATCCCAACTTATGAATCGGAAAATTCGGTACACCTATCACAATCGTACGTCACCGATGATTACTATGGCTTTTTGGATCCTACAGCTGGTGCCAGTGATGCCTCCGACAAATTAAGAATCGGAATAGGCCGTTTCCCGGTACGAACAAAGAGTGATGCCCGCATAGCGGTTGATAAGGTAAAAACCTATCTTGAAAATCAAACAACCGGCCAATGGCGCAAAAAAATAACATTTGTGGCCGACGATGAGGATAGCAATATACACGTGACTGATGCCGATGATTTAGCCGAAAAAATTAATGCTGAATATCCCAATTTCGACGTTCAAAAAATTTACCTGGACAGCTATACTCAAACATCAGCGACAATGGGAGACAAGTACCCTGAGGCCCAGGAAGCTATTGATCGCGCAATAGCTGAAGGGACACTTATTTTTAATTATGTGGGACACGGCGGAACCGATGGCCTCTCGGGCGAACAGGTTATTACCAGTGCCTCCATACAAAACTGGACCAACCTCAACCGTTTGCCGTTATTTGTAACAGCCACCTGCGAATTCAGTCGCTTTGACGATCCGGATAAAGTCTCCGCCGGAGAACTGGTTTTCTTAAATGCCAACGGAGGAGCAATCGCACTCCTTAGCACCACGCGCCTGGTATACTCAAGTCTGAACCATCAGCTTAACGAGGCCTTCTTCGATCAGGTTTTCAAAATGCAGGATGGTAATACGCATGGCGCTTTTGGCGATATTATAAAAGACACTAAAAACAACATCGGTAATACAATCAACAAATTAAATTTCACTCTTTTAGGGGATCCGGCTCTAAGGCTAAAATATCCTGACAACGAAATCAACACCGTTAAAATAAACAACATGGCGGTGACCTCTACTCCCGACACATTAAAAGCATTGTCCATTGCTGAAATAGAAGGCGAAATAACAGACATTGACAACAATTTACTTTCTGATTTTAACGGGACCGTTGAAATATCAGTTTTTGACAAAGCTCTTTCAATCAAAACAAAAGGGAACGACGGAGAAACGCCTTTTGAGTATACTGAATACAGTAATTTACTCTTTAAGGGGAAAGCAAAAGTCGAACAAGGACATTTTACAGTTCAATTTATGGTGCCCTATGATATCCGCTACAATTTCGATTACGGACGCATTAGCTATTATGCCGTCTCCGAAGATCAATCACAGGAGGCCATGGGGGCTTACACCGGTTTTATTGTAGGCGGTTTCAACCCCGATGCCGAAGAGGACAATGAAGGCCCTGAAATAACCTTTTACATTAACAATGCGGACTTCAAAGATGGGGATAAAACAGGCACTCAGCCTATTCTATATCTCGAACTCAATGACGCGTCAGGGATTAACACGACTGGCTCGGGAATTGGCCATGATCTATTGCTGATAATCGACGGTGACCACAATAACCCCATCAGCCTCAATGATTACTTCCAGGCCGATGAGAACAGTTATCAAAGTGGACAGCTTATTTACCAACTCTCAACCCTCGAAACGGGCGACCATGAACTGACCATTAAAGCCTGGGATAATTTCAACAACTCAACCTCTGTTTCCACGCATTTCAAGGTAACAGATAACAATGCATTAACAATCCGAAACTTCAATTACTATCCAAATCCGGTGCAACTATCGTCGCCTGCCTACCTGAATTTTGAAACAGAAGAAGGTAATACTTTAATTACCATAACAGCTACCGGATATAATCAGGCCGGGCGAAAAACAGGCTCTGAAAAATATCAATCCATCGCCGAAAACAACCTTATTGGGCCAATTGTATTACATTTGTCGACGCTCGGAATAAAACAACAAGGATGGTACATTGTGCAATTTGATATTGAAACATCTACCGGGAAATCGAATCAAATAGCAAAAAAAATAATTGTTATTCCATAATAATTTATGGAAAAAACGGTTTTAAAGTAATAACATAAAAAAGTGATAAACTCCAACAAACGAAATATGAAAGTTAATATTAAATCAGTCGCACTGATAGCTGCAATAGTTTTGTTTACGACCCCAAATAGCCATGCGCAAAACGATATTTCTTTGAGCGGTCAGGTAAACATCATCAGCACCGCTGTCCCATTTCTAAACATAGGACCAGACTCTCGTTCAGGAGGTATGGGAAATGCCGGCGTGGCTCTTTCACCCGACATCAATTCACAACACTGGAACCCATCAAAATTTGCCTTTATTGACAAAAACTATGGCGTAGGAATCTCGTACACCCCATGGTTACGCAAATTGGTAAATGACATAAACTTATATTATCTGACAGGCTTTTACCGACTCGATAAAACGCAGGTCATAAGTGCCTCATTAAGATATTTCACATTAGGAGATATCACCTTTAAGGAAAACGAATACGATTATGGCTACAAAGTAAAACCCAATGAATTTGCATTAGACCTTGCCTACAGCAGAATGTTATCGGAGCACTTATCAGGGTCGGTCGCATTTCGCTTCATCTACTCTGATTTATATCAAGGCTATTCACAAAATGGAGAATTGGAAGCCGGAACTTCATTTGCCGCTGATCTCTCATTTTTCTATAGAACAAAAACAGACCTGCTAAATGACGATTCGGAGTTAACAGCTGGTATTGACATTTCGAACATCGGACAAAAAATAACCTACGATGGCACACAAAAACAATTTATTCCAACCAACCTTCGTTTGGGAGTAGGCTACTCAACAGATATTGACGAATACAATAGTTTTACATTTACCATAGATGCTAATAAACTGTTGGTTCCTACCCCACCTTTAAATACAGATGAAAATGAAAGCTATGAAGAAAAATACCGCGACACTTCGGTGCCAAAGGCTATGCTTCTGTCGTTTTCAGATGCTCCAGGCGGATTAAAGGAAGAACTACACGAAATATCTTATGCGATCGGTGCTGAATATTGGTATGCCAAACAATTTGCCGTACGTGCCGGTTATTTTCACGAACACGAAACGAAAGGTAATCGCAAGCTATTCACTGCTGGTGTGGGCCTCAAATTTAACATGTTAACAATAGATGCTTCATACATCATCCCCGTAGTACAATCCAGTCCTCTGGCTAACACCATTCGTTTTTCCCTATCTGTAGATCTGGATCAATTCAATATAAACTAATAAAAACTTAAATGAACTGGCGAATTGGAATGGGGTACGATGTTCACCGACTCGCTGTTGATTACCAGCTTTGCCTCGGTGGTATCGAAATCCCTTTTGAAAAAGGCTCGGTAGGGCATTCTGATGGTGACGTATTAATACATGCTATCTGCGATGCCTTATTAGGAGCAGCTAATCAACGCGACATTGGCTATCATTTCCCGGATAACGATCCATCTTTAAAAGGTATTGACAGCAAAATACTGCTTTCAAAAACAATGGATATAATCCATAAATCCGGTTATGAAGTGGGGAATATCGACAGTACAATTTGTCTGCAACAACCCAAAATAAATCCGTTTATACCCGAAATGCAAGCGACTTTGTCAAAAGTGATGGGAATTAGTAGTAAAGACTTATCAATAAAAGCTACCACAACCGAAAAAATGGGGTTTGTTGGTACAGGCGAGGGCATTTCAGCATATGCGGTAGTAATGCTTTACAAAAAAAACTGAGAACTTTAAAACATAACCATACTTAATTTGTTTGAGTGAAATAATACAACAATATTAAACAATAATGAATACCATTCAAACATTAGAATCATTTGAGCGCACTATAAATACCGAAGCAGCAGTATTAACGTACTTTTCGCATGACACGTGTAACGTATGTAAAGTTTTAAAGCCCAAAGTAGAAAACTTACTTTCAAAAAAATTTCCACTAATAAAACCTATTTATTGTGACATCCGACTTACCCCCGATGTAGCCGCCTCTTTGTCGGTTTTTACCGTTCCAACCATTATTATTTGGTTTGAAGGACATGAAACCTATCGGTTTAGTCGTAACATAGGTCTTCAAGAATTGGAAGCTGCCTTACAAAGACCCTACGCCTTGCTCTTTGACTAAATGGCGAATCAAGATTATTTAGAGTCTGTCTATAAAGTCCAAACTTCTGCGTTACGCTTGCTCTCAAAATGGTCATTTACGGGAGTAAACTCACATTTTTCGAGCTGTGCAAGCCTTGAATTTGAACTTTATAGCTCAAACTCCCGACTTTATGGACAGGCACTATTTAAAAGTAGGAACCATCTTTCTGAAAATACCCCATAACTAAAAAAAACAATTCTCTGAATCATATTTTCTGAGTCATCAAAAGCAAACCAACGTTTATCAAACGCATTCCAATACAGATCCGACCATCGGGATAAAATGAAAAGCGGTTGTCTCTAAAAGAGACAACCGCCTAAGTTCTCGGAAGTTATAATAGATTTATAACTAAGCCAGCTTAACATTCACAGCGTTAAGACCTTTTCTACCTTCTTGAAGGTCATAGGTCACTTCATCGTTTTCACGGATCTTGTCTACAAGACCTGTAACGTGTACGAAGTACTCTTCTCCTGATTCTTCATCTTTAATAAAACCGAATCCTTTGGTGTCATTAAAAAACTTAACAATTCCTTTGTTCATGATAATAATATAAAAATTTAATAGTCCAAAGGTAGGATAATTATCTATAACCCAAACTTTTTTTTAAATAAAACTAAAAAAAATTACTACCGCTTAATATTTTCCCTCGTCACACCAAAATCCGCAAAGAAAAAACAGTCCCAACTTATTCGTTATAAAACTTATGGGTACCCCTGTTTTCCTCATTAGCACCATAGGAATAAATTTCGCGTAACTGCGAAGCATATTTATGATACAAAACTCTACGTCGCAATTTTAAAGTGGGCGATAACTCGCCGGTAATGGCATTCCAGTCTTCCCATACCAGTTTAAAGCGTTTCAGTTGCTCATGCGATCCCAGACTTTTATTCACTTCATTCACTTCCTTTTGATACAATTTAAACACTTTTGGATGAGAGATGAGCTCCTGGTTATCACGAAAAGGCAACCGATGATTATTGGCCCACATGTGCAGATATTCAAAATTGGGCAATAACAATGCGCTGGCAAACTTTTCGTTTTCGCCAACCACCATCGCCTGTTCAATAAAAAAGCTCTCTTTAAGAAGATTCTCGATAGCCTGCGGTGCTATATATTTACCACTGGAGGTTTTAAACATCTCTTTTTTACGATCGGTAATTTTCAAAAAACGACCTTCAACTAAAGTTCCGATATCACCGGTATGAAACCAATTATCCTGATCGATGGCCTCAGCTGTATTTTTAGCATCTTTATAATAGCCCTTCATCACGCTATCGCCCTTGACCAATATTTCACCATCGTCATCAATGTTAACTTTTATATTTTCGAGTACAGGACCTACGGTTCCGATACGTAAGCAATTATCTTTACTCAAATGATTCACCGCAATAACCGGAGACGTTTCGGTCAATCCATAGCCTTCGAGCAATGGTATTCCGGCAGCAAAAAACAGCCGACTCAAACGCGGCTGTAAGGCAGCACCCCCTGAGACTACAAATCTCAGTTCTCCGCCAAACGCCTTTTGCCACTTCGAAAAGACCATTTTACGTGCCAGCCACAAGCGTAATCCATACCAAAAATGATGTTTCCCGTTATAACGAAATTTTGAACCCAATTTTAGCGACTGATAAAAAGCAAACTTCTGAATACCTGAAAGAGCCTCCCCTTTAGATACAATACGATCATAAATCTTCTCGATAACACGAGGAACCGTCACAAAAGCGTTGGCCTGTATCTCCAATAAATTTTGAGATATAGTTCCCAGATTTTCAGCATAATAGATCGTGCAACCAAGGTATTGAAATAAATAATTCACCATTCGTTCAAAAACATGGCACAATGGTAAAAAACTTAATACCCGGTCACCAGTCATTAAAGGAAACATAGACGAACACCCTTCCACATTACTTATAAAATTACGATGCGATAGCATAACCCCCTTTGGATTCCCGGTTGTTCCCGAAGTATAAATAATTGACACAACATCCTCGGGCAAAATTGCGTCCCGTACTGCAGCCAGCTGATCTTTATAAATTACACGCGATTCTTCACCCAATTTGGTAATCTCACTCCAATGAGGGATGTCTTCGTAATAGTTAAAGGTGTAAATAGCCTCAATATGTTCAATTTCATCGACCAAAGGTTTCAGTTTCCGATAAAAATTAATGTCGGAAACAATCAATATCCGGGCATCGGAGTGACTTAAAATATACCTGAATTCATCTTCGCCGATGGTCGGATAAATAGGAACGTGAATGATACCTGCCATAGCCATCCCCATATCAACCATATTCCATTCGGGGCGATTATTGGATACAGTTGCAATTTTATCGCCTTTTTGAAAACCTTTCGCCATCAATCCATAACCAAATCGTTTGGCTGTCCGGCTGTAATCCTCAGCCGTAAAAGTCACCCATTGCCCTTCACGTTTGGCTGCCAAAACATTGCGCTGGGCATGATTAACCCTTAAATTATACAGCAGGTCAAATGTCCGTTCAATATTCATATTCAAATAATTAAACAATAAATGATACAAAAACAAGGGCCGTAAAGGTAAAAAAATAAGAAGATTAATGGTAGTCATAAATAGCGTCAGTAAGAAAAGGCTGTTTTTTTTCGTCACTCTTGCACTTAAAACATTCATTTACAAAAAGAACCACACATTCTTCGAACTATTCAAGCCTTAAATCTGTACATTTTTCATCCAAAACCTGAATTTTCTGGTTAATACTAAATAACAAATTTGACTATCTTGTCAAATAATCGTCGGTCTATAAACTATCGTCGTTAAGGACAGACACTAAATAGCGTTTGTCTATAAAGTCAACTTCTGCGTTATGCTTGTCATAAAAACAGTCATTTACGAAAAGTAAACGCCTTGATTTTTATGACTTCACAGGCCTTGAATTTGAACTTTATATTTTAAACACTTAAGTTTAGGGACAGGCACTAAATACAGTTTATAATCTGGTGTTCAAAATATCAAAAAATGAAAAAAACAGTCATAGCCTTTTCGTTCTTCCTTCTAACACTTCCGTTTGTTGGTCAGGAACCCGTCTCATTATTATTTTTTGGAGATATTATGGGGCATGGGGGCCAAATTACCAGTGCCTCGCGTAACAATGGTTCTTATTACGATTACACCGAATGTTTTCATTGGATTGAGCCCGTTTTCCGTTCGGCCCATTTAGTGGTTGGAAACCTTGAGACCACATTGCCTGGCGTTGCCTATTCTGGCTATCCCCAATTTGGCTCACCCGACGCTCTGGTAACAGCCCTAAAAGACGCTGGTGTTAACATGTTGGTAACGGCTAATAATCACTCATGCGACAGACGTAAAAAAGGAATTGAAAGAACCATCGATATTTTAGACAGTTTAAATTTCCTAAGAACCGGAACATTTAAGGACAGTCTTGATTTTGATGTTAACCTGGTTAAACTGGTTGAAATTAAAGGCATACGACTAGCCTTGCTTAACTATACCTATGGTACCAACGGCATACCAGTAACGCAACCAAACATTGTTAACCTGATTGACACCACCCAAATGGCTGACCATCTGGACTATGCTAAAAGCCTTCAGCCCGATAAAATTATTGTTATTATTCATTGGGGTAACGAATATGAAACCACGCCCAATCAAACACAAAAAAAATTAGCCGACTTTCTGCATAACAAAGGGGTTGATATGATTGTAGGTTCGCACCCACATGTGATACAACCCTTTTATCTCACAAAAAATCAATTCGGTGAAAACATCCTGACTGCCTATTCTTTGGGAAATTTCGTCTCCAACCAACGTTATCCTTACACCGATGGAGGTGCGATGCTCCGCGTAGAGCTAACAAAAGATAATAATACTGTAACCATTACCAAAGCCGAGTATCAGTTGACGTGGGTACACATCCCTGTTGTCAATGGACGCAAACAGTACCTGGTTCTGCCGGCCTCAGTTTACGAAACCCAGTCAATACCATCATACATCCCCAAAGGATATGAAGGCCTATTTAAATACACCAAACTAGCCAGAGCTGTTTTCCGTGCCAATATCAACGTACCAGAAGCCACCGATTGGTGGCCTCTGGAATAATAAAAAAGAGGCACATTTGCAACAGCAAACACACCTCTTTTTTTGATAAAAATCTCAGTTCATGGTAAAAAGGTGTCAATTAATTCACCCTATTACAACTGCCATTACGATAACTTCTCTTTAATCAAAGCAATAGCTTTCTGCATAGCTTTTTCAAGACCTTCGGGTTTCTTGCCCCCTGCGGTGGCCAAAAAAGGTTGTCCACCACCACCACCTTGAATTTCAGCGGCTACAGCACGTATAATTTCTACTGCATTTAAGCCTTTGGAAACCAAACTATCAGTCAAAACAACAGCCAACTGAACCTTGCCATCGTTCTCGCCTCCCAAAACGGCCACCAAATCATCGGCCGTGTCGGTTCGCAGTTGAAACGCCAAATCCTTCATATTTCCCACCAAAATGGGTTTTAATACAGCATTAATCAGTGTAACATCATTATAAGATGCAGCGCCGTCAACCAACGCACGCTTCTCAATCTGTATCATACTCTGTTTTATGCTCTCCAGTTGTTTGGACAAAACCGTATTTTCATTAACTATTTGTTCCACACTTTTTCGGACATTGGACTGATTTTTAAACATCTGACTAAGCTCCCTGAGCAGATCAGATTGTCCATTAATGAGCTCTTCAGCCCTGTCGGCGACCACAGCCTCAATACGACGCACACCGGCAGCTACCGATGACTCACTCAGAATCTTAAAAAAGCCAATTTCGCCGGTAGCCTTCACGTGAGTGCCACCGCACAATTCCGTTGACTCTCCAAAACGAATAGCCCGTACCACATCGCCATATTTCTCGCCAAACAAGGCCATTGCACCCATCTCTTTTGCCTTAGCCATTGGCAACTCACGATGCTCTTCGAGTGCCGAGTTAGCGCGAATCGCCTTGTTAACCAAATGCTCCACTTTACGGATCTCCTCATCTGAAACCTTTTGAAAATGAGAAAAATCAAAGCGCAAGTAATCGGGATGTACCAACGACCCCTTCTGTTCAACATGAGTTCCCAATACCTGCCGCAATGCACGGTGCAACAAATGTGTTGCGGTATGATGATTGGCTGTCATCCGTCTGCGCTCAGCATCCACAACGGCATGAAACACAGCCCCCGGATTCGATGGCAACTTCGACACAATGTGAATAATCAGATTATTCTCTCTTTTTGTATCTATAACAGGAAATCGCTCCCCATCGGCCTCAATATAACCATAATCACCAACCTGTCCGCCGCCTTCAGCATAAAAAGGCGTTATATTAAACACCAATTGAAAAAATGTTTTATTCTTGGCCGAAATCTTGCGATACTTCACAATCTTTACATCGGCCTCCAGATAATCGTACCCAATAAATTCCTCATGATCGTCGTTCTCGAGCTGCACCCAGTCTCCGGCTTCAATTGCAGAGTCATTACGCGCTCTGTTCTTTTGAGCCGTCATTTCAATTTCAAACTCCCGTCTGTTGACCACCAAATCATTTTCCTTAAGGATAAGCTCTGTAAGGTCGAGCGGAAAACCAAATGTGTCGTAAAGTTCAAAAGCAGCCTTCCCGTTTACCACTTTATAATTTCCGGCTTTGGTTTCAGAAATTATTTTATCGAGAAGATTGATGCCTGTTGAAAGCGTACGAAGAAAAGACTCCTCTTCCTCGTGAATAACCTTTCCGATCAAATCTCTATGTTTGCTTAATTCAGGATAAGCATCAGCCATCGACTCATAAAGTGCCGGCAAAACCTTATACATAAAAGGCTCTTTCACCTTCAGGAACGTGTAGGCATACCGAACGGCACGTCGCAAAATACGACGAATCACATAACCCGCTTTATTGTTTGAAGGTAACTGGCCATCAGTAATGGCAAATGCGATGGTTCGCAAATGATCGGCCACCACACGCATGGCGACATCCGATTCGGGCGACTGTCCATAGGCAATGCCCGACAACTCAGAAACCCGCTTAATGATAGGCTGAAAAACGTCGGTATCATAATTCGATTTCTTACCCTGCACCGCACGACACAAACGTTCAAAGCCCATACCGGTGTCAATGTGCTTTTGGGGCAAATGCTTCAACGAACTATCAGCCATACGATTGTACTGGATAAATACCAGATTCCAAATCTCAATAACTTCAGGATGATCCTTATTAATTAACGTTTCGCCGGGTATCTTTGCTCTTTCGTCGGCATCACGCAAGTCAATATGAATTTCAGAACAAGGGCCGCACGGACCCGTATCACCCATTTCCCAAAAATTATCTTTTTTATTGCCATTAACAATATGATGCCGAGGCAGATGCTTTTCCCAACCTTCTAAAGCCTCTGTATCCAAATCAACCTTATCTTTTTTATCACCTTCAAATACCGAAGCATACAAACAGTCCTTATCCAGTTTAAGTACCTCAGTCAAAAATTCCCAGGCCCAATCGATGGCTTCCTTTTTAAAATAATCGCCAAACGACCAGTTACCCAACATTTCGAACATGGTGTGATGATAGGTGTCGTGCCCCACCTCTTCGAGGTCATTATGCTTTCCCGAGACGCGCAAGCATTTTTGTGAGTTTGCCACCCTTGGGTACTGACGCTCCGCATTACCCAAAAAAATATCCTTAAACTGATTCATCCCGGCATTGGTAAACATAAGCGTCGGGTCGTCCTTAACCACCATAGGGGCAGAAGACACAATTTTATGTCCTTTAGACTCAAAAAATTCTAAAAAACTTTTTCTAATTTCGGTCGCAGTCATATAATTAATAATCAAATTTTTAAACCTTTTATAATCCATCTACGTATAAGCCATTCCTGCAATGGTTGAGTCAGGACAATTCAAATATCATAATTCTAAATAGTGTCAGCAAGTAAACGCCATTTTTTTCGTCACACTCGCTTTCAAAATGTTCATTTACAAGGGTAAAATCACATTTTTCAAGCTCCGAAAGCCTCTAAAATGAAGCTTTCTTATATGTGACTGGCGATTTCAGGCAAGCACTAAATAAAAAGAAATAGCAAAAATGCAAAAAAAGGCGCATTAAACGATAATGATAACCGCTGTTTTCCTTTTTAGCCAGCAAAAATAGATTAATCAGCAGATTAATGTACTTTAATGTCATTTTTTTCTATTTTAGCAACAAATTTCAAAAAGCATGTCGAAAGTTAAATACAGATACAATCCTGAGACGCTAAGTTACGATCGTATAGAGACAGGGTTCAGGTATTATTTATCCAAAATATTTACTTACTCATTATTTAGTGCGGTTTTAGGCTTTGGGTACTTTTTTGCCTACGTCTATTTAATTGACAGTCCGCGGGAAATAAAACTTGAAAGAGAAAATTCACGACTGCTTTCGCACTATGAAATTATGGCGTCGAAATTAGATCAGGTTCAAACGGTGTTAGATGACATACAAATGCGCGACGAAAATGTATACCGCGTGATTTTTAATGCAGATTCGATTCCTAACGCAGTGAGGCAGGCCGGGTTTGGCGGTGTGAACCGATACAAATACCTGGAAGATATGGACAATGCTGAGTTGGTTATTAAAACCGCCAAAAAACTGGACGGGGTGATGAAACGACTTTATGTTCAATCCAAATCGTTTGACGAAATAATTGATTTAACCAAACGAAAAGAAGAAATGCTTAGTTGCATTCCGGCCATACAACCCATTTCAAATAAAGATCTTCGACGCACCGCCTCCGGTTTTGGCTGGCGCACCGATCCCATCTATAAAACACAACGATTCCACGAAGGGTTAGACTTTTCGGCTCCGGAGGGAACTGAAATATATGCGACCGGCGATGGTGTGGTAACAATGATGAGGGCTTCAACAATTGGTTATGGCAAATATCTCAGAATTGACCACGGATTTGGATACATGACCGTTTACGCCCACATGAGTAAATTTAATGTGAAGCAAGGTCAAAAAGTGAAACGCGGCGACGTGATTGGTTATGTTGGAAATACCGGCAAATCAACCGGGCCACATCTTCATTATGAAGTGCGTATCAAAAATAAACCGGTTAACCCAACACACTATTTCTTTCAGGATTTAACCACCGAGCAGTACGAAGAAATGATTCATATTTCATCAAACAGCAATCGCACTTTCGATTAATGAAAGCGGCATCGCATTTGTCTCTTTCAGGAAAAATATAAAATTGCACACGGTCCTTTGGAACAAACTATTATTCCAAAAAATATTGTCTTGATTCAATTGCTGAAGCCATGCCTTATAAAGAACCAAAAATTGAAAAACTCTACTACACAATTGGTGAGGTAGCCCGAATGTTTAATGTCAACACCTCATTAATCCGTTTTTGGGAAAAAGAATTTGAAATTATTAAACCCCACAAAAACAAAAAAGGGAATCGGTTATTCACACCTGAAGATATCGAAAACTTTCATCTTATCTACCATCTGGTCAAAGAAAAAGGACTAACCCTAAAAGGGGCTGAAAAAAAAATGAAAGAAAACAAGGAAGATACCATCAATAACTTTGAGGTTGTGAAACGACTGAAAGAAATAAGAGAAACACTGGTTGAAATAAAAGAAAACATTTAAGCTGGTTCAAAATACTACTGGTTACAACCAGCTACTTAACACCTCTTCCTAATTTCATAAAAAACAGAAAATTAATTTCCTGTTTAAACAATATTGCCACAAATTATGCCAACGGTTAAGGAATTCATATCGGTTATCGAAGCTTTCGCCCCACTGTCTCTGCAGGAAAGCTATGACAATTGTGGCCTGCAAACCGGAAATAAGAACAATGAAGTAACCGGTGTAATAATCACCCTCGACGTCAACCCTGAAGTGCTCGACGAAGCCCTGAAAAATAATTGCAACCTGATTATTGCACATCATCCGCTGACATTATCGGGGCTCAAAAAATTTACTGGAAACACCCTGGCAGAACAAATCATCATACGAGCCATAAAAAACGATTTATCAATCTATTCGGCACATACCAACATTGACAGTGTAAAGAATGGTGTAAGTGGTGTATTAGCCAACAAAATAGGGCTCATCAACCAACGCGTTCTGTCGCCCATGAAACAGCAATTGGTAAAGCTGGTCACATTTGTTCCTCAGGCACAAGCCGAACATGTACGTCAGGCTATTTTTGATGCCGGGGCAGGTCATATTGGCAACTATGATTGTTGCAGCTATAATCTGAATGGAACGGGAACATTCAGAGGCGATAAAACGACAAAACCATTTGTCGGTCAACCGGGAGAATTACATACCGAACCAGAAGTGCGTATTGAAACAATACTTCCTGCATTCATTCAACAGCAGGTCGTCAAAACACTCATCATCAATCATCCATACGAAGAACCAGCATACGACCTCTATCCGCTCAACAACGAATGGGATAACACAGGTCTGGGAATTGTGGGTGAACTCCCATCAGCTATGCAGCCTGACATTTTCCTCAACCACCTAAAAAAAACAACTCAAACAGAATGCATCAGACATACCAAACACCTTGAAAAAGCAATAAAAATAGTAGCCCTTTGTGGCGGAAGCGGAAGCTCTTTAACCAGTCAGGCCATCGCTTCCGGAGCACAAATATATATTACCGGAGATTTCAAATATCATCAGTTCTTCGACGCACAAGAAAAAATTATGATAGCCGATATCGGACATTATGAAAGCGAACAATTTATAAAAGGACTTTTTTTAGAGCTACTTACAAAAAAATTCCCTAATTTTGCAATCCGTTTATCGAAAGTAAATAGCAATCCTATTAAATATTATTAGCAGAATGGCAACATTGGATTCAAAAGCAAGTGCAAACGAAACGTCTGTTGAAGACAGACTTCATGCACTATACGATTTACAGAAGGTCGTTTCTGAAATAGACAAAATAAAAACCCTTAGAGGCGAGTTGCCTTTGGAAGTACAGGATCTGGAAGACGAAATTGAAGGATTAGAGACCCGTCTGACCAACCTCGAAACCGAGATCAAGGGCATTAGTGACAATATTCTGGCCAAAAAGAATGAGATTAATGATGCCGAATTGCTGATTAAAAAGTATGAAGCTCAGCAATCCAATGTTCGTAATAATCGCGAGTATGATTCGTTGACCAAAGAAATTGAATTTCAGCGTTTGGAAATCGAATTATGCAACAAGCGTATAAAGGAATTCACAGAAGAAGAAAAAACCAAGAAAGTGGTTATTGAAGATTCTAAGAAACTTCTGGAAGAACGAAAGGCCGATTTGGACAGCAAAAAGTCAGAGCTCAACGAAATTGTTTCTGAGACGCAAACCGAGGAAGAACGATTGAAAAGCAAAGCCAAAGAAATTGAAACCAGAATTAACGACCGCTTACTAACTGCATTTAAACGTATTCGTAAAAATGCACGAAACGGGCTGGCTGTTGTAACTGTAGAACGTGATGCCTGCGGTGGTTGTTTCAACAAAATTCCACCACAACGTCAATTGGATATTCAGCTTCGGAAAAAAATTATTGTTTGTGAATACTGCGGTCGTATCCTTGTGGACAACCAAATGTAACAAACAATTGCACGATATAAGAAAGCCGTAAATCATTATTTATGATTTACGGCTTTTTTGTATAACATATATTGAATCGATTACCAGCTACCGCCGGCACCGCCACCACCAAAGCTACCGCCTCCAAAACCACCAAAGCCGCCACCACCAAAACCACCCCCTCCGGAGGTAAAATTACCATAGTGACCACCGTGTCGTCCGGCGCCTGATCCCATCATGGACAACATTACCCAAAATGGCAAGCTGCTACCAACCGATGACGAACGAATCTTGTCGGCTCGCCTTGATAATGATAACAAAATAATAACAATTATCAATACTAAGATAGCTGCCATATTGCTAACTCTGTTGGATGTGCGCTCAACATAAGCATCGGCCGTGTATTCGCCACGGGTCAGTTCCATCAAAACTTTGACACCTGCTACAACACCAGAGAAGTATTGACCGGACTTAAAATTAGGTATCATTTCGTTATCGACAATTCGCCGCGCCACTGCGTCGGGCACAATCCCTTCCAAGCCATACCCGGTGGCAATATAAGCCTGCCCCTGCGAATCGGCCGTTTTAGGTTTTATAAGAATCAAAATCCCATTGTTGCGGCCCTTTTGTCCAACTCCCCACTCTTCGGCCAGTCTGAAAGCAAAATCACCCGCATCATACCCCTTCAAATCGGCAATCGTCACAACGGCAATTTGAGTGGACGTTGTGTTATTAAAGTCTACCAAAGCTCGCTCCAGATCATTGACATCACTGGCGGTAAACACCCCGGCCATATCATTCACTAAATGTGGAGGCGATGGACGCTGAGGCAAATCATTGCCCTGGGCTAAAAGAGTTGACGCCATAACAGCAATCACGACCACCAAAAATTTTCTTATTTCTGAACTGAGTGCCAATTTCATAAAACAACTATTTACCTATTGAAATTTCATCTGATAATTCATTCACATCATCGCTTTGATAAGGAAAATGCGCTTTTAACTGCTCACCGGCCATTAAAATACCCTTTTCGAGTGCTCCCACCGGATCATTACTTTTCAATAAAACCAACATTTCACTCTTTATCTCATCCCAGAATCCTTCCGGAACCTTTTGGTTAATACCCGCATCACCTAAAATAGCAAACAAACGATCTTCTATGGCGAGATAAAACAAGACCCCGTTACGAAGCTTTGTTTTATGCATTTTCAATTCCTCAAAAATGAATGCGGCCCGATCCATCAACTCTTCAGGACATTTATTATCTAAATGGACGCGGATTTCACCTGATGTATTTTTTTCGGCCTTACGAATAGCTTCGACCAGCCGCTTACGATCTTCTTTGGAAAAAACAGTTTTAGACATTACTATAAAGTTTAGAATTCTACTTTAGGCGCTTCGGCAGCTCCGGCAGCAGCTTCAAAATAAGGTTTTTTCTCGAATGAGAATACTGATGCAATAATATTACGCGGAAACTTAGCAATATAGGTGTTATAATCACGCGTTGCTTCATTAAACTTCATTCGCTCCACCGATATTCGGTTTTCAGTACCTTCAAGCTGCGCCTGCAAATCACGGAAATTTTCATTGGCCTTTAAATCCGGATAACGCTCTACCACCACCATTAATCGCGACAATGCAGAAGACAACCCTTCCTGGGCTTTCTGAAATTGTTGTAAACCGGAAGCACTCATCTCTCCGGGATTCACATTTACACTGGTAGCTTTGCTGCGTGCCTCAATAACCCCTTCAAGCGTTTCCTGTTCGTGAGCAGCATATCCCTTAACGGTATTCACCAGGTTGGGAATCAAATCGGCCCGTCGCTGGTACACATTCTCAACCTGAGCCCACTGGGCATTCACCGATTCCTGCTTTTCGATGATTGTATTGTAGCTACAGCTGCTTAAAAATGGCATAAATACTACGGCCAGCAAAAAAAATCTTATTAATTTCATAGTTATCCTCATTTAAAAATCTACTTACTCAAAAAAAAAATTACAATATTTTTAATACAAAATTACAACGATTCATTACAAAATAAACGTCTAACCCAACGACAAATAAAACTTGTTCTGCCCTTTTCATATCTGTCCAGATAATCGAAATGAGCACCCGCTGAAGCACCCGGGTTTATCATCTGATAAATTTCGCCCCAGCCAGGAATACCGCCAATATTCCGATCATCGATAAAAATATCAGCATGTATTTTACGACTTTCACCATTGGTCAATTCTTCGCCGGGATAACTACTGTTTATGGCATAAAATGTCACGCCATGAGCCTTACAAAAATCCACTGCATCGCGTAACAAATCACCTTCACGATAGGTCCACAAAATCAACTGATGCCCGTCACGCTCTAACATCTTCAGTGTTTCGAACGCAAAGTAACGTTCTTTCCCAATAGCAGGGTATTTATGTTCAACAATGGTTCCGTCAAAATCAACCGCAATAATCATATAAATGAGGCTAAATTTTTTTAATCATCTTTATCTGCCTCCCGCTCGTCGGACGCTTCAGGCTCAAGCTCCTCAAGTATCCGTCCCTTCACGGGAATATTAATTAAAAAAGCAATACCCAACAAACCCGACATAATCAGAAATGTTTGTTGAAAGGTAACCAAATATCCCAATAAAGACAACACCGCTAAGGCTTCGAAAGTTATAATTTTAATATAAAACCCTGCCCGATATTGTCGCAAACGATCGTGCAGCGGCAATGATGCCGATATGCGTTTCACCCGCTTGCTATGAAGCACAAAAGCAGCAGGAATACCGGCCAGCGATAGCAAAATTATAATCGATTTAAAATTAATAACCTCCTGAGCGGTCCAGTTAAAAAACTGGCTGACCATTGGAGCCACCGCAAAAGTTACAACCGAAAAACTAATCAATGCCGCAAAAACCAACCAAAAGAAAAGTTGTATCTGTTTAAAAATTTTATGTTCCATATCTTATCAAAGTGTTTTTTCAAATGGAAGCCGGTTTACCAGCGAACGGCCCAACGTCACTTCATCGGCATACTCCAACTCATCCCCCACAGCTACCCCACGGGCAATCGTTGTTACCGACACATCGTATTCCTTTATTTTCCTAAAAATATAAAAATTAGTCGTATCGCCTTCCATGGTTGCACTCAACGCAAAAATAACCTCTTTGACTTCTCCACGTCGTACTTTATCAACCAACGGCATTATGGTTAAATCATCGGGACCAACCCCATCCATGGGTGAAATAATTCCGCCCAGCACATGATAGATCCCTGAATACTGCTGCGTATTTTCTATGGCCATCACATCGCGTATACTTTCAACCACACAAACAACGGAATGATCACGCCGGGGATTGGAACATATCTCACACACCGCCTCATCTGATATATTATAACAAACACTACAATAACGAATTTCATCACGTAAAGCACGAATAGTTTCAGCGAAACGCCTTACATCATCCTTTTCCTGTTTCAACAGAAACAACGCCAGCCGAAGCGCTGTTTTCCGACCGACGCCCGGCAGCCATGACAACTCATTCACTGCATTCTCGAGCAATAAGGATGGATATTTTGAATTATTGTTCATCCTGACAAAGATTGTTTTAATAATACCCCATTAAATTAACATCGACGGTCTGTTGCTACTGTAAGCAATCTGAAAATATGAGACGCCTTACAGGACTCATCTTCAGAAGCCGAAATTATTACAACAAAACCTAGTCCAACACTTAACTAAATTGAAAAAAGAGCTCAGAAATAGTGTCAGCAAAAAAATTCATTTTTTTTCTGACGCTTGCTTTAAAATTAGCTCCTCCCCGAGAAATCACATCTCCCGAACTTCGCAGTCTTCAAAAATGATGATTTCTTATCTGCCACAAACGTTTTCTGACAAATACTAAATTCAAAACCCACAGCTCACCGTTGCATCAGACTAATGCTCAAATCATTCGACTCACTAAACCGCTTATTATTACGATAATAACGACACACAAAGGTAACAAAATTAGACGCTCAGCCCATAAAATACCTTTTTGAACCCATGACTGTTTTTTGTTTATTTGTAAAAAAAAGATGAATGCAACCGATATAGGCCTCCTTATCACCGGGTACTTTTTAATTCTAATTATCATTTCACTGCTAACAGGTCGGAAATCAGACAATGAGACGTTCTTTACCGGTAACCGTAAATCGCCCTGGTATGTGGTATCAATTGGCATGATAGGGGCATCATTATCCGGCGTCACCTTCATCTCAGTTCCCGGATGGGTGAACGCCTCACAATTCACCTATCTGCAAATGGTTCTGGGCTTTGCTCTTGGATATTTTGTGATTGCAAACCTACTGCTTCCTTTATACTACCGGTTAAATCTTACATCGATATATACCTATCTTGAAAATCGTTTTGGGGAATGGACCTACCAATCCGGCTCGCTGTTATTCATCGTATCGCGCACAATTGGCGCTTCAGCCCGACTTTATCTAATGGCCAGCGTTCTGCAACTCGCAGTCGCAGATGCGTTTAATATTCCATTTGTTGTAACCGTATTTGCCACCATCATCTTAATTTGGTTATACACATTTCGCAGCGGAATAAAAACCATTATCTGGACCGACACTTTACAAACAGTATTACTAATAACCGCAGTTGTTGTTACCATTTTTTATATTGCCGGGGAACTAAATCTAAATTTCAAAGAGCTGGTATCAACCATTTCAGAAAGCGGCTACTCCAAAATATGGATCTGGGATGACTGGGCAGCCCCCAATCACTTTCTGAAACAATTTTTTGCAGGGATGTTCACAACCATTGTGATGACAGGGTTAGACCAGGATATGATGCAAAAAAACCTAACCTGTAAAAACCTCAAAGAAGCGAAAAAAAACATGTATTGGTATGGCTTCGCTTTTTTGCCGGTCAATTTGTTATTTCTAAGCCTGGGTGCTTTGTTGTTTATTTATGCGGCACACATAGGAATGGAAATGCCGGCACGGGCCGATGATCTATATCCGACACTAGCACTAAATGGCTACCTACCGGCCAGTGTCAGCGTCTTTTTTATTCTCGGGCTGGTCGCTGCAGCCTATTCCAGTGCCGATTCTGCCTTGACCTCGCTTACCACCTCCTTTTCGCTGGACATTTTGAAAGTCGCCAAAATGACTGAGAAACAAGCCCGCAGAACCAGATACAAAGTTCATATTGGTTTTTCACTTTTAATAGGCATCATTATCATCGTATTCCGGATGCTTAACCGAGATTCCATCATCGACACCATATATATTCTGGCTGGATACACCTACGGACCATTGCTCGGACTATTTGCCTTTGGTCTTTTTACCAAATTTCAGATTAAGGACAAATGGGTACCTCTGGTTGTCATTATACCACCCCTCATAACCGGCGTTCTCGACTACAATGCACAAAACTGGTTTGGGTTTTCGTTTGGCTATGAAAAACTAATACTTAATGGCTTAATAACATTTACAATGCTATTGTTAATAAAAAAAAGAGCTTAATATTTTTTGTACTGCCCAATAATTGTTGTGACAAAATTAAATTTTATTTTTAATCCATTCAAAGCTTGAAAAAATGGGTTTACCGCAGTAATAGACCATTTTGAAAGTAAGAGTAATAAAGGAAAAATTTCTGGGTTGATTCTATTTAAGACATTTGCATCCTAAATAGAAAACCATTAAATTTGTAAGACATAAAAAACAACTATTATGACACAATTCCTGATAATACTGGGATTATCCGTATTTTTCATTTTATTGGCTTTTATCGGGTTAGCCATAAAAACTTTCTTCAAAAAAGACGCACAGCTGACCACCTGTAGCAGTGGAAATAGTGGCTGTGGATGCATCTCACAATCGTCATGTAGTGTTGAGGAGAAATAGTCAGGCACTACTAATCATGGCTTAATTAGTCTCTCTGAGCCTTAATTAAGCTTATCTGTAAAGTGCTACGTTGTGTCTCATACTTACAATAAAAAACAGTCATTTACAGAAGCAATCTCACATTTTGCTCACTGGGCGCAGGCATTGCATGCAATCTCTACAGCTCAAACGCCCGACTTTATGGCCGTACAATAACCAGTGATTGCAAGAAAAGACCGCCTCAAACAAAAAACAATCAAGAAGCCTCTGATTTGTTATTTACGGACAATCTTTTTAAACCCATCAGTCATGGTGACCTGATCACCTGAATCGGTGTGATAAATAAAACAGGCCTCCAACCCGGGATGCGATTCAATCAGCGTCAAACTGCTATCAAGTCCCATTACCATACATGCAGTTGCAAAAGCATCGGCCGTCAGGCAATCGTTGGCAAGAATTGAAGCACTCAGCAAATTGTGCTGAACAGGCCGTCCATTTTTAGGATTAATGGTGTGCGCATATTTTTTACCATCCTTAATATAAAAATTGCGATAATTACCACTGGTTGCCAATGCCTTACCCGACAAACCTATAATCATCTCCATCTCTCTTTCCGAAACCGCAGGATCGTCGATGGGTTTATCAATACCCAACTGCCATACGAGACCTTTAGGGTTGACACCTGCTGTGACAATTTCACCACCAATTTCCACCATATAATTTTCAACACCTGCACCTGCTAAAAAAGACGCCACAACATCCACCGCATATCCTTTTGCAATAGCACTGGCATCAAGCATTACACCAACATCCTTCTTCTGAATAATGCCATTGACCATCGAGACTTTCGCCATCCCCACATTTCGAAGCAAAGAATCGATCAAAAGGGTATCCACTTCATGCTGCTTTGAAAACCCAAACCCCCATGCATTAACCAAAGGAGCCACCGTCATATCAAAAGCACCTCCTGTTTCAATTGAGATTTGTTGGGCACGATTAAAGACCGTCCTAAAAAATGAATCGGTCTGAAACGAAGTATTCCTATTGATTTTTGAAATAACAGACGAGGTGTCGAAGGTGGATAAGGAATGCGAGAAAGAGTCCATCAGAACCCTTATTCGAGGCTCTAAATCCACTTTAGAATTATAAACAATATGATATGAGGTTCCAAACACCCAGCCTTCGTTATATTGATATTTAGTTTGTTGACAACCCGAAGTGACAACGATCAAAACGAGAACCGATAATTTAAGCAGACCCTGCAAAAAAAATCCAACTTCTGCTTTAGGCTTGTCCCCTGAATAGTCATTTACCATGGTAAACTCATTTGTTTTGGACTTCGCAAGCCTTGAATTTGAGCAGTGCTTATCAAGGGCTTGAATTTTCTTGCTGACACTAAATATAAACTTCATAATACAAACAAAAAATATTGAAAAAGGCGCAGAAACTTCCATTGGAAATACATCTGCGCCTTTTAAAAATATATGAAATTAATTAGGAACCAAAATCGTCATATGCGATCATTTCATCGGGCACACCCAAATCATAAAGCATTTTGTTAACAGCCGAGTTCATCATCGGCGGTCCGCAAAGGTAATACTCTATTTCTTCAGGTTCTTCGTGTGTTTTAAGATAATTATCAAAAATCACCTGATGGATAAATCCAACAGGTCCGTCCCAATTATCTTCCTTCTGCGGTTCCGACAAACCAATGGTGAACTTAAAGTTTGGAAATTCCTTTTCGATGGCACGGAAATGTTCTTCATAAAAAATTTCCTTTCTTGAACGCGCGCCATACCAAAAAGTAACCTTACGGCCCGTTTTCAGAGTCTGAAACAAATGGAAAATATGCGAACGCATAGGAGCCATACCGGCACCACCACCAATAAACATCATCTCACGATCCGTTTCTTTCAGGAAAAACTCACCATAAGGGCCGGATATGGTCACCTTATCGCCAGGTTTACGTGAGAAAATATAAGAAGAACAGATACCGGGGTTCATCTTCATAAAGCCGCCGTTAACACGATCGAAAGGTGGCGTTGCAATACGTATGTTCAACATAACGATATCACCTTCGGCAGGGTGGTTTGCCATTGAATAAGCGCGGAAAGTAGGCTCCGGATTTTCCATTTTCAGATCAAACATGTGGAATTTCTCCCAGTCGCCACGGAATTTCTCATCGATATCCATGTCTTTAAAATCCACATCAATCTTAGGCACATCAATTTGAATATAACCACCGGAACGGAAGTCAAGGTGTTCGCCCTCTGGCAATTTGACCACAAATTCTTTAATAAAAGTAGCCACATTGTGATTGGATTTAACCGTACACTCCCACTTCTTAATACCTAAAATAGCCTTAGGTATCTGCATGTGAATATCTTCACGTACTTTAACCTGACACGCCAGACGCCAATCAGCAGCCTGCTCCTTACGGGTAAAAAAACCTGTTTCAGTAGGCAGAATTGAACCAGCTCCATCGGGCACCTGGCAGCGGCACATTCCACAAGTACCCCCTCCACCACAAGCCGACGGTAAAAATATTTTGTGGCTTCCCAAGGCAGAAAGAAGAGACTGTCCCGGCTCTACTTCCAGCTGACGTTCACCGTCATTAATATCGATGGTGACAATCCCCGATGGCGTAAGTTTGTTTTTGGCATATAGCAACACAGCCACCAACACCAACACAACCAGCAGGAATACGACCACTGCGGCGATGATGACTGAACTTTGAATAGCAAGAAATAAATTCATTATTATTTGATTTTTCAGATTCTGATTAGAGTTGAATACCCATAAAGCTCATAAAAGCAATAGCCATCATTCCTGTAACAATAAACGTAATACCTAATCCCCGCAAAGGAGCTGGCACATTGGAATAATGAATTTTTTCACGGATAGCAGCAATACCGACAATGGCCAATAACCAGCCAATCCCTGACCCAAGTCCAAAAACCGTCGCCTCGCCAATATTTGCGTATGCTCTTTCCTGCATAAAAAGGGATCCACCAAGAATTGCACAATTAACAGCTATCAGAGGCAAAAAGATACCAAGAGAAGTATAAAGTGCCGGAGCAAACTTCTCAACAATCATTTCAACCAACTGAACCATAGAAGCGATCACCGCGATAAACATTATAAAGCTCAAAAAACTAAGATCAATGTCAGCAAATCCTTCGCCCAACCATGACAAAGCACCGGCTGATAACACATAATTCTCGAGAAGATAGTTGGCGGGGACCGTTATTCCCAATACAAAAACGACTGCAATACCCAGTCCAAATGATGTTTTAACTGTTTTTGATACTGCCAGGTAGGAACACATCCCCAGAAAGTATGCAAAAATCATGTTATCAATAAAAATGGACCTAACGAATATATTTAATAAATTTTCCATTTCGAAAAGCTTAATAATTACTTATGATTCAATAAGTTCTTTATTACGTGAACGTTGCACCCAGATAATAATTCCCAAGACAATCAATGCCATTGGCGGAAGAATCATCAAGCCATTATTCACATAACCAAGATCGTACAAGAACTGAGGAATAACCTGCAAAGTTCCGATACCAGGCAAGGTAAGCGTTCCGGCGCCAAATATCTCACGAACAATGGCCACTATTACAAGGATTAATCCGTAACCGGCACCATTACCTATGGCATCCAGGACTGCAGGCCAGGGTTTATTGCCTAAAGCAAAAGCCTCGAGACGTCCCATAAGGATACAGTTAGTGATGATAAGGCCAACAAACACCGACAATTGCTTACTCACTTCGTAAGCAAAAGCTTTCAGAATCTGGTCAACCACAATAACCAATGCGGCCACAATAACCAACTGAACAATAATCCGGATACGCGAAGGAATGGTATTCCGAATTAGTGACACAATCATGTTAGAAAAAACCAGCACAAAAATAACGGAGACAGACATCACTATAGCCGGCTCCAGTTTGGCGGTTACCGCCAGGGCCGAACAAATACCCAGCACTTGTGTCGTTATAGGGTTCTGAGAACCCAGCGGACCTGTCACTAATTTCAGGTTCTTCGCAGAAAACAAAGGTTCTTTTTCACTACTCATGACTCTCCCTTTCTATATTTTTTAAGAATGACTCATAACCTTTAAAAAAATCACCAAGCATACTTTGAAGCCCTTTACTGGTAATGGTACCACCCGAAATAGCATCCACTTCATGTTTGGCATCTTTGGCAGCGCCCCCTTTAACAACGGCAATACTAACCAGCTTGCCATCTTCAAAGATTTGCTTCCCAGGAAACTCAGCCTGAAAGGCCGGTTTTGCAATTTCAGCACCTAAACCTGGGGTCTCACCTTTGTGTCCGAAAGTAGCACCGTAAACAGTGTTACCGTCGTCATTCACCGAAATGTACCCCCAAATAGGCCCCCACAATCCTGTTCCTCTTAACTGCAGGATGTATTTTACACCTCCGTTTTCAAGATGCGCTTCGTAAACCGGGTAATTACGATCTTCGATAGGTTTACGTACTTCTTCGGCCAAATCGACATCAAAAGCAACCCCATCAACTTTCTCGCCCTTAAAATTCACGATATAGCTGGATTCTCCAACGATCTTCTGATATTTATCCACTGCATCTGCACTGGAAGCCTCAACATTGATAGACCTCAGAATGTCTACCATTTTTGCCACCTCTTCGTTGTGTAGTTGTCGGTCTTTTAGTCCCTGTGACACAAAAGCCAGAAGGGCTGCAACCACCACCACCAATACCGAAGCATAGATGAACGTATAAGCGTTTCCTTGTTTGTTCATTTTGGTCAACTTTTTACTTATGCTTTAACAACTGCTCGTTTTAGTCTCCGTTTGATATTGGCTCCCACCACAAAATAATCAATAAGCGGTGCAAAGGTATTCATCAACAAAATAGCTAACATCATACCTTCGGGATAAGCCGGGTTGAATACACGTATAAGAATCGCAAATACGCCAATCAAAAATCCATAAATCCACTTGCCTGTTTCTGTCCTCGATGCCGATACCGGGTCGGTGGCCATAAATACAGCACCAAAAGCAAATCCGCCCAGCGTTAAGTGCTGCAAAGCACTGATATGCATCAGACCATTTGAACTGTCGGCACCCAGTACATTAAACAGTAACCCCATGAGGCAACCACCAGCAAACACCGAAACCATCACCTTCCAACTTCCAATACCGGTATAAATAAGTATCAGCGCGCCAATCAAAATGGCCAAAGTTGAGGTTTCACCAATTGAACCGGGTATAAAACCCATAAAGCTATCCATTAATGAGAATTTGGTGGTATTACCAACCACCGCAGCCCCCAACGCTGTGGCTCCGGAAAAGCCATCAACAACGTTAGTCATGTCAGACAGCCCGGAAATCCAAACCAGGTCACCCGACATTTTTGCAGGATAAGCAAAAAACAAAAAGGCACGTGCCAACAGAGCCGGGTTCCAAATATTCATTCCCGTACCACCAAAAACCTCTTTCCCCAGAATAACAGCAAAGGCCGTAGCCACAACCACCATCCATAACGGGATATCAACCGGCAGTATCAACGGAATAAGCATCCCGGAAACTAAAAATCCTTCATTAACCTCATGACCACGTATCTGAGCAGAAATAAACTCAATGCCCAGTCCAGTGACATAGGATACAATAACGATAGGTAAAACTTTAACAAGACCATGACCGACAATCTGCCAGAAATCGGCCGTTACGCCCATCGCCAAAAAATGTTGATAACCGGTGTTCCAGATACCAAACAACAATGCCGGTACAAGGGCCAGAACAACAACACTCATGGTTCGTTTCAAATCGATATAATCGCGCACATGAACGCCACTTTTGCTGGTATGATTAGGTACAAACAAAAAAGACTCAAATGCGTCGAAGGTCGAATGGAACATTTCAAAACGCCCACCTTTTGATACGTGAGGTTTTATATTATCCAGAAATTTTCTTAATGCCTTCATCAGAAATTATTTTGATTGATATGTTTCTCAACAATAAGCCCTTTAACGGGACTTCGTTCATGTATTTATGCGCCTAACTCTTTAATCATTACATTAATACCCGTACGAAGAATCGATTGCAACTCAAGTTTTGAGGTGTCAACAAATTCGCATAATGCAATATCTTCTTCCACCACTTCATAAATACCCAATTGTTCCATTTCGTCAATATCTTCTGTCAAAATAGCTTTAATCAGAAACTCAGGAAGGATGTCCATTGGTAGCACTTTGTCATACTGTCCCGACATAACAATGGCACGTAAACCGCCATGCAGATTTGCATTTAGCCGGTACTCTTTATTTCGAAACAACCAGCTAAAGAAAGTTCGCGACATACTAAACTTTCCGAAGCCGGGCATAGCCCAACCCAATAACTCGTAGTCGTCGCCCTCGGGAATTACTGTCACCAGATTATTATAAAAGCCCAGATAGCCGTCCTCGGCAATTTTCTCTCCGGTCAGCACATTTCCACTGATCACACGAAGCGATCCCTCATTCACATTTCCTTTCAACAAATCCTTGACAGATGCTCCCAAGCGATAGCGAAAATAGGCAGGCTTCTTAACCTCGGAACCAGCTACGGCAATGACTCTTGAAAAATTGTGATGACCGGATTGGAACAGATGACCCAAAGAAACCACATCCTGAGGAAGGATAACCCACACTTTTTCACCTTTATTAATCGGGCTGATATGATGAATCTGAACCCCAACGTTACCGGCAGGATGCGGCCCATCAAAAAAGTGCACATCCACACCATCAAGACCAGAAAACACCTTCGATTCGGAATTAGCAGGTAAGCTGAGGTGCACTTCAGACGCTAATTTTTTAAGCACTTCAAGTCCGGCCTTAAAAGCATCCTCCTCTCCCGTCAACGCAAATTCGGTATCAACAGCCAGTGGCGCCGTGTCAAAGCCGGAAATAAAAACAGCCTTAGGTGTATCCTGCGGATTCGCAATAACATCATAAGGCCGTTGGCGGAAATAGGGCCATGCGCCACTTTCCAAAAGACGCTCAATTACAGCGTCGCGTTGCATGGAGGCCGGGTTGGCTTTTCCAAAATCAACAAATGTATCTTTTCCGTCATTCTCAACAATCACCTCCAGAATCATACGACGCTCACCACGGTTAACACTTTTAAGTGTTCCACTTACAGGCGAAACAAACTTGATCTCAGGATGATACTTGTCGAAGAAAAGCACAGAACCAATCTTGACCGGATCGCCCTCTCTTACAGCCATCTTAGGTGTCAGCCCGTGAAAATCAGTTGGCTTAACCGCAAATAGACCAGGCAATTGGGTTTGTCCGAATACTCTCTCGGCTTTTCCCTTAAGAGGGATATCAAGCCCTTTCTTTATTTTAATCACCTCAGACATACTTGAATTGTGTTTTAATTTGTGGCAAAATTAAATAAAAATATAAGTTTTCCATTATATTGCAGAACAGAAACCATTTCATTATGAGAGCAAAAAAACAATACCAATTACTCCGAATTAATCTTAATCTCTTCTGTCTAAACAATTACAGAAATTTATCTTTAAACAACTTAAAATCCACTTTGTTGATTTTCACAATATTTAACATTGCTTTTATCAATCAGGCTAATATTAAAGCTCAAATTCCAGAGTATATTTCCCCCGCACTAAAAACGGTACAATTTCATCGTAACGACTGGGTATTATCCTACCCCATTTTCAAACTTAACAGCGACCAAACCCTAACGCTCTCCTTTGACGAACCCGGCAGTGGCATCAAAAACTACTATTATAAAATTACTTTGTGCGATGCCGACTGGCAAGCATCTGCTCTTATGACAACTGAATATATCACAGGTATTCCGTCAAATCCGATTACCGATTATGATTTTTCATTTAATACCACCTTCGATTATATTCATTATAGGCTAACCATCCCCAATAGTAACATCAATGTAACACGATCGGGAAACTATCTGCTTACGGTTTACGAAAATGGTCATGAAGCAACACCTGTCCTAATAAAACGATTTATGGTGACCGAAACCGTGGTCACTGTCCTTTCATCGACATTAAACACAGCCCAATCGTCGATCAGAAAAGCCTATCAGGAAATTGATTTCAAAGTAGAACACAAAGGTTTTAACATCAATAATCCAATGGATGAGATTTCAGCCACCATTATTCAAAACGGGCGCACCGACAATATAATCCATGGCTTAAAACCATTATTTGTAAGAAAGGAAGAACTGGACTTCAATTACAACCGCGAAGTAATTATGGAAGGCGGCAACGAATTCAGATATGCAGACCTGCGAAGTACACGTTTTGTGACTGATCAGGTAGCATCTATAGACTTTGTAGATCCGTTTTATCACTTCACATTATTTACCGACCTGCCACGTCAACCTGACAGCTATCATTACCAGCAGGATATTAACGGAAAATACCTGATTGAAGTGACTGAATACGACGATGATGAATTGCAGGCCGACTATGCATTTGTGCACTTCAGTCTGAAAATCGCACGGCCTCAACCCGCCCAAAAAATTTATCTCAACGGGGCATTAACCAACTGGCAACTGAACGAAAACTCTTTAATGACCTATAATGCACAACAAAACGTCTACGAAAAAACGTTGGTCTTAAAACAAGGCTATTATAATTACCAGTACCTCGTGCAAGAAGATGATAATAGCAAAGGAGAATTATTTCCGATTGAAAACAGTTTCCAGGAAACGGAGAATGACTACCTGATTTTGATTTACTATAAATCTATGAACGATCGTTGTGACCGACTGATAGGCACCCAATCGATAAACACTCTTCGCAGAGAAAACGCGCAATAGCAAGCTATTGGTTTGTATCGGAAAAAACGTAAATTTGTGCCAAATAAAGATCAGAATGACAGGCAACCAAAAAATAAAAACCACCTTTAGGATAATCAAAAACAAATTTATCCTAACCGGGTTGTTGTTTTTTACCTGGCTTATATTATTCGATCAAAACAGTATTGTAGATCGTATATCGCTGGCACGGCGTAACAGCGAGTTACAGGAACAAAAAAAACACTATCAACTGGAAATAGAAAGCAACCGCCTAAAGATGGAAGAACTTCACAGCGATCCTGAACATCTCGAAAAATACGCCCGCGAACAATACCTGATGAAAAAGCCCAATGAAGAGTTATTCATTGTAATAGAAGAATAGATATCCAGGTTTATACATTTTCACATTCATCATCAAAACATTATAAATGCAAATAAACAAGACATTAACCACAATATACTATTTTGCCATGCTGCTGATTTTGGGCGGCATAATTCTTCACATCACCGAAATAAACTTTGCCGTACCAGTTTTGATAACAGGGTTAATTCCTGTTTTGGCAATAAGAATATACAACTGGATAATGACGGCTCCTGAAGACCGTCGCAGAAGCTTCGTATATGTATTCAGCGGTTTGGCACTGGCTGCCGCAGTAACAGCTATTTACTTTAACCGCAGCTACTGGATCATATTTGTAGCACTTTCGGCATTACTGGACTTTTACTATAGTTTCAGAGCTAAATAAAATCTGTCTGAAATTAACAAAAGGCTACCCAATAATTTTGGGGTGGTTTCGTTCCAGCCGCCGGTAAAATTGCAGCATTTCTTCATCGGTCAATAAATCATCTGACTCGTACTTCATGTTTTCAAGCAATTGCATAGCCGCATCAAAAACCGGCATCCGATCATAAAAATGCGCTTCAACATAATTAAGATATTTAACCACCTTAAAGGAATTGAAAAGCTCAAAGAAACGTTTATTAAATACGGACTGTTGCCCACATACCGCTTTTAAACGATCAAGGTCCTCAAAAAAACCACTATTTAGCAAAAAGCTACGAACCGGTCCCGACAGCTTATAAGTCCAGCTTTCATACTGCGCTGAAGCCACCTCGTATAATTCGTGATAAGAATCGAAAAACACTTTTAAATCATCAAAAGCCTTTATATGATAGGTTGTTGTAGCCGAATCAGCCCCTTTCAGATGATTGGATATTGCTGCGCCCGTACCAAAAATAACACGATCAGACGGCCGCGGAGAAGGGTAAACAACAGTGGTATTAATCTCCCCAAAAACACCCAACGGAATTAATTTCTGTAAAAAATAAAAATCTTCGCCGGCCTGCTTTCGGGGCATCCCCCCTATACGAGCATAAGCAACGGCCCGTACCGCCATCGCCGATCCCATTGTATGAAAAGCATACGGGAAACCAACATAACGAAGCGCCTGTAGATAATATCTTAAATGCAGCTCGTACAACGTGATGGCTTTATACACCTCACCCTCAAAATCATTGCCATCTATCGGATGCTCAAAATAAACAGCAGCACCTTGCCGGTCTTCACCTGCCGCGAACCATTTTGTTACTTCTGTAAAATAATTGGGCGACAGCGCCACATCCGCATCCAAAGTTAATATTACCCCCATAGGGTTGTCAATTGAAAGCAATCGGGCGCAAGCTATGTCCATGCCGATCTTACGAGCCCAGCCGGCCCCAAAATGCTTCCTAGGAAGATCATAGGCCTCAGCCACCAGCAGGGTTAACCAGGGCGCCGGTTGGTCACCATACCTGCTTCTAACTTTACGCGCGCAGGCTCGCTGCTCGTCCACAATAGTTGCCTCATCAACCGAAGAGGTATTAAAGACTAAAATAACTTCACCCGGTAAAACAGGTGCATTACATTTCAGGACGGAATCCAGCATGTCAAACAAATACGCTTCCTCACGATAAACAGGCACCACAACGATCCATGCCAAATCTCGCTTCGCCGCTCTAAAAGGCCCCGCGAGCACCGGATGTTTTTCCAGATATCTGGTTATTAACAGATCAGCTGACTTCATGAACTCTTTCTAAAAAACAGATAATACCAAAAAAGCCGGAAATACAATTTCCGGCCCAATTTATTTTAAAAATGCGTAAGCACTACTTATCAACCACTTTATAACGTGCATTCAATTTTTCTGCCACTTCATTAGTCACATCAAGCGATTCATCAGCGTAAAGAAGATTATCGCCCATTGTATTACTCAACACCATTTGATACGAACGTTCCTGGCAATACGTACTAAGAAATGAAGTAATAGTATCGCGTAACTCCCGATTCATCTTATCTTGTTCAACCATCAATTCATTTGAAAAACGGCTGTTTAATTCCTGAAGTTCCTGCTCCTTCTTCCTCAGGCGGCTCTCCTCACTTTGAGCCCGTTCCAACGACAAAAAGCCATTATTTTGCAACTTACGTTGAAACTCATTCATATCCTGTTGAAAAATCTTCACACGCTCATTCAAATCTGTTCTTGAAGCTTCTTCCTTGCTTATTAATTTTTCGCTTAAAACCCGTGCATATTCATATTTCAACAACAATGAATCGGTGTTGATAAACACCAACTGAGCCGAGGCGTCTTCTGCGCTATCGACATTAACCTGCCCATTGTCATCAGCCCGGCCATCCGAAAAAACAATGATAAACAAAGCTGTAACAGCTATTACCAAAACAACATTAACAATTAAAGAAAGATTTTTCATGTGTTTAAAATTTGCTTATTAAGGGCACACAAAACGCGCCGGATAATGAATCTCTTATGGATGAAATACATTACGGTCGTTTTATGCTATCACAATTTGTAAAAAAATAGAACAATTTAATAATGCATCAGCAAAGCCTTTGACATGCTCAAACTTCAGCATAACTAAACCAATAAAAGCGCTACGGTTATTTCACACGACTGCATCTAAAAATCACTAAAAGACCTTCGAAACAGGTATAATTTTACCGACAACAAATATAAGTTTATAACTAATATTAAAAAACAGTTAACAAACTAATTTTAATATTTTACATAGTCTATACTGATAATACGAACAACAAATTAAGAGTTCAAGAAACCTGAAGAATAATTAGTCTTTGCCTATAAAGTCAACATCTACATTACGGTTGTCATAAAAACAGGCATTTACGAAAAATAAACTCACTGATTTTTCATGTCTGTACAAGCCATGAATTTGAGCTTTATATCTCAAACACTTAGTTTATGGACAGGTTCTAATTAGTGTCGATCTATAAAATTGAAACTTTGCAAAACAATTGATTTCAAAATGGCCATTTACCATAGTAAAAACGCGTCTTCCAGACTTCTGAAACCTAAAATTCAAACTATACTAATCGAGCATTTGAGCTTTTATTCTAAGACATAACAAAATAATAACAGAACATTATCTTACAAAAAAAACTCTGTAAGGATACCTTACATTATAGCCTCACAATAACCCAAATAAAAAAATATTTCAATTTACAAATTGAACAATTCGAAAAGCAAAAAAAGAGAGTTGATGCCAAAACAAAAGCCAGTCAAATAAAAAGTCTCTGATCAAAAAAGCTTACGAGGACGTGACCGGGAATTAGATCTACCTGGATCAGCAGAAGTATCACTACAAGGAATTGGTCCTCTTGGCTTCGATTTTACCGACTTATTGGCAAACCTGTAAATAAGAGAAAATTCATTGGCACCACCGCTATGACCCGCCAATCCGGAAAGCGTTAAATCATAACTATAAGCCAGATGGATGGTCCCGACATTAATTCCCAGACTAAAAATTAAAGCATCATTAGTTGTCAGAGATTCACTGCTGATGCCGGGCAATCCACGATACCACAAGCCCACTTCAATTGGATTAGTATACCAGTAAACACCCGCATCGAGTTGATTGAAGCCGGCCTGATTACGATACATAAAAGCCAACGATGCACTTTGCTCATCTCGACCGCGTGAAGCCTCCTGGTAAACATACTTCCAACCACCATAAACAACCGTTTTAATAGGAACAGAAGTCTCTATATCTGTAAAACCAATATCATTTTTCACCAAATGATCCATTGTAAAGCCCAACCATAAAAAATCAGAATATACCATCAAAGAGGCGGTCGCATCAATTTTACGATAATTCTCAACAGGAAACTCGGCATTAATCCAGGGGAATATATTGCCATCGGGGCCTACCTGCGACAAACGAGAAGGGTCAATTTTGCGCTCTGAATATTTAAACTGAAGGCCTGGTCGAACAAAGATATCACGTGTTATTCCTAATTCATAAGCATAAACCACACCAACATCCTGCGTAACCAACTGCCCCCCCCCCTGATCGTCCCGGACTACCAACAAGCCAATTCCACTGTTAAAACCTGCCAAATATTGGTCGTACGATAACGCATAAGTACGAAAGGTATTTGAAATCCCCGGCCACTGATCCCTATAATTCAGCGCCACACGCCCCCCGTTAGTAAATCCTGCGAAAGAGGGACTCAAATAAAGAGGCGCCGAATAAACCTGCGAAAAAGAGACATCCTGAGCTGAAGAAGTTCCAGTTACGGCCAACCCTGCTATCAACAAAATAATTATATTATTTAATAACTTCACAGCCCTTTGTTTTAGTTTGTGAGTGAGTAAACGAATATTTTATAAAGAAGTTACACGAGTAAAATGAAAAATTCATACCAATCATTAAACATAAAACACACCATTAAAAGATTATTAATGGTACGAATCAATGTACACTGTCGTTCAAAATAACGACAGTGTACATTAAATCATAAGCCATACCATTATCTCACGAGCAGCACACTTCCGGTTTTCCGGTACTCACGACCATTCAAATACCGGCCGCTGACTTTATAAACATACACTCCCTGCGGCGCAAGCTGCCCCTCGTACATTCCGTCCCAACCATTTTCCATATCATTGGTTTGAAAGACCTTCTGCCCCCACCTATTAAAAATTTCCATCGTAAAAGTATCAATATCCCGAAACGCAGGCTTGAAAACCACCACATACTCAGAAGATGGATCGACACTTTCGGAAGAGCCTCCGGGGCGTGGTTTAAATGCATTTGGAAATTCCACAAAACCCTGTGGTTCCGCCGTAATAATATCGGTCATCAACAGGGTGTCCAAACAACCATATTGATTGGAAACCACTAACTGAACGGAATAAACCCCTTCTTCCTGATATTCGTAGGATGGATTTCGTTCTTCAGAAACCTCTCCGTCTCCAAAACGCCAGTTCCATGAAACGGCATCCGACGAAAGGTCGTAAAACCTGGCCTTATCGCCCGGCACATAAACCAACTGGGGATTTACTGTAAAATCGGCAATGGGATGGTCATACACCTCAATAGACTTCGTGAAAACGCCATCATTTCCATCGGGGCCAGGCGCAACGAGCTTCACATTAAACACACCCGGTTCATTAAATGTATGTTTGGGGTTACGGTCACCCGAAGTATTACCATCGCCAAAATCCCAATTATAAACAGATCCGCCCACCGAATAATTGGTAAACTGAACCGCCAAAGGATAACAACCCGACTCAACATCCGTAATAAACCCGGCATCCGGGATAGGACGATAATCCACACTAACCAAATCACTTGTAACACAACCATTGACATCAATACGCCATTTAAAAGTATTAATACCTTCACTCAAAGTGCTAACCGAGGTATTAAAGAAACTTGCATCAGCCAACTGAGCAGTACTGGTTCCGACAATCGTCCAAAGGGCATCCAGTTCACCCGCATTATTGGCATTCAAAGTGGCAGATGGCTCATAAACAACCTGATCTTCACCGGCATAAGCCTCAGCCTTATTGCTAATCACCACCACTTCGTCGGTGGTTGAACATTCGCCGTAAGCTACTTCCCAACGATAAATATTCTCGCCAAAACCAATTTCACTCACCTTTGAATTAAAACTGGTTTCGTTGTCAAATGTACCCTGTCCTTTAATCACCGACCAACGTCCTTCACCCGAAACCGGATCGTTGGCATTCAAAACCGTATAAGTATCACACAAACCGGTCTGGTCAGTACCGGCAAACGCCTTGTCAGGAATTTTATTGAAAATTACCACCTGATCAGAAGAAAAACAATTGCCTTTGGTGATAGTCCACTCAAATACATTCTCTCCAAACGCCAGATTACTAACTGTCGCTTTCGCATTTGACGCATCATTAAAGTCACCATATCCGCTAATCCTGCTCCATGTCCCATTTCCTTCAACGGGAATATTGGCATCCAAAACATGTATATCCTTACAATCCTGAATGTCGGGTCCGGCATTGGCGGTGGTAGGTGTATTATTTTCGATTGTTACTTCTGAATAAAGCGAACAATTACCTTGCGACACCGTCCATCTCAAGGTATTAGTTCCATAATCAAGATTTGTAATATCTGACCGGGGATTAGTTGGTTCTTCCAAAGTACCTCCGCCTAAAATAATACTCCATGTACCCGTTCCAAAATCAGGCGTTGCCGCTTTCAATGTAAAATCAGAAGAACAAACTTCTTCATAACTGGCACCGGCATATGGCTCCGAAGGTTTATTATTAACTATAACGACCTGGTCTTCGAGTGTACACTTGTTATTTTTCGTGGTCCATACGAATATATTATCACCTTTAGCCAAGGCCGAAACAGACGTATTATTCAATGTTTCGTCGGCAAAAACAGCGGCCCCGGTTACTACCGTCCAGCGTCCGGTACCCACAGCAGGTTTCGTTGCATCCAAAATCGTTGCATCATCGCACAACGTTTGTTTGTTACCGGCATACGCAGTGCTGGGAAGGTCATTGGTAATCACCACATCGTCGGACGTCACACAACCTTTATAGCCGATAGTCCAACGCAGAGTGTTAGAACCTTTCTGTAAATTGTTAACCGTCGTACCAGGTTGTGAAGGCTCAGTGAATACCGCCGTTCCCTCCCCGCCAGGGATTGACCAATTACCAGAACCCGGAAAAGGATTATTTCCCTGCAAAATCACTTCATCAGCACAAACAACGCGATCGTCACCAGCACTGGCCTGAATTGTATTGTATTCAACCACGACGTCATCCGACGACACGCATGATTTGTTACGTATAGTCCAACGAAGAATATTACGTCCAAACTTAAGATTTTCGATACGTGCTCCCGGATCATTTATGGCATCTGCAAAACCATTGGGCGATGTAAAATCGCCACCGCCATCCACGATAGTCCACGTTCCATCGCCCACCGTCGGCGTGTTGGCCGTCAGTATAACATCCGGATCGCAAGAAGGAATATCATACCCTGCATCGGCCACCGTGGGGTTGTTATTAATGACCTCCACCGTGGAAACATCGACACAACCTTTATACTCAACGGTCCATGTCAGGATATTGGATCCCTGATCCAGATTCGAAACCAAAGTATACGGATCTGTCGCATCCTCAAAGTTAGCCGATCCGGAACCACCCTGAACCCCCCAGCTACCTATCCCGGGTGAAGGATTATTAGCTTGTAACATGGCAGTATCCGCACAATTTATTTGCATATCGCCGGCCAACGCTTCCACAAAATTATTATTGATGATCACTTCCGAAGAAGAAGTACAGCCATTATTATCGACCAACCATTTAAAACGATTTTCGCCCTTGGCTAAGCCGGTAATCAAAGTTGACGGGTCATGAATATCAGCAATCACTCCCGAACCGGTCAATTGTTCCCATGTGCCCACGCCATAATAAACCTGCGAAGCAGTCATGGTCACCTCATCCTCACAAATATCCTGCAAACGACCAGCGTTGGAACCTGTAGGCTTATTATTAGTAACCACCAGCGTATCAGTAGAAGTACAATAATCGGTTTCAATGACATAGATCAATTCATTGTCACCCTGCGCCAGATCATAAACCCAATTGCCTTCAAAACGGGCAGAACCTTCGCCACCTGTGCGCCATGAGGCTGATCCATAAGTCGGACTATTGGGTAAAAGACGCATCGTGCCATCACAGGTCACACCATCATCACCAGCATTAGCCGTTGTTGGCAAACCATTAATAATAGATACTGTATCCGACGAAGCACAATCGTCCTTGGAAATGGTATACACAAACAAATTTTCACCATGCATAAGATCGGTTACCTTTGGATTGGGCAAACTCACATCTTCAATAGTTCCACCACCTGACAATAACTCCCAGACCCCTGTACCCAAATTAAACCCGGGCTTATTACCCTTCAACTGCACATTATCGGCACAAATGGCATCGTCGTACCCGGCTCTGGCCTGATCGGGCTGATTATTGGTAATGATAACATCATCAAAACTGGAACTGGATGAATATGAAATGGTCCATCTCAGGGTATTCTCCCCAGCCGCCAAATTATAGACCCGGGTTTCAGGGTCATTAATATTCTCAAAAGTTGCAGCCCCTAATACGACAGACCATTGTCCCAAAGCTACATCAGGATCATTACCTTCGAGTCGGGCAGTAGCATCACAAACTTTTTGATCGGGTCCGGCATCGGCCTCGGTTACTTCACCATTTGTAATCATAACATCATCGTAATCAAAGCAATCACCATTTGAAACCGTCCAACGGAAAACATTTTCCCCCCGCCTCAAATCGGTAATCGTTGCCTGTGGATTATGAATATCAGATGTCGCTATGGTACCACCTCCTGAAACCAAACTCCACGTTCCTTCACCATATGTAACAAACTCTGCATCCAGAGTTGCAGCAGTGCCATTAATCGTTTGATCCATACCCGCCTCGACAGGATAAGGCGTACTATTATTGACATAAACCGTGTCGGAACTAATACAGCCGCCATTATCGATGGTCCATATAAAACCATTGACACCATAATCAAGTCCACTAATCTGCGCATTGGGTTTCGTCCGTTCGGAAGAGGTGATAGTACCACCACCGACACCCGCGAGCACATTCCACTGTCCCATTCCATATAGCGGAACCGCACTACCACTCATGGTAACCAGTCGTGAACAGGAAGAAAAATCTTTGCCGGCATCCACCTCAACTCTATTGTTATAAACCACCAAATCGGCAGAAGTAGAACAAGCACCTTTGCGAATGGTCCAGCGAAAACTATTCTTACCCAACCCTAGGTTGGTCACTTTGGTTGTCGGATCTGTTATATCTTCAAAATCCCCACTTCCGGTCACGATACTCCAGCGTCCGTTACCTTCAATAGCTTTATTACCAGTAAGCAACGTTTCAAAGCCACACTTGGTTTGAACGCTTCCAACCGTTGCCACGGTAGGTTGATTATTAACTATAACAACTGTATCAGTACTAACGCAACCTCTTTTAAGGACTTTCCATACCAGTTTATTTTCATCCACAGCTAATCCATCGACAGATGCGTCAGGCAAAGTGCCATTGGTAAAATGGCCAACACCTTTAGCAACTTCCCAGGCTCCCTCCGTATCGACAGGCAGCGTGCTGCCCTCTAACATTGCAGATGCATCGCACACCGTCTGATCCTTTCCGGCATCCACATCCAACTGATTGTTGCGCACCATAACCTCATCGTAAGTATAACAACTACCTTTTGTAATGGTGTAACGGAAAATATTATCGCCGCGCGACAAGTCAGTCACAGAAATGTCGGAGGCAGAAACATCGGATATATGACCATACCCCTTAACAACACTCCACTCACCTGTACCTTCTAAAGGCGTATTAGCCGTAAGATCGATCTCATCAACACAAATATCGATCACCTCATCGCCATCTATAACAGCTTCGTCGGGTTCATTATTCATCACCGTCACCTCGGCATAACTTTCGCACCCATTCTGAATAATACTCCATCGGAACCGGTTTTCACCCGGTTCAAGATTACTGATAGTCGTACTATTTAACGACGCATCATCAATCACCGCCTTTGAACCGGCAGGAGCAACAACACTCCACACTCCTACTGTTCCGGACAGGGCCGGAACAGGCGTTCCGGTTACATCAACCACGCCATCGCAAATACTGCTGGCACCCGGTACGGCATACACCGCCAGTTGATTATTACGGATGGTCACAGTATCATAAACCTCACAGGTTCCCCCAATATTGGAATTGGTAACCGTCCAGCGGAACGTCACATCACCACGACTAAGGTTCGTTACCTCTGTCTTGGGATTTGTAGGGTCGGTAATCTCACCATAACCCTTATCCTCAACCAGCGACCATACACCACTAGAACCGGCATCCGGATCCTGCGCTGTAAGCGTATAGGACGTTCCACACACATCGCCATCAAGTCCCGCATCAGCAGTAGGCAACGGATAAATAGTAAACTCGTGTGATTTAGTCACCAACGAATTGCCGCAATCATTAACCGGAGTAACAGTTACCTGTCCTGTAAAATTATCGATATTCGGATCTATGGTAACCCAGATGCCGGTACTATTCTGACCGGTAAACGACCATCCGTCAGGCACCGTCCAGAAATATTGAGTGGCATCATCAACCGGATCGACGCTAAAAGAAATTTCGGGAGTGCCCTGACACACTGCAGTTGGGCCCGTTATCTCACCAATGGTTTCCGGGTATTCATTCACGCTAATATACACCTGACGGAATGCACCTTCACCACAGATGTTCAACCCACGAACCCGAAGATAACCCGATTCGGCTGTCTCGGTAAACAAAACACTAATTTTATTGGTTCCGCCGCCACTCAACAAAGTAACATTTTTGGGTAGCTGCCACTCATAACTGGTGGCGTCTGAAACTGAAGATATAGAATATTCAGCTTCTGTACCCTGACAAATAACGGTCTTACCACTAATAGAAGCCGGTTGTTGCGGCAGTTGATTCACCGTCACGGTCACTTCCTGATCGACCACATTGCCGTCGCAATAATTATCACCCCCATTTCTCACCTGAATATCAGCAATGGCATAGGTGGTTGTAACTTTGGGTAAAACGGTTAATTTGTACCTGTTATCATCAGGTGCCGGGAGTAAATCAGTCGCAGAAATCAAACGACTAAACGTTTGTGTTCCGGAAGATGTTTTTTCGGTCCAGACCACAAACCAAGGGCCATCGGTATTGGGCGAGAATTCAAAGAAAAGGTCAAAACTATCACCGTTACATATTTCCGGCGAATCATCAGCCACCAATGCTATTTCTGTCACATCGTCTACTTCAATCTCAGCACTGCCGGTTCCGGTATTGAAACAATAAGCGTCACTAACCCAGGGCAACTCGTATTTGGTTGTTGCATCCGGCGCCACCTTAAACTGGTAAGGCGAAGTCAAAATATCATCCACCGTAGTGGTTTGCGTTCCATCTGAATAAGTAATACTCCAGGGTGCCGTTCCGGTTAAATCAACCGAAACAAGAGCTGAATCAGCCAGGCATATCCGGTTATCACCCATCATGTGAGCCGTAGGTAAGGAATGAACAATCACCCCGGCAGTTCCCTGACCGTAGCCTTTAGCACATGAACTTATTTCCACACTTGTAATCTCATATTCAAAGACACCGATAGGTGGCGCATCATCCGGTTCAAAAATAATAGGCGATTCATCAACCGTAAGAACAGTATTATCGTTAAGCGTCACGGTCAACGGATCAGAAACCACATCCCAGTCAGTTACAATAATCTGTAGTTGCGGTTTACTGCCAATACAAAGATCCTCACTGCCGGCCACCAAACTCAGGGAAGCCACCGCTTCCGGTTGCTCAATAGTCAATGTTTCCGTATAAAAACAATCGTCCTCTACAGGATCGGCATTAGCGAAAGAACCATCACCATCGGCATCGTCCCAAACACGAATAATATAGGTTCCGGCCGATAAACCCGAAAAAGTTTCAGTACCGGTTGTTTCACGGCTATCATCAACATCAGCACCCAACAAATACACCCTATATTTATTAGCCGTATTAGGTTCACCTCCTGATACCATCAACGTAATTGAAGCATCATTCCCCTGATAACAGGTTACATGATTATCAATATCGACATCAACCACTAAAGGATCGAATGCAGTTATATCCAAATCTTTATCCACCAGTACACTATTGGCATCCACTACCGCGATGTGATAAGTTCCAGCCGCCAACCCGGTAAGATTCACACTCACATCATGTTCATCTGCTATAACTGTACCACCGCGCGTAACCAAAATATCATACTCCGGCGTACCATTGGTCATATCGGGCGTACCACCCGTTACCTGTACCAGCAACTCACCATTTGCATTATCGCTACAAGGACGAATATTTTTGGTAGTAGTATGAATCGTTAATATTCCACCAGGTTCATTAACAATCTGTTGCAATGATTCAGTACATCCATTATCATCGGTAACAGTAACACGATATACTCCGGCTTCCAAACCTTCCTGACGATTGGTTGAACCCGCTACCGCAGTTGTTACTTCATTTCCTAAACCATCTGTTGTTACTAAAACCCAATCATAGCTATAGTTACCAAAACCACCCGTTGCGTCTACCTCAATGGCACCATTCGTTCCGCCATTCACAGTCACGTGTATCACTTCAACCAGACTAACCTGCAACGCCTTTGCCGGTTCGGAAACAGTGAAAGGTCCAAAATCGGCCACACACCCCACGCTATCTATAACACGAACGCTGTAATCAGCAGCCAGCAACCCTTTTTGATCCATTACAGAAGAGACCGGATTCCCGCCTGAAGCAGAGCTCCACTGAAAAGTAAATTTATCCGGAGTCCCTGTACCGCCGGTTACAGAAATATCAATAGCTCCTGTTGCTGAGCCCTTACATTTCACATCCGTAACAGCCGATGTTAAACCGATAGCCGAAGTGGGTTGTTTAATAGTATAAACAGTGTTAACACTACAACCATATACATTATCATTTACCTCCACATTATAGCTACCGGCTGAAAGACCCGAAATATCTTCGGTCGTCTCTTTAAATCCGACACTTGTCCATTCAAAATCATAATCACCCGAGCCATTCAGCACCGTAAGGTCGATAGCACCGGAGTCATCACCATAACACTTCACGTCGGTAACAGAGCCATGCAATTCAATGTCGTGAGCAAGCCCCACTACCACTTCCAGATCAAAAGTACAAGCCCCCGAACGGGAGTCGGTAATTGTTACCTTATAAGTACCGGCGCCCAATGACGACTGATTACGATTGGACGCGTTAGGCAACGCATTACCATCGGCATCGGTCCACTGGTAAAAATAAGGTGCAACACCTTCATTTACCGTGAGGACAATGGTTCCATCCTGCGAACCGGGACACGTTTCTGGGGTCGTCACAGCCGAAGCTTCCAATGTTTTGGTAAGCGTTACTTCCTTTTCTACATAACACAACTCACTAATACCGGTATCGCTCATCCGGATGGTGTAAACTCCGCCGGGCAAGTCTGTCTGACTGCTGGCATCAGCAACGGCAATACCCGGTCCGGCCCAGCTATACTTGTAGTTAGCGACAGCCTCTGAGCCACCGGAAGGATTATTTATAGTGATGCTGTTCTGATCGGCACAGTCAGTATCGACCACCGTCAGATCAAAATCCAAAGCTTCGGGTTCCTCCACTGTAAAATTAGCCACGGCATTACATTTATTAACCGCATCGGTAAGCACCACACTGTATTCGCCACCCGACAAACCGGTCTGATTCCGTTGACCGGCGATCAGGCCGGTGCCATTTGCCGAAGACCAGCTGTAGTAATAACTTCCGCTGCCACCAACAGGCGACAGTATTATTTTACCATCCTCATCACCGGCGCATAACACATCGGTAACTTCACCTGTCACACTCAATTCTTCGGGCTGGGTTATCACCACCTTTAAAGTCTCTGTATGATAACTACCGGCTCCACACGATTGACCTTCGTCTGTTACCTCAACGGTATAAGTTCCAGCCGTGAGATCGTTTTGATTTCGATCGCTGGCCGCAACACCGGATCCGCCATCGGTTTGTGTCCATGCATATTTATAATTCCCAGTTCCACCTTCAACATCAAGTACAATAGATCCCGTATTATCACCATAACACTTCACGTGGTTAGTGGTGGCCGAAAGAGTCATTTCACCGGGAACAGTAATAGACTGCGTTGCCTGACAATTGTTATCATCAATTGCGGTAACGGAATAAATACCTGGAACTGTAATACCTGTAATACTCTGCGCCGCCTGGGTGAAACCGTCGGGTCCGTTCCAAACATATACACGAGTTCCCGTGCCACCAGCCACATTATCTAAAGTAATACTACGCGAGTAATTACAGTTATCTAAATCTGTTGACAGATCATAGGTAATAGGCTGTGGCACATTAACCGTAAACGATTCAATTACTGAGCATCCGCTGCCATCGGTTACCGTAAGCATATAAGTACCACCTTCCAAATTGCTAAGGTTGGGATCCAAATCCACATCAGAACCAGCCATTGTTTTATCAACATCCGGACCCTGCCAGTGATAGATGACAGAAGTTGGATCCGAAATCCCGGTTACCACAACATTGTTGATTCTGCCATCCGCTGCATCAGCGCACGATACAGCTTTAACAGAAGCACTAATTTGAAGGTCGTAGCTGTAATCAACATCATAACTTGTGTTTACAGTGCAACTACGCGTGTTATCCGTTAATGCCAAATTGTAAGTACCGGCCGATAACCCGGTCTGGTTCAAGACACTGTTATTATAACCGAGACCATCGGTGGTTGACCAGGTCCAGGAATAATCTCCACTGCCACCGGTAATGGTAATATCTTTTATTTCACCGGTATTAACGCCGGCACACGTAGCATCTGCAACTGTAGATGTGACATTGATGTGCGATAAAGAAAATGTCTCAACAATTGCTGCACAACTGGCCGAAGCCGATGCATTACGGTCGGTAATTGTCAGTTTATAATCGCCGGCAGGTAATGGATATCCATCAAAATCAAGCGCAACCGGTTGAGAAGAGGAGAGACTCTCTTTGGCCCATGATGAAGAGTTGGTGGTATTAAGCAAAACCGCGCGATAAGCAAACTCTCCTCCACTATTGGGAACGCCACCCTCAAGTTTAAAAGAAACTTTACCCGTATTAACCGTCTCGCAATCAATACTTGTCACCAAATCAGTAAGCGTTAAAGTGGCTACCGGTTCGTTAATGGTTGCAGTACCACTTTCAATACATCCGGCACCGTCATCGTCGGTCACAGTAATATTGTAGGCACCGGCCAAAAGATCCGGGATTTCAAATACAGGGCCGTTACCCGACACCACTCCCGTTCCGTAATCAACGCGATAAGGTGAGACACCGCCATTAACAACGACTTCAATACGACCTGAATTATCACCCTTACAAGTGTTTACATCAAAAGCGTCGACTGAAACAGTCAATGCCGATGGCTCAATAATATCATAAATAGTAGAAACAGCTGGACAATTGGGAGCGGCAAATTCTTTAACCTCAACGTAATACCCACCCGGTGCCAGGCCACTTCCGGAAGCCCCGGCATCTGCTGCGAGCAAGGTCCCATCTTCATAATACCAATCATAGGTATAGGGCGTAACAGCATTTCGGCCACCTGTAACCGTAAACACAATTTTCCCGTCGTCAGCACCATTACAGGATATATTATTGGTGACTGCTCCTGTAACTACAATTGGATCAGGTTCCGTGATCTCAAACAATTCCGAGTCATCACAACCATTGGCATCCTGAACAAATATTTCCCATCCGCTATCGGCAAACAAATCAGTGACCTCCTCGTCAGCAGTCGCCCCTTCTTCAATATAAACAGTACGGGCACTGCCTGTTGCAGGAATAAGAGAAACAATATAATAATCATTATCAGGCAACAAAGGATCCATGGCATCGCCGGGAAAAGGCGTACCACCTTCAGCTCTAAACTGAATGCGACCATCATCAGCCCCGTTGCAGGTGACATCGCTCAGCTTGGAAAAAGAAAGAACCAATTCATCGGGCTGTGTCAAAACAATGGTTGTGGAGTACTCCACATCCGTATTATCAACCACCTTTGCCACATAAGTTCCAGCGACCAGATTGTCATAATTGGCAAAACTATTTCCGGAGGTTAATTTAGCGATCTCAGTTCCGCTACGCGTCAGGGTAATAGATTTATAGGGTTGATTTCCACCATAAGCCGAAAGGCCGATGCTTCCGTTGGTAGCGCCATAACATGGTCCCGGATTTTTTTTGGAGACGCTGATATTAAGATTTGTATTGGGTTCAGAAACCACAATATTATCATAAGTAACCGAGCAACCGGTTGCATCTGTAACCTTCACACTATATTTCCCTGCCTCCAGATTAGCCTGACTGTAAACATCATCGGTCAAAGTTGTAACCGCAGTCCCATCCATCTCCGTACCACTCCACTCTAATTTTGCGTATGGCGTTGTACCACCGGATACAGAAATCTCAATACGGCCATCATTCCCGTCAGGCTCTGTAACGTTGACAATATTATCCACGCTAATCACCGGCTTATCAGCAGGTTCATCAACAACATAAGTAGCAGTAGCAACACACAAATGATCATCGGTCACCTGAACCTTATAATTGCCGGCCGCCAAACCGGTAGGATTATCGGTTATATGGGTGGTGGGCACTTCAACCCCGCTCGACAATACTTCGAACCAGCGATAATCGTAGGCCTTTGTTCCTCCATCTGCTGAGATTTCAATAGATCCATCGGTTCCACCGGCACAGGTTACATCAGTAACCTTATCCAACGCAACCGTCAGCGCATCATCAGGCTGGGTGATTTCTATTGAGGTGGAAGATTCGTAGCACCCCGTTTCATTGGCATCACGAACCCATATCGTATAACTACCCGGATTTAAATTGCTGAAAGTATAGCTATCGGTACCCGGCGTTTCCCAGATAACATTATCTTTTGAAAAGTCATAATCACCCGAGCCGCCCGTGGCAGTGACCGTGATGGAACCATCACTATCGCCAAAACACGACACATTTTTATGCTTGGCAGATACCTCCGAAACAGTTAACACTTTCGGTTCAGTAATCGTAATATTGGTTAATGTGCTTTCACACTCATTACCATCCTTAACCTTAACCGAGTAAGTCCCGGCAATTAAATTTTCGAAAATCTCAGATGATTGGTAGGCCGTAGAAACAGAACCATCATTTAACGAGTAAACATAATTACCGTCGCCTCCGGCGGCTAAAACAGTGATACTTCCATTGTCGTCCGAATGACAGAAAACATTCTGCTTATCATCCAACACCAGCGAAAGTTTTGTATTCTCCTTAATTTCAACGATTAACCCGGAAGCAATACAACCATTGGCATCCTTGGCCTGAACATTATAAATCCCGGCAGTAAGCCCCGAATGAATTGCATCCACAAGATACCCTGAACCATTAACATCATAAGTATAACCAATAGAGGCAGTTGTAGCACCACCCGTTGCCTTTACTTCAAATGAAGCGTCAGCACCACCATAACATGAAACATCTTTATGCGATGAAATGACTTCAGCAACCGACAATTCAGTTGGCTGGGTTATAACCACAGAGGAAGCCATCTGATAGGTGCAACGGGGATAATTGGCATCACGCACATAAACCATATAACTTCCGGCAGGTCTACCGATAAAAGTTTTGGTATCGGGTGATGTAGCAGGATCATCGGCCCCCAGCCAGTTGACGCCATCCAACGAAAACTGATAAACGGCAGCGGCATCTCCGTCGGCAGCGGTAACCACAAATTGGCCGGTTGAAGCACCGTAACAATCAACATTTTTATGCTTCGTTAAATCCTCAGTAAGAGTAATATCCGTAACGGTGCCAATAGTTACTGTTTCGTACTCAACACAACCATTGGCATCGGTTACTGTAACCGTGTAATCGCCAGCCGGCATTTTGGTAATGCCCAATCCATTGTTTACCGCAACCAATACATTCCCGGCACCATCTTCCCATACGATCTTGTAACCCGTAGGTTCAACAGCAGTGTCAAAAGGCGTTCCTCCTTTAACAACTACAGAGGCAGCCCCCTCGCAGTCAACACCTTCGGTACAACCAACACAACCACCGGCAGGAACCGAAGAAGTTGTTAACGTCAATGCTTCATCAGATTGATCCACGACCACTTCAACTGCCGCAGGTAATTCACACCCCACAGCATCCTCTACCTGAACATGATAAGTGCCTGCTTTCAATCCGGGAAAAAGATTAGAGGCACTTTCGGTAAAAGTAGTTCCTCCATCGGAAGAAATCTTATAAACATAATTAAGACTTCCTCCTGAGGCTGTAACAGCCACCACTCCATCATTGCCCGAAAAACAAGAAACATTGGTAACATCAACCGATGCAACAACTTTATTAATCTGAACCTCAACCGATCCGTTCATCATAGAAGTACAACCCGATGAGGCAGTTAATTCGGCCTCGATGGTGTAAGTTCCTTCGACCTTTACCGGACTAAAAGAAATAGAAGTACCGTCCGTCTTACCGGCAACCGTTTCAATCGGATGGGCAACATCTCCATCCTTAATCAAATGGTAATCAACTCCATTCTGAGAATATTCCAAACCTATTACAACTCCCGCTTCACCATAACAGTACCTTCCGGCATTGGGCACTGAAGATTTGGGTGTCACATTATAAACAACGGGCGACTCATTAACTTCAAAAGTTTTAGTTCGTTCAGAAACACAACCATTACTATTGGTAAAAGTATATGTAATAAGGTGCGATCCGGGTGCTACCAGTGAAGGATCAAAAGAGGCCAGCCCGTCGTTGAGCGTAGCATCAATAATTCCCGAGCCTGTAAAATTACCATCGCCTGTAAAACCACCACTTTCAAAAGCACCCACCAATTCCCGGGCAGCATCATCCTGGCAGAACAACATCGGATCCGAGGTTCCAAAGGTAACATCAGGTGCAATTTTTATGGTAATATCCTGACTTTCAATATCAATAAAACAACCTCCTTCGGTAGCCGTATTGTCGTATAAAAGATTAATAGTAGTGGTAAAATCAGCTTTGGCATCGGGTCTGATTTTAGCCGGGTCAAAATAAAGCGGCTCATCGCCGTCTTTCACCGTATGGCTCGAATGATACGTACGGTTACCACTGCCATCAACAGTATAAAGCGGTGATGGTGACAACGCACTAAAAGTATATTCGGCCCCTGCAACCCCCTGATAAGCGGTCCCGTCAAACGATAAATTGCTGGTTTCCACTACAAAAGGGCCTGTGGCATCGTTAATACAATATTCATACCTGGGAAGGACCACCTCCACCAAAGTTTCGTATACCTCGATATCAATATATTGAATATCATGGCAATTTAATGTTGAAACATCACGATAAATACGGTGCGTACCAACGCCAGCTTCTTTGGGGTCAAATTTGTTACCTCCTTTTATGACAGAAGGAGTCGCTGAACAATAATAATTTCCATTAGGAGAAGCACCAGTGGCTGGCGCCAGCGTAACCAAACCGGCATCCACACAAAATTGCAACGTTGCTTTAGCCGGATCTGAAACATACGCAATAAATGAAGCATCAATTTCTTCGGACACTTCAAACTCTTCGGTATCTGAATTAACACATCCACTGCCATCGGTAAAGCTATACTCCACAAAATAAAAACCTTCGGTGGTAGGATTAAATACCAAAGGATCGGCAGCTGTTGTTCCCAATTTCTGCGTTACCAATGATTTAGTCGTTTCGTCGGTTCCATCCCACGAATAAATAGAAAGCATGCCGGAAACAGGACTGCCTGTAGCCGGTTCACCCCAAAAATCCTGAGGTCCGTCATCCACACAAAAAACAGGATTAACCCCATTAATGGACAATGAAGTTCCCACCTGAACCTGTGCGGAATAACTCCCCGAACAGGTGGTAACAGGGTCGGTATAATTATAAGTTATGGTATGCAGGCCATTCCCGGCCACCAGAGGATCGAACGTTGCGGTACCATCCCCATTATCGGTAATACCGGGTCCGAAAAACAGCCCGTCACCGGTCGTAATATCTACATCGACCGTCTCATCAAAATAGGCCTGCAAAGTAAAAGTGGTTCCTGCCGACTGACAAGTAAGAGCGGGCAGATTCCTGAACCGGATAATGTCACCCAAATCGGCAAAGAACTCGGTACTGCGTTGCAAAGAAGCCTCACAACCATTGGGATCGACATACGAATAAGTCAGCTCAAAAGGACGTGACCCATAATCGCTTACCACATCGGTAACATTAAAAGTTAACCCTCCGGCACCATCATCACCAAAATGATTTGGCAGCGGCGAATAGCCAACAACAGACCATGAACCATTTGAGTTACTGGCAGGGCTCCCATGAACTGTTACGTCACCGGCATCGGCGCAATAAGAATCTGACAATCCTGAGATACTAATCGTTGGATTGGAATTGACAGTAACATCCCCGCTCATGGTAGCCAGACAACCTCCGGCTGAACCTCTTATGGAATAGGTTCCGGGAGGAAATTTTTCAGGACCAAAAGTAATCGAAGAGCTAGTCGTCGATCCAGCTTGTGACATTCCATAATCGGTTCCACCACGTAATAAGGTATAAGTTACTCCGATCTGAAAATTGCTAAGCTCAATGGTCACATCGTCATTTTCACAATAGTCGGCATCAACCACATTATAAACCACCGGCTGCTGATACATTATTAGTTCCGTCGAAAGCTGAATCTCACAACCGCCATTATCGGCAGTTACAATATATGTTCCGGCATCAGAATAAGTTCCGAAACTGATGCTTCCGCCTGTTGTTGAATACACAGTACTTAGCGCACCACCGGTGGTATTGTTACGATACAACCGATAAGTTAATCCCAATTCGGAACCCGATAATGAAATGGTGTGTGGCGTTCCCGAACAAACCGGCGTTCCGGTAGTAATAAGAACATAAGTATCAATAGGCTGCGGCAGCAGCTCAACCGTTCCAATTTCCCGTTTACAGCCATAGCCATTTTCGGCCGTAACGGTATACTCTCCTGCTGTAGTAATCGGACTTGTAAATGTAATAGACGTACCATCGGTACCAACGATTGTTTCAATGACTACCCCGGTAGAGTTACTACTTAAAGCATACTCAACACCAGTCTCGGAATCCTGAAGTTCCACATAAAAATCGATACCTTCGCAACCAACAGTTTCAGTCAATGTCTGTAAAGCCGGGCGTGGCGCAATAAAAACCGTCTGAGTAAGCTCGTACTCACAAGTACCCCGTTTGGCCATTAGACTATACGTCCCGGACTGAACAATACCTGTAAAAACAAGATCGCCTCCATTTCCCTTCCGTGCCGCACTGGCTGCTGTACTAACACCTTCATTTTCGCGATACAAAGTATAATACACATCCGATTCGGTGTTCTGAACGGTAACAGAATGAGTTGATCCGGCGCATCCCGTACCTGTAAGAACAACATCGAGAGACACATCGGGTTCAGCATAAATAACTGCCGTGCCATTCATGTCGAAATACTCTTCACAACCGGACTGCTCGGCCATAACGGTGTAAACACCCGCATCGTTCTGCGTACCAAAAGTGATGGGATTCCCATCTCCTGCCACCTGTACACCTGACACAAAAATGCCATCCCGTAACAAATAATAATAAATACCGGCCTCAGAACCACTCAAACCAATCGCCCCTTCTTTACAATAAGGACCACCTGTCACATCATAGACAGCCGGGTCGGCCTCCTTCACATATTTAATCGTTGGAAGAGCAGCTATCTCAGCCGCGCTTAAAGAACATCCGGCAGCGGAAACACTTTTTATTTTATAAGTTTTTGTGGAAGAGATGGTACCCAAAGAGACATTTTGCAACACCCCGCTATTCAGCAACACGGTGTACTCCGTTCCATCTTCAACATTTTGAATGGTAACTGTAATTGGACCCGTCGCGCCTTCTAAAAGACCCATGAGTGCCACAGATGCATTTTGGGAGCCACAAAAAGTAGTGGATCCATTAGCGATAAACGATTGTATTTCAATATTTGTTTCCGACAATGTTAACGTAGGCGACACCGAATAACAAAGAGGATTGGCTGTTTCATAAATCTTAAACTCGTAAGTTCCGGCTTCGTCAATGGCCAGAAGACTCTCATCAGACAATAAAACACCGGCCGCCAGCCCTTCCGCACCATCTTTAAGCCACGTATAACTCAAAGGTTCAGAATGTGTTGTCGAAATATATCCCCTTACATTTTCTGTCTCATTGTGGCAAAGCTGCACAGCTCCCTCCGGATCAATCTTTGCGTCAGGCAAGGTATAGGAGGCAACAACTACCGGATCAGAAGTATAAGTACTTCCGCCACATCCCACTACACTGACAGTATAACTGCCGGCTCCATATGAAGACGTATTCATTGTTTGCCCGGTTTCACCACCTATTGCCGTGCCATCCTTTTCCCAGCTATATGCATAGTTCGAATCAAAAGGAACAGCTTCCAGTGTTTTGTCAAAATCTCCATCGCAAACAGACTCATCACCAACCACACGAATCTCCACCTCCTCGTCCGAAGAAATGGAAATAGCATTGGTTTTGAAACGACAATTCCCATCTTTCACCACCGCGTAAATCTCGTAAATAGCATTGGCATCGGCCGGGGTAAAGGCATAAACGTTACTGCCCGATTCAGAGGTTAGTTGTGTGGTTGTTCCTGCCGTAACGTTATCCACCATAAAAGAATAAGCAGCTCCGGCCGGCGAAACGGTGAAAGTATGAGACGTCAAACAAAGAATGACGTCAGAGGTCGTTCCCGATTCATTTTGTAACTCGTAGGGCATACCCGCGCCCGTGTTCAAAATAAAAGTATATATTTTAGAAGCATCCCTGCTCCATTTAACAGAATAAGCGTTGCCGGAAACAAAACCAGTAATCATAGGATTGGTACCGTAATCAGAAAAATCAAGTCCGGCTGTTTCAGTCCACGAACCGGAAGCCCGGTCGGCGGCAGCAATGGAAGCCATATCAAGGAGCGTCTCACCAGTGGTAAAACCGTCTTCACAAACATCTAGCGTAAACGAAACATTCTCAACAAGTAAAGTCGTTGGAGAAGCAGATATACAACCTGTCACCCTGCTGTTTTTATCCTGAACGCGATAAATATATTGTCCGCCGTCAGAGGTGGTATAGGAATCTGTTGAGCCATTTCCAATCTCTACCGAAACGCCCTCGTATAACCATTCATATTCCAGATCCAAGGCATCTATACCTCCCGATGCCGGCAGACTGCTACTGATATCACCATTTAATGTTGCTGATGAAGTAAATTCAAAAGTACCGGCAGGATTGATAAAGGCATCCGGAAAATCATACGGATACATATAAACACTATTGGACGTACTCCAACCAGAACCAATAGGACTTTCAAAATATACCCGATAGGCATCGTTGGCATCCGGCATGGTAAAATTGTACTCCTTGTCGGTGTTGGTAACAACCGTCTCTGCGCTTGTGGTAACATTGATTATATGCCATCGATACTGAGAGGCACTTGGTGATGCAGTAATAGTTCTTGTTCCTCCTTTACATACATAATTATGAATATCATCCGACTTCCCATACACATGAGACATAGCTACAACCCACATAGCCACCAACATAACCCCCTTTAAAAAGCGTAATTGTTTTTTCATAATAAATGAATGAAAATTAACATCCTCAGCAGTATCATCCCAAGTCAATTTCAACGACATGCCATTTTGAGATTTGTGTTTACGCTAAAATTCCTAAAATGTTTGTGAATATACCTTAAACATAAAACCTCTTTCCATTATTTATACTCACAAAAAACAAGCCCCTTACCGAGCTCCAATTTTAGCCACATTAAAAAGCATAAAATATTATAAGACACCGTATTATCCAGCACATACACCAAGGTAAATAATTATTGTTATGATAAGAAAAACTCATCATTCCAGCTTTTAATATTGCGTTGGGAAAACAAACAACAGAGACACCTTCTAATTCTTAACTTATGTTTACTTGTAAAAACCTGTTTCAGCCGTATGCTTACGCTCAAAATGTTCATTTACATCAGTAATCTCAAATATTTGGTGCTACCCAAACCTTGAAGTTGAATGCCCCGGTTCAAAACCATTTATTACCCTTCTTTACGCATCAACAATATTTTTGTAAGCATAGAATTAAATTTCATAAGCAAAGGATTTGTTTCGTAAGCATAAAAATAATTGCGATGCTCGTTTGCTTCTAATTTATAAAGATGGACAAAGGTGTAATTAAAATTTGGCTGCAAATCCCGGGTCGTTTGGCTATCAAAAACAATCGGAAACATAAGCCGCAAAACGAGCGTCATTAACAAATTGGTTACTCCAGAAAAAGTAGTTATACAAAGGATTACTCAATAATTTCCGCTCCAAACAAGCAAACAGACTTTCAATTTTCAAAGAACACACCATTTAATACATGATTTTAATCATAAAACTAGATCAAATATACACCAAGTAATTAACAAACAAAAAATTACACACGTACAAATACATCGTAAAAAACTTACAATTTATCAGAGTGATCTTTAAAAGTTTTATACTTTTGAAATAACAAAACCTTTAAAACTGAATAATACCATGGATAGCAAGATGCAGGTCTTCATTAATGAAGTACAAAGGAAAAACCCGGGCGAAGAAGAATTTTTACAGGCGGTTCAGGAAGTTGTTGAGACAGTATGGGATTTCTACCGGGAGAATCCACGCTATCAAAAAGCAAAAATACTGGAACGCATGGTTGAACCCGAAAGAGTAATCATGTTTCGTGTACCCTGGGTTGATGACAAAGGCGAAGTACAGGTAAACAGAGGCTTCAGAGTAGAATTCAACTCCGCCATAGGGCCATACAAAGGCGGCATTCGGTTTCACTCAAGCGTATCGCTCAGCAGCCTGAAATTTTTGGGTTTCGAACAAACATTCAAAAACAGTCTGACTTCCTTGCCCATGGGTGGCGGCAAAGGCGGCTCCGACTTCAACCCGCGTGGCAAATCCGACGGTGAAGTAATGCGGTTCTGCCAGGCCTTTATAAGTGAGCTGTTCCGGCATATAGGACCTGACACCGACGTTCCGGCAGGTGACATTGGCGTGGGTGCCAGAGAGATTGGCTACATGTTCGGCATGTACAAAAAACTACGCAACCAATTCACCGGCGTATTCACCGGTAAAGGGCGCGAATTTGGTGGCAGCGTCATTCGTCCCGAAGCCACCGGTTATGGCGCCATCTACTTTGTTCGTGAAATGCTGGCGCTAAAAGGAGAGTCATTAGCCGGTAAAACCATCGCTGTGTCAGGCTTCGGAAATGTAGCATGGGGCGCTGTGAGTAAAGCCGTTGAACTCGGAGCCAAAGTTGTAACCATTTCAGGTCCAGATGGCTACATCTACGACCCCAATGGCATCAGCGGCGAAAAAATTGATTATATGCTCATGCTTCGTAACAGCAACAACGACGTGGTTCAACCCTATGCCGAACAGTTTGGCGTCTCCTTCTTTGCCGGGAAAAAACCGTGGGAACAAAAGGTGGATATTGCAATTCCATGTGCCATACAAAACGAACTGAACGAAACAGATGTCAAAACACTTATTAAAAACGGTTGTCAGCTTATAGCAGAAGCTTCTAATATGGGTTGTACCGCCGATGCGGCAATACTGGCCACCGAAAAAATAACATTTGCGCCGGGCAAGGCTGTTAATGCAGGCGGGGTTGCCGTTTCAGGACTTGAAATGAGCCAAAACAGCATGCGGTTATCGTGGACGCGCGAAGAAGTGGATGAGAAATTAAAGCACATTATGATCAATATTCATAACACCTGTGTTAAATACGGAAAAACACCTGATGGAAAAATAAATTATATGAAAGGCGCCAACATTGGCGGCTTTGTAAAAGTTGCCGAAGCCATGATGGCGCAAGGTATTGTTTAACAAACAGACGTAATTACCAGATTTATCCGAACCGAGGTGACTTAACATCACGGCAGGAGACGGATAACAGCAGCAAAAACAAGTCTAAGAACAAGCGTAAAACAATTTATCAGAAATAAAATGCAGCCTAAGTCTGTTACATAAAATTGATGATAAATTCTTTCTAACCACGGGTTAAACCCGTGGTTACTTATTTATTCTATCGAATCCACCCGTGGGTTAGACTTGTGCTCAAAGTGGTCATTTACACCAGTAAATTCACTCTTTAAGACTTTGCAAGCCTCAAATTTGAACATTTTTAATCAAGCACTTAAGTTTTCTTACTGATACTAGTTAACTTTAGGACGTCAATAGACAATACAAAACCAAATACACTCTGAAAATTGAAACTAAAAAATGATTGACACCCATTCACACATATATTCAGAAGAATTTGACACCGATCGTCCGGAGATGATTGACAGAGCCCTGAGCATAGGAATCAAAAAAATTATGCTGCCTAACATCGACAGCCAAAGCATCGACCGGATGTTGCAAACAGAAGCCGGGTGGCCGCAACTGTGTCATGCCATGATGGGACTGCATCCCACATCCGTAAACAGCCATTACAAGGATGAATTGGCCGTTGTAGAAGAATGGCTCTCCAAACGTTCATTTGCAGCCATTGGCGAAATAGGCATGGATTTGTATTGGGATAAAACTTTTCTGACACAACAAAAAGAAGTTTTCGCCACCCAAATAAAATGGGCCATAGAAAAAGACCTTCCGGTTGTGATTCACATGCGCGAAGCCTTTGCTGAAACGATGGAGATCATAGAACAACACGACACCACAAAATTAAGAGGTATATTCCACAGCTTCACCGGAACGGCCGACGAAGGCCGGCGTATTTTAGATATGCCTGGTTTCTGTTTAGGCATTAACGGCGTTGTCACCTTTAAAAACACAACGCTACGCGAAGCATTAATACCATTGGGCTACGACAGGCTGGTTCTTGAAACGGACGCGCCATATCTGGCTCCCGTCCCTTTTCGGGGCAAACGAAATGAACCCTCATATCTGAAAAATATTTGTGACACACTGGCTAAAACCTTTGACGTGTCACCGGACGAAATCATCAAAAGCACCAGTCGCAACGCGCAAACCATATTTAACAACACCATACACTAAAACATTGGAAAGAAAGCTACTCATAATATATACAGGCGGAACCATCGGCATGGTCAACAATCCGGACACCAATTCGCTGGTGCCTTTTGACTTCGACAACATTTATCATCGCGTACCCGAATTACAAAAATTCGACTTTACGGTTCGCAGCATTTCATTTGAGCCACCGGTCGATTCGTCGATGATGAATCCTGAAATATGGGTTAAACTGGCCACCCTCATCGAAGACAACTATGAAAAGTACGAAGGTTTCGTTATTCTGCATGGCACCGATACCATGGCTTATACTGCAAGTGCGTTAAGCTACCTGCTTCACAATCTCAATAAGCCAGTCATTCTCACCGGCAGCCAGTTACCCATGGGAACCGTCCGTACCGACGGCAAGGAAAACATGCTCACTGCCCTTGAAATAGCTGCGGCTCAAAAAAATGATCGTGCGTTGGTTCCGGAAGTCTGCATCTACTTTCAGGACAAGCTATTCCGTGGCAACCGTACCACCAAATACAATGCAGAGCATTTTCATCCTTTCCGGTCGGATAACTATCCGGCGTTGGCAGAAGTAGGCATACACATTAAATACAACTACCCCTACATACGTTATGCCACCGAAGAGGGCCATTTCTATGCCTCAAAAAAAATGGATACAGCCATCGCACTCATAAAAATATTTCCTGGCATCACGCCGTGGGTTCTCAACGGTCTGCTGCAGGCAGAAGGCATCAAGGCGGTTGTTCTGGAAACGTATGGCTCGGGTAATGCACCTACTCATAAGTGGTTTCTCGACGCACTAAAAAATGCTGCACGAAAAGGTCTAATCATTGTTAACGTTACGCAATGTCTGGCCGGGAGTGTCGAAATGTGGCGTTACGAAACCGGCGTTCATCTGTCGGGACTGGGCGTTATCAGCGGTCACGACATCACCACCGAAGCCGCAGTCACCAAATTAATGTACCTATTAGCCAACTGCGACACCACCGACGATGTACGACAAAAAATGAGCAAATCGCTGAAAGGAGAAATTACATTATAAAATTGTTACTTCAATATAAATTTTTAGTAATTTTCCGTCATGAAAAATTTACTTTTATTCAGTCTGTTACAAAACTTAACATTTCACTCTATCGTTAAAGGTTTATAAATTATGTATACAGACAAAAGAAGTAATACCATGCATTATCTAATTTAAAGATCTACACAACAACATCTTAACATGTAACCAGCAGAACCGCAAAGATATGTAAGAACATCAATTAACGTAAAATGCAAAATGAAATATTTGTTTTTCGTTAAGGATACTTTTATTTTTGCTTTCAATATTCGTTAACAAACAGAGATAAAATTTATTATTGAGTATTAACAAACCAATACAAATTCAAACTAAGAACACATTATGAAAAAGCTATTTGCGTTATTGGCAGTATTTGGGATGCTGAATTTTGGTGCATCAGCCATTTTTGCTCAGGAAGAAGCTGCTGCTGTAAATCAGTCAGAAGAAAGCCAAGAGCCGGTTGTTGAAGAAGCAGCTACTGCTGCCGTTGTTGAAGGGGTGGCTGACGAAGAAGTTGCCGCAGCAGAAGAAGTAGGTATCCATAAACAAATCAAAGCAAAATTCATCGAAGGTGGAGCCATGTTTATGAGCTTCGTATTGTTGGCATTAATTTTTGGTTTAGCCTTATGTATTGAAAGGATAATTTACCTTCATTTGGCTTCAACGAACACCAAAAAATTACTGCAAAACATTGAAAACGCACTTCAGGATGGCGGCGTAGAAGCAGCAAAAGAAATTTGCCGTAACACCCGCGGGCCTGTTGCAGCCATTTTCTATCAAGGGCTCGATCGCTTTGAAGAAGGCATTGACGTTGCGGAAAAATCAGTTGTTTCCTATGGTTCTGTACAAATGGGCCTTTTGGAAAAAGGGTTAACCTGGATCTCATTATTCATCGCCGTAGCCCCTATGCTTGGTTTCATGGGTACTGTAATTGGTATGATCGGTGCTTTCGATAACATCCAGGCAATGGGTGAAATTTCGGCCACTGCAGTAGCCGGAGGTATTAAAGTTGCTTTGATTACAACCGTTGCCGGTTTGATTGTAGCCATCATTCTTCAGGTATTCTACAACTACATCGTATCAAAAATTGATGGGTTGGTAAACACTATGGAAGATGCATCAATCTCTCTACTGGACATTTTGGTAAAATATAACCTGAAAAAATAAGCACACATTATGAACAAATTATCAAAGATATTGAACATAGTGTTAATAGCCCTGCTGGGCGTTACTCTTGTTTTTGCAGGAATGTTCTTTTTTGGTGGAGATGTTGAAGGTGCAGCTTATGAAACACCTGTTTACACCGATCTTTTCCTGAACTGGGGTATTGTTTTGGTTTTTTTGACAGCAGGCATAACCATTTTGTTTGAAATAATAAGTCTTGTTCTTCAACCCAAAAATGCAATGCGGTCGTTAATAAGTATTGCCGTACTCGCTGTTATTGTTTTCATATCATACAGCATAGGCGATCCTACTCCGCTTGTATTACCCGGATACGAAGGAACAGACAACGTAGCTTCCATGCTTTTGTTATCTGACATGTTCCTTTATTCTACCTACTTTCTAGTTGGAATCCTCATTGTAGCGATTCTTTACTCTGAAGTGTCAAGAATTTTCCGCTAAAAAGAGAAAAACGGACAGTATACAGGACTGCCCCTGTAACACTTATAAAACAAAAGTAATCTATGTCTAAAAGAGCAATACCGGAAATCAATGCAGGGTCAATGGCCGACATCGCGTTTCTATTGCTGATCTTCTTTTTGATGACCACGACCATGGATACAGATACAGGTCTGGCACGTATGTTGCCACCGCCACTCCCGGATACAGAGGATACACCTCCTCCAATTCGGGAACGTAACGTATTCGAGGTTCTGATTAATGCCAACAACCAGTTGCTTGTTGAAAAGCAACCGATGGCATTACAAGACTTAAGAGAAGCGGCAAAGGAATTCATTGAAAATCCAGCAAACCTTGCAACGCTTCCTGAAAAGGAAGAAATTGAGGTTCCTTTCTTTGGTGTCATTCCGGTCACCAAAAATGCAGTTATTTCACTGCAAAACGACCGGGGAACTCAATACCAGACTTATCTTGCTGTTCAAAATGAACTTCAGGCAGCCTATAACGAATTACGTGACGAATTGGCTAAAAAGAAGTTCAACAAAACATTCAGTGAGTTGGATGAGGAACAACAGGATGCGATCAGAGATATTTATCCACAAAAAATATCTGAAGCAGAACCACGTAACGTAGGAGGAAACTAGAATGGCAAAATTCAGAAAGAAAAAAGGAAACAGTTTACCGGCTCTTAACACAGCCTCACTGCCCGATATCGTCTTCATGTTGCTGTTCTTCTTTATGACAACTACAACCATGAAAGAGGTGGAGATGAAAGTGATGATTAAATCCCCGGAAGCAACAGAAGTGGCTAAACTGGAGAAAAAATCATTGGTTACATACATCTATGTGGGTGTTCCAATGCGTCAATACCAAAGCAAATTTGGTTCTGAACCGCGCATACAGCTAAACGACCAATTCGCAACTGTGAGCGATATCCAAAGTTACATTGTACAGGAAAGAGAGTTGATGAAAGAAAATGATCGCCCATTAATGCAGGTCTCTATTAAAGCAGACTATGACTGTCCGATGGGTGTAATCACCGATATTAAGCAAGCACTAAGACGTGCACAAGCTTTAAAAATCAATTACTCATCCCGGGCAACTGACAAACTGGCCTTTAATTAATAATAAAGGACTGAGCATAAAAAAAGCTGTTTCGAAAATCGAAACAGCTTTTTTTGTGCTCACGTGGTAATGCCCTTTCAGGCAATTACCACGTATTACTAAAGTACAATATTTATAATTTTACCCTGAACAACAATCACCTTCTTCACCGATTTACCATCGATCCATTTCTGAGCCTGCTCGTTTTCAAGTACAGCTTTCTGGATATCCGGGGCTTTCATTTCAGCCGGCAATTCCAGTTTAAACCGCATCTTACCATTAAAAGAAACAGGATACAACACCGAGTTTTCCACCAAATAATCGGCCTTAAACTCAGGCCATTCAGCATCACAAACAGAGGTGTCATTTCCCAGTTTGTGCCAAAGTTCTTCGGCAATATGAGGTGCAAAAGGTGTTAAAAGAATCACCAAAGGTTCCAGAATGGCCCGCTTATGGCATTTTAAATCATTCAGTTCATTCACACAAATCATAAATGAACTAACGGCTGTGTTAAACGAAAAACGCTCCACATCGTTGGCGGTTTTCTGAATGGTGCGATGCAACACTTTTAACTCGTCAGCAGTTGGTTTCTCGTCGGTTATGATCAAGCCTCCCTCACGGTCAAAAAACAGGCGCCATACCTTACGCAAAAATTTATGGACACCGTCAATTCCATTGGTATCCCATGGTTTGGATTGCTCCAGCGGGCCGAGGAACATTTCGTACAGACGCAATGTATCGGCGCCATAATCGGCCACAATGGTATCAGGATTCACCACGTTGTACATTGATTTCGACATCTTCTCAACGGCCCAGCCACAAATATATTTGCCATCTTCAAGAATAAATTCCGCATTCTTATACTCCGGATTCCAGTTTCTGAAAGCTTCCAGATCCAGAATATCGTTGTGCACAATATTGACATCCACGTGCACCTCAATGGTATCGTATTGGTCCTTTAAGTTAAGCGAAACGAATTTATTTGACGCTTTAATGCGATAAACATAATTGGAACGTCCCTGTATCATACCCTGGTTAACCAGTTTCTTAAAAGGCTCATCTTTACAAACCAGTCCCATGTCAAACAAAAACTTATTCCAGAAGCGGGAATAAACAAGGTGCCCGGTAGCATGTTCGGTTCCTCCTATATACAAATCGACATCCTGCCAATAATTATTCGCCTCGGGACTAACCAGCATTTCATTGTTATGCGGGTCCATATACCGCAAATAGTAAGCAGATGAGCCTGCAAAACCCGGCATTGTATTGACCTCAATGGGATAACCATCTTTTGTTTGCCAGTTATTGGCACGCGCCAATGGCGGCTCCCCTTTTTCAGTCGGGAGATATTTATCAACCTCAGGAAGCTGAAGCGGCAGATCGTCAACGCTCAGCATGTAAGGCATCCCATCTTTATAATAAACCGGGAATGGCTCACCCCAATAACGCTGACGGCTAAAAATAGCATCACGCAATCGATAATTAACCTTAACGCACCCGATTCCCTTTTCTTCGATATACTTTTTGGTTTTGGCAATGGCCTCCGCAACAGAAAGACCGTTTAAAAAACCGGAATTAATCAGAGTTCCTTCTTTGGAATCAATGGAATCGTTCCAGCCAGAGGTGTCAGCAGGTTCCTCTCCCTCCGGCACAACCACTTGCGGAACAGGCAGATTAAAGGTGCGCGCAAAGGCAAAGTCACGGCTGTCGTGTGCCGGCACCGCCATTATTGCACCCGTTCCGTATCCTGCAAGCACGTAATCACTAATCCATACAGGAATTTCTTCGTTGGTCAGAGGGTTGATGGCATAGGCACCGGTAAAAACGCCGGTCACTTTTTTCACCTCAGCCTGTCGCTCCCGCTCGGTACGTTTTTTGGTTTGTTCAAGATAAGCATCAACCTCCGCTTTCTGTTCAGGAACGGTGATCAGCGGAACCAACTCACTTTCGGGCGCCAACACCATAAAAGTAACGCCAAAAACCGTATCGGCCCGCGTCGTAAAAATTTTCATCTCAACGGAGGAATCTTTAACCTTGAAGATCATTTCTGCCCCTTCAGACCGTCCGATCCAGTTGCGTTGAATCTCTTTTAAAGAATCACTCCAATCAATGGCGTCCAGGCCGCGTAATAACCTTTCGGCATAGGCCGAAACACGCAGTAACCACTGACGCATGCGCTTCTGCTCAACGGGATATCCGCCCCGCTCGCTGAAACCATCCTTAACCTCATCGTTGGCCAGCACCGTTCCCAATGCCGGGCACCAATTTACCATTGTATCGGCCAGATAGGCCAACCGATAGTTCAACAAAACTTCCTGCTGCTGCCGTTCCGTTTTATTGTTCCAGTCATCGGCGGTAAACGACAACATCTCAGTCTGTGCAGCATTAATCCCCGATGTGCCATTTTTTTCAAACCGCTCAACCAGACTCGATATTGGAAGTGCCTTATCGGCATCGTTGTCATAATAATGCTCAAATAACTGAATAAAGACCCACTGCGTCCATTTATAATATTCGGGATCGCACGTCTTAACCTGACGGCTCCAATCGTATGAAAAACCTATTTTATCGAGTTGTTCACGGTAACGCGCTATATTTTTTTCGGTTGTCACAGCCGGATGCTGCCCCGTTTGGATGGCATATTGCTCGGCCGGCAGGCCATAAGCATCGTATCCCATGGGGTGCAATACATTAAAACCATTCAACCGTTTGTAACGACTATAAATATCAGACGCAATATATCCCAGCGGATGGCCTACATGTAATCCGGCACCAGAAGGATATGGAAACATATCCAACACATAAAATTTAGGGCGGGACGAATCAACCTCTACCTTATAGGTATTGTGATCAATCCAGTACTGTTGCCACTTCTGTTCTATTTCCTTAAAATTGTATTCCATAACCGGTTATATTGTCTATTTTTATTCAATTATTAACAAACGGAATATTCACAACAATTCAGATTAAAAAAAAGAATTAAGTCGGAGATTTTCAAATATTTCAACGTTGCTGTGAACCTGCAAATTTAAAAAAAGTTTTTCAATCAACACGGGCAATGCCACGACAAGTGGCTGCTTTAAACCAAAACAAAGAAATAATGACTTTGCAAGAACTTAACAATCAGTTTTCAATATCAGAGACAATCGTGTTTGAGGAAGAAAACGGACTAAAAGTAGCCGCGATAGCCAACCATTACGCCACTGCCATCATCTCGTTGTATGGCGGACAAATACTCTCATTTAAACCTCACGATAAAAAAGAAGTTTTATTTGTGAGCAGCCTGTCCGATTTTGAAGAAGGGAAAGCTATCCGTGGGGGTATTCCGCTGTGTTTCCCGTGGTTCGGAACACAACAAGATGCCCCTTCCCACCCAAAACATGGATTAGCCAGGTTGATGAACTGGACCGTTAAGTCGGCAGAACAACTGGTTGACGGCGCCAGCAGGTTGGTTCTTTCTCTAACCGATAATGCACAATCGCGTCAATGGTGGCCCTATGCCTTCGGCACTGAAATTGAATTTATTATTGGAAAGGAACTAACGGTGAAATGGCACATTCAAAACAATGATAATAAACCATTCACCTTCACCAGTGCGCTTCACTCCTATTTTAACATCGGCGACATCAATAAAATAAAGGTAACCGGATTAGAAAACGTCCCGTATCTGGAAGAAATAAGATCAGAAGAGCCATTTGCAGGCGAGCTGCACGCCATAACAATTGAACGTGAAGTAGATCGCATATACAGTGACACGGAAGCCAGTTGTACCATTATTGACGAAACGTTGCAACGCCAGATATCAATTAACAAAAACGGCAGCCGCAGCACCGTAGTCTGGAATCCCTGGTCGGAAGTGGCCGCTGGCATGCCGGATTTGGGAAATCAGGATTATCTGCATTTCATTTGTGTTGAGACAGCCAATGTTCTGCACAACGCCATCACGCTTGAGCCAGCCTCATTGTTCGTCATGAGTTTGCGTATTACCGCCCAATAATATGAGAAAACATTGGAGCAATTTAAGAAATTTGACTATTTTCGCAGTCTGAAATAACCGGTCCCGTAGTTCAATGGATAGAATGTCAGATTCCGGTTCTGATGATATGGGTTCGAATCCCGTCGGGATCACAAAAAAAGGATTTTATCAGAAATGATAGAATCCTTTTTTCATTCCTCACCATTCAAAATACGGACAACGAAACAAAAAAGGCGCCGAAGTGCCGACCTCTTCGGCTCTGTTTTAATCGTAAACTAAACGGACTTGCTTTAAAGGTCCATACACAAAGTTGCAGCCAAATTCAAACATGAAGGATGCAATTTCCGGTTATTTATCTTCCTCCCCTGGTGCTACATTCTATAGTTCGAAAGAATCGGGTTCGGAATTTTGAATCAAGCTACTATAAAAATTAAAACTTCAAGCACTTCGAGCTACAGTTGCATTGCTTCAACTTACATTTGCGTTGCTTCAACTTACAATGGGGTTGCTTCCGGTTACAGAACGAAAACGAAACGCGGCTTTCCTTGTTCCTGATTTAAAACCCGGACACTAAAAATAAAACCGGCCCTAAGTAGTGTTTGTCTATAAAGTCAACTTCTGCGTTGCGCTTGTCATAAAAACAGTCATTTACGAAAAGTAAACGCCTTGATTTTCATGACTTCGCAAGCCTTGAATTTGAACTTTATATTTTAAACCCTTAGTTTATGGACAGACTCTAAGTAATGGTTACAATTTATTGGAATCATGTAATACCCGTGTTAATACCGCACCCAGGTGCGCCACCATAGCAGAGACACCGGTGTGCCTGCTGTGCGTCCACTCGATAGGCTCAATGGAAAACAGAATGACCACACCACGACACACGCCATTGTGAATAACCGGATGAGCGGCTGACTTATGAAACGGAGTTCCCAGCAATACGCCGGTCTGCTCACCCGGTTTATACTTACGGTAAATGATCTCTCCACTTTTCAGGAAATCATCATTATAATTCAGACTTCTAAGATCCCTTATCTGCGACATAAAATCAGATGTAAGCCCCAGGCTTTGCCTCATGGTAAAAGTGTCAGGCTGTTCCGGATCAGGTAAATAGAATGCCCCGCCCGTAACATCATCCAGTTTTCTCATGGTGTTCAGAAAAAGCATAATCACCTCATCCAAATCAAGCAAAGCAGCTGCATTAAGCCCAAATTGACGATGTATCAAACCCAACATATCATCCCTTCGCCGTTGGGTGATATCGCGAAACTGCCACAAATAGGCAATGACTTTATCATTCATCCTGACAGGGATGAAATCGCGTTCATAAATACGACCATCAACAAACTGCAAAACATCATTATACGCCTCAACGTCCTTGGTATACAAACGTTCAATGCGACTCTTGTAACCATCAGGATTAACCAACTGTGCAGAAATTTCTTCTCTTACAGTTTTAATAGTATCGTCATTTAAATTTTTGTTTGAAACATCAAGATTAAAGAGCTCCAATACCCGCTTATTAAACACCAAAACATTGTGAGAACTATCTTCCAGCCACAAGCCCCATTGCAAACTGTCGACCAACGCATTAAACAACCGGTTTGACTTGGCCAAACTCTCAATAAGATTTTTCTTTTCGGAGATATCCACCTTAATGGCAAGAAAATTATGAATCGTTCCATCATCGTCTTTAACGGGCGAAATGGTTAACTCTTCAAAATACCGCGTTCCATCTTTGCGTTTATTAATCAATTCTCCTCTCCATACTTCTCCTTGTCGTAAGGTGTTCCACATCTCTTCATAAAAAGCCGGCGTTTGTTCCCCCGAACCTTGCAATTCGCCAACTTTATGACCTTTCATTTCATTAAAAGAATAGCCCGACAAATCCATGTATTGACGATTGGCCCACACAATATCGCCTTTCATATCAGTCAAAACCATTGGATAAAAGAACGTATTGAATGCCGTAAGTTGAGCTTTCTGCTCATACTCAGCCTCTTTGTGTCCGGTTAAATCCATCGCTATGGCAAAATAGAATGCTTTTCCGGGACCGGGAAGATATCCAACCGTCATCATCACAGGAATGACACGTCCGTCTTTGGAACGATAAGCATACTCAATATCATTTTTTGATTTAGCATCCCCAAGATAAACCAAAGCTTCAAATTCATTGGAGAATTGTTTTCCCGCAATCATTTGAGCCTCATCAAGAGCCCTCTTCAACGCATCGGGTTGATGCAAATCGGTGATATGGTATTTACCAACTACCTCAGCCATATTGTATCCCAACAATTCTTCAGCTTTTGGATTAAAAGAAGTAATTAACCCATCCTGATTCATGGTAATAACCATAACACCAGATGCTTCAATTACAGCACGATATAACTGGGCCAGCTCATCCTTTTCCCTGGTATGTCGGGCTACTTCCTGCTCCAAATCATTATTATAGCGGGACAGCCTATCACTCATTTCCTTTTGGCGCACAGCAATCTGGATCAATTGGGCCACATCGGCAACCACTCGCTTATGGTCATTCGTAAAATAATGATCTTTTTCAGACAATAAAGTAATCGTGAGATCAGGGAGATCAGTTTGTTTCACGGGTACCATTAAAGCACTGCGAATCCCCCTCTCAAAAGCATATTTTTCTGCTTCGTTTTTAAGATCGTCAGGACGGAGTTCACGAATAACAATTTCGTCATTCAAAATAGAGATCAAATCTCCGTCGTTAAAGCTAAATGACGGATAATTCTGTTTTACAACTCCATCAGAAACAAACAGTTTACAAACATTTAACCGTTTAACAGGATCGATTTCGAACAACAAAACATACCGAGAAGAAATGATCCTGTTAAGTTCAAGAATAACACCCCGAAACAATTCATCTGAATTGTTAAACCGCTCTAGAATGAGCCGCCCCATGGCATGAATCCCCTTAACATGATTAACAGTTTGCACGAGTCTCAACTCATCCATCTTCTGCTCATGGATATCATTGGCATAAATTAAAACTTTCGAAATATTGCGTTCATCTCCCAGTAACGGTTGCACTCGTGCATGATACCAACGCTTCTGCTCAAGCAACACCATTTGCCAATCGAACGACGTTGCCCTTCCGGCCACAATGACCTGCCTGATATTCATCATTATATTATAGGCAGACTCTTCGGGCAGCATCTCATAAATTGATTTTCCGGTCAGCTCACCAGCCGACAAACCAAGCTGCTCATATGCTACATTGTTACCGTAATGATAAATGCCATCACCATCCAAAATCACCACCACTGCATTGGTACTTTCGAGGATGCTGCGCTGTACTTCCTCCTTTTTCCGAAGCGAACTATAGGCATTAAAATGTCTGAAAGCACTACCAAAAGCTACCGCCACAAGCTTAAGTATTCCAATTTGAGAATCGGACCAAACTTTGACCTGTTCCAACGTATTAAAACTTAAAAAGCCAACGACTTTATCGCCCTTAGAAACAGGTATTATTAGCCTTGACTGTGCAGACTGCCCTCCTGACTCCTTCGGCAACGAATTCGCTGTTGCACTTATGCTTGTATCAAAAATGACGTCACCAATATTAATTTTGCGCACCCATTCCGGGGATACTGAAAAAGGTGCCATCTGGCGTTCCTGCATCAATGACTTGACTCCCTCAGCATACCATTCGTGAATAGATGAAAAAGACGCCTCATCGGCATTATAACGAAACAAAGAACAGTAATCAACCTGTGTAAAACGGCCCAATTGCCCGAGTGCATAAGAAAAGCTATCATCTAACCCATCGATTGAGAAGCTCAGGAGTCGATTTGAGATATCCACCGCAATTCGATTAAGCTGAAGACTTGAATCCAATTCCTCCATTTTACCCATCTGCGGAGAGACATCCTTCATCACCACCATCATATCATAACCTAAGGCGGGCTTGTCAATATTGAGTCCTCGCACACAATAGAACCTAACCCAACGTACGCTTTGGTCATTCACATTAACCATACGTAGCGTCTGCTCCATATTAATCTCGTCTTCACGCGACAACCAAACGGGGTGCTTATCCTGTCTGATTCTTTTATTATTTTCATCGAAATAGCGCCACGGAAGATCCCAAAAATCAAGTAAGTCGGAAGAATCACGTGCCATCCCTAAAAAAGACTCACCAACGGCATTGTACTTTACAATTTCAAATTCGGACAGATAAAAAATACCAACGCCCATTTCATTAAGTAAACCGGAAACCCTCAACAAATCAGGTTCAATAAAACGCTGACTTCTGTTTTTGGGAAATACATTAAGAACACGTTTCTTAATGCCGGCCACTATTTTTTGCGACTTCTGAAGAAAACCCAACTCTCTCTTATTTTCCATACCCTCTAATCCTTTCAAAAATTGCACATTAACTCCAATAAAAACATGAGAAATAAAACGGGAAGAAGCTAAAGCGAAGTGCAACAAATTATCGACAATAAAACTTCATCTTTACAATACTCACATTTTTTGTGCGACAAAAGCCGTGAATTTGAAACCCCCAGCCAACCTCTGACTCTATGGGCCATCACTAATTTTAGTACTAAAAAAACATGAGCACCATAAACGACAGTTCGAACATACAAAAATTCATTTACATTTTTGACAAAGCCCAAAAAATGCTTTTTGACATTGTATATTCACTCCTAAATTATCCATAATTTTCAAACATAACACTTCGACCAATCACTTCTTCTATACAAGGAAATTAAGAGCAAATTGTTTTGCTTAAAGGGCGGCACAAAAAATCCCTTTCCAACCTATAACGGAAAGGGATTCCCCTAAACTGTACCCGACAAAAGGGTTATTTAATATTTGTCTATAAAGTCAACGACTTCATTAGGCGTGCCATAAAAACAGTATTTTACGAAAAAGAACGCCTTTATTTTAATGACGCCACAAACCTTAAATTTGAACTCAATAAACAAATGCCCAGCTTTATGCGCAGTGACTATTTAATCACAACCTTTTGCACATGCAACTGACCTTGCAACGTAAAAATAACGCAGTAAACACCAGCTCTAAGGTATCCTACAGCCACCGGTTGACCGACCAGATAATTAGCCCTATGCCAAACCCTGATTCCATCGACAGAGAAAATATCCAGAGTCCCTTCTTTTAACAACTCTCCATCAAGACTGGTATAAAGCAAATCGCTGGCAGGATTAGGATAAACAGTGAAATTCGAATCTGAAGATTCAGAAATCAACACCCCGGTTCCAGTATCTTCCATCACATTCACAACCACTTCCTCGTTACTGCTGTTAACGCCATCGGAAACCGATATTGCAAGCACGTATTGCGATAAAACATCGTAGTTCAGAGTGCTATTAACCATTAACAAACCATCATTATCTATGGTAAATGCCTCAGCAATATTCCCGGAGATAATACTAAAAACCATTGTGCTACCATCAGCGTCAGTAGCCAGGACACTCCCCACTTCAGCACCTTGGACAGCCGTTTCCAAAATATTGAACTGTTGATTTCCGGCAATCACAGGGGGCGTATCGTTTATATCTGTAACATTAACAGATACTGTTTCAGCAGCCGAAGTATTGACCCCATCACTGACTGTGAGGGTTAACGTATAGGACGTGGTAGTTTCGTAATCTAAGTTGGTATTATCGGCAACAGTTATCTCTCCGGTTGATGCATTGATTGCAAAAACAGCAGCTTCATTACCGGCAGTAATTGTCCAGGCACTAAAAGAAGTACCGGCATCAGCATCGGTTGCAAGAACAGTTCCTACCGAACTTGCATTTGCAGCATCTTCATCAACACTGAATGATTGCGAAGCTGTGATTACTGGCGTTGCCTCGTTTATATCTGTAACATTAATAGATACTGTTTCAGCAGCCGAAATATTTACGCCATCACTTACTGTGAGGGTTAACACATAGGACGTGGTAGTTTCGTAATCTAAATTGGTATTGTCATCAACAACTATCTCTCCGGTTGATGCATTGATTGCAAAAACAGCAGCTTCATTACCGGCCGTAATTATCCAGTCACTAAAAGAAGTACCGGCATCAGCATCGGTTGCAAGAACAGTTCCTACCGAACTTGCATTTGCAGCATCTTCATCAACACTGAATGATTGGGAAGCTGTGATTACTGGCGTTGCCTCGTTTATATCGGTAACATTAATAGATACTGTTTCAGCAGCCGAAGTATTGACCCCATCACTTACTGTGAGGGTTAACACATAGGACGTGGTAGTTTCGTAATCTAAATTGGTATTGTCATCAACAACTATCTCTCCGGTTGATGCATTGATTGCAAAAACAGCAGCTTCATTACCGGCTGTAATTGTCCAGGCACTAAAAGAAGTACCGGCATCAGCATCGGTTGCAAGAACAGTTCCTACTGAACTTCCATTTGCAGCATCTTCATCAACACTGAATGATTGCGAAGCTGTGATTACTGGCGTTGCCTCGTTTATATCTGTGATATTAATAGATACTGTTTCAGCAGCCGAAGTATTGACCCCATCACTTACTGTGAGGGTTAACGTATAGGACGTGGTAGTTTCGTAATCTAAGTTGGTATTATCGGCAACAGTTATCTCTCCGGTTGAGGCATTGATTGCAAAAACAGCAGCTTCATTACCGGCTGTAATTGTCCAGGCACTAAAAGAAGTACCGGCATCAGCATCGGTTGCAAGAACAGTTCCTACTGAACCTCCATTTGCAGCATCTTCATCAACACTGAATGATTGCAAAGCTGTGATTACTGGCGTTGCCTCGTTTATATCTGTAACATTAATAGATACTGTTTCAGCAGCCGAAGTATTGACCCCATCACTGACTGTGAGGGTTAACGTATAGGACGTGGTAGTTTCGTAATCTAAGTTGGTATTATCGTCAACAGTTATCTCTCCGGTTGAGGCATTGAATGCAAAAACAGCAGCTTCATTACCGGCTGTAATTGTCCAGGCACTAAAAGAAGTACCGGCATCAGCATCGGTTGCAAGAACAGTTCCTACCGAACTTGCATTTGCAGCATCTTCATCAACACTGAATGATTGCAAAGCTGTGATTACTGGCGTTTCATCCAAATTATTGATATACACCGTGAATGCTTCTGAATAAGAATCGGTTCCATCCGACGTCTGAATCCTAAAGGAATAACTATTTTTAGTTTCGTAATCGGGGCTGGGAATAATATGTAAATCACTGCCACTAATATAAAAAGAACCATTGTCGGTATCTCCGCTTCCTGAAACCAAAGAGTAGGTATGTGAATCGCCGGCATCCGCATCGGTGGTACTAAATGTCCCAACAGATGAATTGGCAGATACATTCTCATCTATAGCGAAACTAGATAACGAAATATCGGTTGGCACATTATTCATATTATAAGAAACAGTAACTACACCACTTGCCATATCAGTCTCCCATGCACCATCTGGAATAGTTATGTCTGGACTGGAATTATAATATCTCACAGTTCCAGAACCTCCCCGACCTGTAGATTCCCAAATATCCCATTCATACACAGATTCCGCATCATTATAACGGTATTCAATCCGGTAGGTACTGCCGGCATCATTATGATCAAAATACCTTCGGTCATTACCGTCCACATTGGTAGTGCCGACATACGAATAGGTTCCATTGGCACCCACTCCTGTTGTAGCTGCACCTGTGACAGTCACCGTTGACTGCGCCGTAACCAAGGCGGCCGGTAAAAAAAACAAAACAAAAAGAATTCCAGGAAACAATGATTTCTTTAAATGGGATATTACCTCTTCGTTTTCTTCATTAACGGCACATTCAGAAATACCTCCAAACGGAGGCTTCTCTGACACTTTCTTTAATATTGTAAATTTTTTTTTCATGTGTTAATAATTAATTTGTTAAGGTCACATGAAACTCACAGGGATAATCATTCACCTTTGTGAGGGACCACTCTCATGCTCGTTTCACATGTTAATCATTAATTAAAAGGTCTCTTCACATCATCAGCATGGTAATGGTAAGAGAACAGACGGCCCCTTTGTCTACAAAAAGGCCAACTAAACAGAGTCCGCCTATAAAGTCCGACATCTACGTTACGCTTGCCATAAAAACAGTCATTTAGAAAAGCAACCCCCTTCTTTCATAACTTCACAAGCTGCAAATCCGGTCATTTCGTATCAAGCTCTTGAATTTTATTGCTGATACGTACTAACTTCTGGGCGGATAAACGCCCTCAAGACAGATAATATAATTCACCCCAAGCGAAGGCTGCATATTATTAACCGGTTGATTTTGGCCTGATATGCCCACCGAAGCAGTGTTCATCTCAGCATCAGCAGAAGGGGCAAAATTGCCTGTTCCATCCTGATTTTGACAAACAAAATTATTGGATGGCAACAATTGCACATTTCTACCCGCCAAAGTGGCATTGGCATTTAAACTATGATTATGAGCCGGCATTTGTGAGGTAGTCAGCGTATTGGTATTAAGTCCAATCTGTTGCCCCAGATAGACCGTCTGTAACCCCGCTCCCTGCCCGACATGAACGGGCACCCGCCCCCGTAAATCCGGTAATCCGAAAGTGACCCTGCCATCGCCGCCGTAGACTTCCCCCAGCAAAGAAAACAGCGCAGAATACTGTGCCACCGGGAGTAGTTGTCCGTTACAAAAAGCCCATCCCTGAGGGGCAAAATTGCCGGCAAAAAGTATTATGGTACCTAAAAATGCTTCCATAACTCTATTATTTATATTAATTTTTTCGCGCTGTGTAAGTCTTGATTCTGAACATCACTTATCAAACACTTAAATTTTCTTATGATCACGAACTAACTTCGGGGTGGATAAATACCTTCAAGACAGATAATATAATTGAGCCCAAGCGAAGGTTGCATATTATTAACAGGCTGATTTTGGCCTGATATGCCCACCGAAGCAGTGTTCATTTCAACATCAGCAGTTGGGGCAAAATTGCCTGTTCCATCCTGATTTTGACAAACAAAATTATTGGTTGGTAACAATTTCACATTTCTACCCGACAAAGTAGCATTGGCATATAACGTATGGCTGTGCGACGACATTTGAGAGGCCGTCAACGAATTGGTGTTGGTTCCCAGTTTCTGACCTAAAGCAACTGGTTGCAAGGCCGGGGCTTGTCCCGCATGCACTGCAACACGACCACGCAAATCAGGCAAAGTAAAATAATTAATACCATCGCCACCATAAGTGGTTCCTATAATAGAATAAAGCGCCTGATTATTATTAATGGCCATTTGCTGTCCATTACAAAAAGCCCATCCCCGCGGCGCATACGTTCCCGAAAAAAGGAACACGGAACCAATAAAAGCTTCATCCATAACTGAAAATTAAAATGAACCTGTCTATAAAAATTCCACCTTCACAGTACGCTTGCTCTCAAAATAATAACCGGAACCAGTAGACTTACATTTTACGTACTGCGCAGACCTTAAATTTGAACTTTAAAGCCAAACTCCCGACTTTATGGGCAGGCGATAATTAACCAATAAAGCCATTGAAACTCCAAGAATCACATTCTGTAGTATTATAAAGGAACAATAAACCTAAAGGCATGACAAACCAATTGCGCGAACAGACACAAATATTGAGTGAAGAATCAACATTAATGAGTGGGGAGTATTTCTAAAAATAGTTCAATTCAAAATCAGCCTTTTCCCTTCAATTGACATGTAGAAATTTCTTTACCATAAAAGTCATTGCGGAATACGACAAAAAAAACATGATTTTTGCAGCTGATCAATAATTCGCTTAAATAGGTTTATCTTTAAATCGAAATAAAATAAAAATCAGAAGACATGACAACAAGTGCACGAATTAGTTTTTTGTTGCTGACCTCCCTGCTAATAGCATGTCCGAATGTGCTTGCGCGAAAAGCCAAAGGATTCATCATCAACAACCAAAACGACACCATAAAAGGCTGGATTAATTTGCCAACACACGACTTTTCTACCAATGCCTATTACCTCTCGGGATTTGACTCAGAGATGCTTCATCAGGAGGTACATTTCAAAAACGGGAAAAAAGAGCAATGGCAAACATATGGTCCGAAGCAAATCAAACAATTTGAATTTTCATATAAAAATGAGACCATTACGTTTACCTCATTTAAACTGTCATTAAAAAGCATTGTAGAAACCGACAAAGGTCGCGAACGATTTCTGAAACTAGAATACAAAGGCGCTGTTTGCCTTTACAAATTTTCGTTTCTATCGCCCAACAAGACAATGCACCCGCTGAATGAGAAGCCAGAAAAAAACAACGAATGGTATCTAATCAGCCCAACAGGAGACGTGATCCCGGTGAGGACTAAAGAGGAAGTTAAAAACATGCATGACCTGTTACAAAAAGCAGGTATTGACAATCAGTACATTCAATTAATACCCGCGAACACCAATTTCAAAGCCATTAAATCGGTCCTTCAAAATTACGATAACTGGTTGGGTGAACATCAAAATAAATAAACCGTTTAACAACAAACATTACTGATTGATTAAAATGGACAAAAAAATAGGAATAGTATATTCTACTACCGACGGACAGACATTAAAAATTTGTCAACGAATTGCTGAACATCTTGAAGACTCAGGATTTAAGACAGACATAATTGAGATTTCGTTGTTTACTGATGCAATATCTGAATATTCAAAATTGATTATTGGAGCGAGTATCAGATACGGGAAACACAGTAAAAAAGTAACACGGTTTATTCAAAGACACAAAACCGAATTAGAACAAATTGATACAGCTTTCTTTTCGGTGAATTTAGTGGCAAGAAAAAGTAACAAAAATACACCTGAGAGCAATCCTTATATTTCAAAATATTTTAAGCGACTGAATTGGAGTCCTAAAATAATAGATGTTTTTGCTGGACGCTTGGACTATGATGCATATTCCTTAATAGATAGGTTAATGATTAAATTGATTATGAAAATCACAAAAGGCCCGACAAAATCTGAAAAACCGATTGAATATACAGACTGGGAAAAGGTTAAAAACTTTTCCGCTAAAATAAGTCTTAACTAATGTTTGTCTACAAAGTCAACTTATGCGTTACGCTTGTCATAAAAACAGTCATTTACGAAAAGTAAACGCCTTAATTTTTATGACTTTGCAAGCCTTGTTTTTTAACTTTATAATTCAAACACTTAAACCACAGACAATCTACTAACCCTATCTTTCTCAGCAGCAACTCATTAACAAGATGATAAACCAGCACTAAAGCAGACTCCCGGTTTCTCAGTCTCTGTTCAGACTACCATATTTATCCTTAATGTGCTTCAATATTCTCTCTGACACCAAAAAGACAGCCGGTTTACCCGACAGCGGGTTGATCTCGGTAACCACAACGGTGTTATAAACCTGCTCAATATTATCGTAAGTGAGCACTTCCTGCGGACTTCCTTTCATGTGAATCGCACCATCCTTCATCATAATCAAATAATTACAATATTCGGCAGCCAGATTCAAATCGTGAATGATCATTAAAACCGTTAAATTCATCTCGCCATTCAATCGTTGAATAAGATTAAGCACCTGCACCTGATGCGTAATATCGAGATGCGATGTTGGCTCATCCATCAACAACAGCTCCGGTTCCTGCGTCAACGCCTGTGCAATAGCCGCCAATTGCTGTTCACCACCGCTCAGCTGCGACATTAATTTCTTACGATGATTAAAAATACCGGTCAAACGCATGTATTTGCGAGCGATAACCACATCGTGCCGTGGCTCAAAAAACTGAAATGCTTCACGATAAGGCAACCGTCCCATCAGCACATAATCCTCAACCGTCACATCTATGGCATCAGGAAACTGATTAACAACAGCCACCTTACGGGCTTTGGCATTCAGTTTTAAGGTGTTTAAATTCTCATGGTGGAGCCATATCTCGCCCGTTCGGACTGCCAGATTACCGGAGATCCCCTTAAACAAGGTGGTTTTACCGGAACCGTTGGGACCAATGATTCCGGCAAGCGCGCCTTTGGGAAGCGACAATGAGATATTTTTCAGGCGAAACCCATCGCCATAGCCACAATCCAGATTGACTATTTTCAAATAACTATCGGGCATGACGTCCTCTTTTCTTAAACTGATTTAACACCACAATAAACAAAATGCCGCCGGCCATACCTGTAATCACGCCAATGGGCAACTCGTTGGGAGAAATAATCGTCCGCGCCAGCACATCACTGATAATTAAAAACAAGCCACCTCCTAAAAACGAACCTATCAACAAAAACCGATAATCAGAACCGGCCAGCAAACGTATAAAATGCGGTATAACCAACCCCACAAAACCAATCACCCCGGTCACCGATACACAAATACCCGTGAGCAATGAAGCCACCAAAAACAAAATACGAATGGTCGTTTTACTGTTAATACCCAGATAACGGGCTTTGGCCTCTCCCAATAGCAAAGCATTCAGCGGCCGTGCCAGCAAATAACTGACAAACAGGCCCACCACCGAAGCATACAATACTATTTTAATCAGGAATGTATCCGGTTCATCCAGCGAGCCCATCATCCAAAACATAATACCATGTAAATCGTCGGCCGTGGCCACCGACATCAGCAACATCATAACCGAAGAAGCCACAAAACTAATCATCACACCTATGAGCAACATCTTATTAACATCGGCACCACCATGCAGAAAGCCCAACAGACCAACAATAACCACTGTTAATATGGCACCACCAAACCCGGCCAGTGGTAACATAAAAGAGCCTACCGTAAGATGTAATCCCAAAACAATTACCAAAGCAACCCCCAGAGCAGCACCGCCCGAAATACCAAGCGTATAGGGTTCCACCAACGGATTACGAAAAACACCCTGTAAAATGGCGCCCGACAGACTCAAAGCACCACCAGCCCCCAAAGCCAGTATAACACGAGGCAAACGCATTCCCGTCAGAATAAAATAATCCATTCCCTCCTTTTTTTTCAGCAAGGGAATAATATCACCGACCGAAATAGAGGCTTCACCCATGGTCAACGACAAAATCGATGCGCCAACTACCAACAAGAGTAACAGCAATGTAAACAAAACCCATTTGACATATTTTGCGCTCATTGTCACATTTTTATAAGAAACAGTATCCAGCGGCCATTGTTAAAACGATGACGTCAGAGCTTACCCTACTCGCTTTTGCAATCATTTAATTTACGCTCAATCACCTGCATCGTTTGTAAAAAGTCAACCGGATTAGGGGTGCTTGCCATATCCGATTCAATAAAAAACAGCTTACCGCTTTTCACCGCCTTTAAATCGGGATAACTTTGCCATATTTTCATCTCTTCGTCACCCACAATTCCCATATTCACAATAATGATGACATCAGGATTTTTAGTGAGAACAAATTCGCGCGATACAGTACCTATTTTTAATCCGGAAGAAATATTTGTCCCGCCTGAAAAAGAGATAAAATCAGCCATATAAGTATCATCAAGAACGGTAAACAACGGATCGGCTCCAATCTGAAAAAAGAACTTTTGCGGTTGCGCAAGGGCCTGTTTTTCCCGTATAAGGTTAACATCCTTAGTTATAGAAGCCACCATTTTGCGGGCTGTATCTTCCTTTCCTATCAACTGCCCCAGACGCAAAAACTGAGTACATATTTCATCAAAAGAACGAGGCGTTTCAAAGACTTCCACCTTCAAGCCGGCCTTTCGCAGCATATTAATAGTTTGAGGTTTGGTAATAGCATGTACCAGCACCAGGTCGGGATTCAACATCAACACCTTTTCAACGTTAACTTTAATGGCAGAAGCCACCACCTCCTTGCCATCGTCTTTGGCAATATAACAATAAGAAGTGTGGCCAACCAACGCCTCATCTGCCCCCAGATAATAGACACCTTTGGTCAACGATGGCGCCAGCGAGACAATGCGCTGAGGCGTCTGAGCCCAAAGCGTGGACATCAGTAAAATAGCTACAACAGTAAGAAAAATGGTTTTCATGCTCAATGGTTGTTATTTTTTGAATCCACGAAAAAACTACTAAATGCTTAGAACCAATCACTCTTCACGGACCATAATCATGGGCTTCTACTTTACATCAGTGAAAACACGTAACAGGACTCATCGTTGAAAAGCCGGTTTCCCGAAAAAATGAGTAGTTCATAGCCCCCAACTTTTTCCCCGAAGTTTGGTTACTCATTGAATCAATTTGGCAGGTCTTCTGGCTCATCCGGGTTTTTAAAGCCTTCCCGCTGTTGCAAACAATCAACTAACATTTACCGGCAAATAAATTACGGCACCGTTAACATCTCACTAACAGACAGCAGTGGCAAAGAGGTATTAAAAACCATTGTTCTGGACTTACAGCTGCGGGTACAGCTCCGGTTTTACACCGGATTCCCTATTAGGCCGTTTCACGACAACGAAACAGTCACCAAATACAATTGCAAATTTAAACTTTTATATGAAACGACCATGATAAAATAATTCCCGCACATGCGGATGGATATTTTATGGAAGTTCCATGCGGCAATTGGAAATTAATTCTTTGCGTACAACAACCTTAAAAACAAAACAGATTTATCAGCCACAGAAGTCCCCTGCTATACGCCAAATTAATATCTTTCCGTAAAGCCGGCGTTTGGAATAAAAATTCAAAGTTTACAAGATCGAGAGCTACATGGAAGAGACAATCTCAATTACGTCTTTATTAATCTTCATAAATGACATCCAACAAGCGTCAAAATCATTTTCATGCTTTAAAAAAAATACGATGCCGACAAAATCCATTTTGTTGCCTATAAAAAATTGTTGAAGTGTAAAGAAGAATAAAACTTTTCGGTGGAAAGTCTCAGAAAGGAGACCTAGACGTATTGTAATATTTTTATTTGACCCATATATGACAAGCGTTTGACTGTATAATTCAAGGCCTGCACATCTCGAAAAGCAGGGGTTTACCGGCATAGGCGAGCATTTTGAGGCGAAGCATAACGCCGAAGCTGAATTTTTCTTTCGAGCACTAATTAACAATTTCGTTACGAATAAGACATATTTTACTAATTTAGCATCTCAAACCAATACGTTCTGTTTCCATGGATGACCCGTATCCCCCCTTTGGGGAACTCGATAATCTTTTGAAAGGAGAAGTGCTGACCGACACGGTCTCCCGCACATTATATGCAACCGACGCCTCGGTGTATCGAGAATTACCAATGGCCGTAGTCATGCCACGCGACGCTACCGATATCGCCCTGATTGTTGGTTTTGCTGCCCGACATAAAATACCTTTGATTCCACGTGGAGCTGGTACTTCATTGGCCGGACAGGTGGTTGGTCATGGACTTGTGGTAGATCTTTCACACCACATGAACCGGATTCTACATATCGACGCCAAAGAAAAATGGGCCGAAGTGCAACCCGGCGTGGTGCTTGACGACCTAAACCGTGAAGCCGCCACCCATGGTCTCTTTTTCGGGCCGGAGACGTCAACCGCCAACCGATGCACGCTGGCAGGCATGGTTGCCAACAACTCATGCGGATCTCACTCAATGGTTTATGGCAGTACCCGCGATCATATCATTGAAATTTCGGGCTGTTTATCAAATGGCGAAGAAGTCACATTCAGACCATTGCAAAAGTGGGAGTTCGACAAAAAATGCCGTGACGAGACGCTGGAAGGTGATATTTACCGCTTTTTCAGAGAAGTATACACCGATCGGCAAATACGTAAACAAATACGTAAAGAATTTCCACACCCCGACATACATCGGCGAAATTCCGGCTACGCACTGGATGAGTTATTGGATACCGCCCCGTTTAAACCCGATAGCGATGCGCCACTCTTTAATTTATCGAAACTAATAGCCGGTTCCGAAGGCTCTCTTTTGTTTATCACTTCCGTCAAAGTGGCTCTGGTTCCACCGCCATTGCCAAACAAAGGACTGTTATGTGTTCATTTCACTTCGCTCAGGGAAGCCCTGGAGGCTAACATTTTAGCGGTAGAACACCATCCCGACGCCGTGGAGCTGATGGATCACAACATACTTGAGCTGACCAAAGGTAATTCACTGCAACGGTCCAACCGTTTTTTCATTGAAGGAGAACCGGCAGCGCTGCTCCTCATCGAATTCTCGGGTGCGTCAGACGACGAAGTCATCCACAAATCGGGAGCGCTGATTAGTGCCTTCAAGAAAAACAACTACGGCTACAGCTATCCGCTTGTTAGCGGGCCGGATATCAACCGCGTCTGGAATCTGCGAAAAGCAGGTCTGGGCGTCCTGTCGAATATGAAAGGAGATGCCCGACCGGTCTCGCTCATAGAAGACACCGCCGTGCGGGTTAAAGACTTGCCCGCCTATGTTGAGGCCATAGACCAGATGCTGGCAAAATATCACAAAAATTGCGTGTACCATGCCCACGTCGGTTCCGGTGAGTTACACATACGTCCGGTACTAAATCTACGCCATCCGGATGACATTAAACTTTTCAGACAAATTGGTGAAGAAACGGCCCGAATTGTTAAATCGTTTCGCGGATCGCTGAGTGGTGAACATGGCGACGGGCGTTTGCGTGGTGAATTTATTCCACTTATGGTTGGAACAGACAACTATGAGCTGATGAAAAAAGTAAAAACCATATTTGACCCCGACGGTCTGTTCAATCCGGGTAAAATAATCGACACACCACCCATGGACAGTTCTTTTCGTTACACCGAACAAAAAGAAATGCCCATTACTAAAACGGTTTTTAATTGGTCGGACGACGACGGCCTGATGCATGCAGTAGAACGGTGTAATGGATCGGCCGACTGTCTCAAAAACAGCCTGGCAGGCGGCGTGATGTGTCCCAGCTACCGGGGCACACGTGACGAACGCCACTCAACACGTGGACGCGCCAACATACTACGCGCCTTTTTGCAGGGCCAAAACAGCGGCGCCGCCCTCACGACCAATGATCTGGCCCAGGTACTCGACTTGTGTCTGAGTTGTAAAGCCTGCAAAAATGAGTGTCCTTCAAGTGTTGATATGGCCCGTCTCAAAGCCGAATTTCTGCAATACATGTACGATCAGGAAGGAACGCCATTCACGGCCAGAATAATGGGGCAACTACCTCGCATCAACCGCATCATCGCACCATTTTTCCGTATCTACAATCTGCTTATCCGCACGCAACCCGTCAAACAGATGATGTGGCGTTTTGCCGGCATCACCAAAGAACGGACGTTGCCAGCGTTTAGTTCCAAACGTCTTGACCATTGGGTTTTTCGTCATCCGCAAAGAAAAAATAAAACCAAACTAAAAACCATCATTCTGCTGGCCGATGAATTCACCAATTTTTACGACGGAAACATTGGAATCAAAACAGTGCTCTTATTACGTCGACTGGGTTATTACGTACAACTGGCACCGGTTAAAGAAAGCGGTCGCACGCAAATATCCAAAGGGTTACTGCGTAAAGCATCGGCCGTAGTTAAACACAACCTGCTTCAACTGAAAGGAAAAATATCGAACAACCAGCCATTGGTGGGCATTGAGCCATCTACCATACTGACTTTCAGAGATGAATATCCTGATTTGGCACCACAATCGCTACGCCAAACAGCCCGCGAAATAGCCAAAAACACCTTCACCATTGAAGAATTTTTAGCCACGGAAATGAAAAATGGCAACATCCGGACCTCATCATTTACCTCCGAAGCCAAAACCATCCGGTTTCATGGCCACTGTTATCAAAAGGCTCTTTCGGACACTTCATTCACAAAACAAATACTTTCATTTCCGGAGAATTACATGGCTGAAGAAATACAATCCGGCTGCTGCGGCATGGCGGGTGGCTTTGGTTACGAAGACAATCATTACAGTTTATCGATGAAGATAGGCGAGCTGTCGCTGTTTCCTGAAGTCAGAAAGACACCGGAATCGACCATCCTGGTTTCAGCGGGGCACTCATGCCGCCATCAGATAAAAGACGGCACCGGAAGAACCGCCCTCCATCCTGTTGAAGTATTATTTGATGCACTGTTATAAATGACAGTTAGAAAACTTCTTTCGAAAAACAAACATAACGCAGATCACATCAACTTAAAGACTCCGCCCGGGCGGCTCTTAACCAACCCTTTAAATTCCAAATCGAGCAATGTAGCCGATAATTTTCCGACAGGGATACCTGTTTTTACTACCAATATATTCAGGTTTATCTCTTTTTCCACCCGCAAAATATCCATCACGGCTTTCTCTTCAGATGTTTGCGCAACGGCAAATAAACTACCTTGTGCCGGCTGACCGTCAGTTGTAGAACTTTCCCAACCCAAAACATACTCCAGGTCGTCGATGGATTCAATCATGGCCGCAATATTGGTTTTAATCAGCTTATTACACCCTTTTGAGCTCTCATCGGTAACCCGCCCTGGAAACGCCAGCACATCGCGACTATATGTGGAAGCAATATCGGCCGTGATAAGCGCTCCGCCTTTGACCGCCGATTCCACCACCACCACCGCATCACATAAACCAGCCACAATACGGTTGCGACGCACAAAATTAGGTCGGTCGGGCATGGTTCCTGACAAAAACTCAGAGACCAAAGCCCCTCGTTCCACAATATCGCGTGCGGTATGATGATGTGACGGCGGATAAACACGATCGAGCCCATGGGCCAAAACAGCAACCGTGGGCAATTGGTGTCGCAAAGCAGCCCGGTGGGCACAAATATCCACACCATAGGCCAACCCACTTATGATGAGCGTTCCGGGATATCTAACAGCGATGTCGGCAATCAGCTTCTCGCACAACGCCAGCCCATCGTCGGTCGGTCGTCGGGTGCCAACAACACTAACAATTTTACCCGCATCCAAATCAACGTCGCCTTTAAGATAAAGCATCAAAGGAGCATCGTCACATTGGGCCAATCTAAGAGGATAACCTTCATCGGTAAAAAAAAGAGTCTTGAGATTATTTTTATGTATAAATTCGATTTCACGATCGGCTCTTTTCAATGCCTCGGCCAACCCTGCCCGTTGCAGTTTTTCGGCAATGACGCGCCCTATTCCAGGCACCCGCGAATAATCCTGTTTTTCAAGAAAGATGGCTTCAACACTTCCCAAATAGGCAATAAGATTACGCGCCAGCCGTGGGCCAACACCTTTAATTAAGCTAAGAGCTATTCGATATTTCAAAAAATCAGTCAAGGGCAAAGGGTTTAGTCAAACACTTAACGATTTATTAGCTTATTTAAAAAATCCTGATACATCTCCCGTTCCTCTTTTGTTAAAGCCATGAAGCCTATTAATGGATACCGCGCGATCCCTCTGTTGGTTTGCTCAAAAAAACAGATGAAAGTAAACGGCCCCTTTTTCTTTATTTCGTATCGCTGCAAACGGGCCAGTTGAATTTTAAACGCCTTAAACTGCCTGCCTATGGGAGAGAGATTGTAATAACGTACCAGCAGACTGCTGTTATTCTCAATTTTCAACTCAATATAATAATACCCTCCTATTCCAAAAATAATGGCCAACCCGAAGGTCAAAACGCCCATAACAATCTTTACAACCAATGGCAACTCCGGCTTAAAAAGAAGCGATGTCACAAAAAGGGCCAACAATAAGACCCATGAAAAAGCAAATTTTCGAATTATTTTATCTGATGTACTTTTATTATCCATTACAAAATAAAAATTAGATGTATTACACTAAAAAACATTGTCCCTATAAAAATTTATAACGGGAACATATTCTATTTTAACTCCAACATTATGAAACTGTCCCGGTCCATAAAATGCAAACACGACAATTACAGATTATGCCACGATTCAACCAATTTAAAAATCATCTTTAAAAATATATAAAATTTCCATATAACTCATATTCCTGATGGTTTATGATCGACTCATCAAATCCACAAACGCTGCAACGTCGTCAAATAGAAGTTATCTGAAACCAACTTCAGCGTTATGCCGCTTCGTCAAACGATCATTTACACCAGTAGACTCCCATTTTTTCGGACTTAACAAACCTCAAAGAGGAAGCATTCTTAGTCTGTAAAAGAAATTTTGTGATAAGCACAAAAAGAAAAATAATCGCCACTGAAAGTCTTGAATTTACTGCAAGCGTCTTTAAAAAGAACATCTTTTGAGTTAAAAATCTTATTTTTGTGCGAAATGGATTCACATCTCAGCAACAAACAAAAACAGAAGCTATATGCAATCACTACATACGCAGGAAACCAACGTTTTTACGAGTGATGATCTGGTCACTGATGTGGCTAAGATGATTGAACCTTACAAAAACGAAAAAGTATTCGTGCTCACCGATGAAGAGACTCACCGACTCTGTTTTCCAGCTATTGCCGGCATCCCCGGCATCACAGACAGCCGGTGTATGGTTATTGGCACCGGTGATGCCCATAAAAATACCGATACCCTCATTAAAGTGTGGACATTTTTGGTTGAAGGCGGGGCCACACGTCATTCTCTGCTAATAAATTTAGGTGGTGGTATGCCCTGCGATCTGGGTGGCTTTGCAGCAGCAACGTTCAAACGAGGAATCGATTTCATCAATATTCCAACCACCTTGTTGGCACAAGTCGATGCGTCGGTGGGCGGAAAAACCGGCATCAATTTTAATGGCTATAAAAACGAAATTGGCTCATTTATGCAAGCCAAACAGGTGTTAATAGACATCGACCTGTTAAAGACTCTCGACAACAACAATTTAGCCTCCGGATTTGCCGAAATGATTAAACATGCGCTACTAAAGAGTGACGCAATGCTCAAACGCACCCTTAATTTCAACATCCTTCAACCCAACATGCCGGAGCTGAAATCGCTGGTCGCCGAATCCATTAAAATAAAAGACGACTACGTAACCAGCGACCCGCACGAAGAAAACATCCGTAAAGCATTAAACCTGGGGCATACAGTGGGACATGCTTTCGAAAGTTTCGCATTGCAGCAAAAACGGCCGATACTTCATGGCTATGCCGTTGCATTCGGACTTATACCGGAGCTCTATCTGGCCCATAAAAAACTGGGCTTTCCAATTCAGTTGGTGGAAAAACTGACACAGTATATTGACCGTATCTATGGCAAATTTGAATTCACAACGGCTGATTTTGATTGGTTGTACACCACTATGACACACGACAAAAAAAACCAGGGCGGCCGAATCAACTTCACATTGTTGAAAAATACCGGAGAAGTTACCATCAATACCCATTGCGAAAAAGCCGAAGTGATTGAAGCCCTTGATTACTATTTACAAGCCTGAAAAACAACCGTACAGACATGTCCATTCAACTAACAAAGCCGGAGAAATTAAACAGTGTTGAAATAGAGCTTCCCGCTTCCAAAAGCATCAGCAATCGCCTCCTCATACTCAACGCTCTCAGCTACAGCCCCTACGCCATAAAAAACCTGTCGGACAGCGACGACACAAAAGCCATGTTACAGGTATTTAGCAGCAACAACAACCATTTTGACATTGGCGCAGCGGGAACCACCATGCGGTTTTTGACGGCATACCTATCAAAAATAGTAGGCGAATGGACCATCACGGGCAGCGAACGCATGCAACAACGGCCAATTCATGTACTGGTTGATGCCATCAATCAGCTGGGAGGAAAAATTGAATATATGGAGAAAGAGGGCTTCCCGCCCCTACGCATCTTCGGCAGTTCGCTGACCGGTGGCGAGCTTAACATACCCGGCGACGTCAGTAGTCAATACATTTCAGCCCTGTTAATGATCGGCCCCTACATGGAAAAAGGGCTCACTTTAAACTTAACGGGCGAAATCACATCACGCCCATATCTGCATCTAACCCTCAAATTGATGGAGAAATATGGTGTTAAATGCGACTGGCAAAATAATACCATAAAAGTTCCGGTAGCCAACTATCAGCCGGTTGAGACAAAAGTTGAGGCCGACTGGAGTGCGGCATCCTACTGGTTTGAATTCGTAGCATTTGCTCCCAAAGGATTTTCGGTTCTTCTGAAAGGTTTGGACCGTTACAGCTGGCAGGGCGATGCAGCTACTGCCGAACTGTTTAAAGAACTGGGCGTTCAAAGTAAGTTTTCACAAAAAGGGTTACAACTTATCAATACCGGTGAAACCACCAGACTGTTCAAGCACGATTTCAGCAATGAACCCGATTTGGCCCAAACATTTGCGGTGTCTGCGGCATTTCTGGGTATCCCATTTAAATTAAACGGTCTGCACACCCTAAAAATTAAGGAAACAGACCGCATCAAAGCCCTGTTAACAGAGCTTCAGAAATTTGGATTCGAAATAGAAACCAACCACAAAGACAATTTGGAATGGACCGGGGTGCGACATGCGGCTGACACTAACATTGTTGTTTCAACCTACAAAGACCACCGCATGGCCATGTCTTTTGCCCCGGTCATCTTAAAAACACCGACGTTCAGCATTGCCGACCACATGGTAGTAACCAAATCATATCCTTCATTTTGGGAAGATTTACAAAAAAGCGGTATCCAAATCAAATAAAAAGCGTAACTTGCGGCTTATTATAAATCTTTCTGAGCCATTTATCAGAAAACACAATATTATTTTCAATACTACCAAACACCTGTCCCTTAAGGGGAAATCAACACATCCTCACGCAAAAAAGCTTCTGGATTTTACAAACCGAATGATAACGATTGATCATTGGGTGTATTACCATGGCATACATTGCAATTCACAAAAAATTATATCTCCCTTTCGGGAAAGCGGTAAATCACCGTTAAAACAAACATCTATTTATGACATTTGACTCATTACAACTCATTGACCCTATATTAAAGGCCGTTCAAGAAGAAGGTTATACAACCCCAACCCCTATCCAATCCGAATCAATACCTCTTTTACTAAAAGGCTTTGACCTATTGGGATGTGCTCAAACCGGGACCGGAAAAACAGCTGCATTCGCCATCCCCATCCTACAACAACTATACGAGAATAAAGAATATGGTCGCAAACGAAAAATCAGAAGTCTCATAGTAACACCTACACGAGAACTGGCTATTCAGATCGACGACAGCTTTAAAGCTTATGGCCGACATACCGGATTAAAAAGCACGGTAATTTTTGGCGGCGTGAATCAAAATCCGCAAGTACGAACCTTACAAGCCGGTGTTGACATTCTGGTTGCCACTCCCGGGCGACTTTTAGACCTGATGAATCAGGGTTTTATCACCCTTCGGGATATTAAATACTTTGTTCTTGACGAAGCCGATCGCATGTTAGATATGGGTTTTATCCACGACGTGCGGAAACTCTTAGCCGTGTTACCCAAAAACCGGCAGTCACTCTTTTTCTCAGCCACCATGCCGCCTGAAATAGTAAAGCTGGCCGACAATATCCTCAAACATCCAGAGAAAGTAAGTGTAACCCCCGTCTCATCGACGGTGGATATTATTCAACAATCGGTTTACTTTGTTGACAAAGGCAACAAAACAGGCCTTCTGCTAGAAGTTCTAAAGGATAAATCCATAAAAACAGCATTGGTCTTCACCCGAACCAAACATGGGGCAGATAAAGTTGTAAGGGTACTCAACAAAAACAAAATTAAGGCAGAGGCCATCCATGGCAACAAATCGCAGAATGCGCGACAAAATGCACTCAACAATTTTAAACAACAAACCACCCGCGTTTTGGTAGCCACCGATATTGCCGCTCGCGGTATTGATGTGGACGACCTGGAATACGTCATTAATTATGAAATCCCTAACATACCTGAAACCTACGTTCACCGGATCGGCCGAACCGGGAGAGCAGGCGCCAACGGTACCGCTTTTTCGTTTTGCGATGCAACAGAAAAACCTTTTTTGAAGGACATTGAAAAACTGATTCACAAAAAAATAGAGGTAGTCGATGGGCACCCCTACCCACTCATTGATCTCAACCCCGAACCGCCGGTAAAACAACAACGCCCATCGCGTAAATTTACCAACGGACAAACAAAAGCAAAACCTAACAGAAGCCGAAGCGCCAACACCTCCTCATTCAAAAAAAGATAACCAAATAAAAGCGCCGTTCCTCTTTTGGAACGGCGCTTTACACACAGGAACTGTCGGGAGGAAATGAATAATCCCGAACACAAATATCCTGTTTACTTTCCTCTTCGATGTTATCAGTATGTTACGTCTACTTTAAATGAATCCTGCATCGGGAATTATTATTTTTGAATAAATTGCAATAGTCCAAATCTATTTGTGCTTGTCCATAAAGCCAGGAGCTTGATTCAACAAATTCAAAACTTACGCAGCTCAAAAAACAAGAGTCTCCTATTAAAAAATTTTTTTGAGGACAACCACAACTCAACAGTTTGTTTTTTACAAGCACCATTTACAAAAAAAATGAACAAAGGAAACCAGAGGCTGCCCAATCGCTTTGTCCAGGAATAAACAGCCCCTTTTTACCACTTGCTCTTATAATACCCATTCGTTTTACCGCATAATTTAAAGCCGGTTCTTTTTCAACCAATTCCTGTGTGCAAATTAAAAACCCCGACTTAAACCCCACAACTGCAATTTTGTCAGCCAAAAAAACCATTTTACGCCATTGTGTCACCAGTAAAATTACACTTGCGCCATAATGTCTTCTTTTTTAGAGTGGTACACCCTTTGCAATACTCCTATCCGAAAACAATAAATAAAGTTTAACTAAATATAGGAGGATAAAATTATGGCACTTATGAGACATTTCAACAACCAATTGCCAACCATCAGCAACGTATTTGACGACTTTTTTGGTGGTGACATTTTCTCAGCACCTATCTTTAACGTCAAAAGTTCCGTACCATCTGTCAATGTAAAAGAAACGCAGGACGAGTACAACATTGAAATGGCCGCACCGGGATTAAACAAAAACGACTTCAAAATAGAAGTAAACAACAACGTGCTTAACATCTCTTACGAAAAAGAGGACAAACACGAAGAAAAAGAAAACGGCTACACCCGTCAGGAATTCTGTTATTCCAATTTTAAAAGGTCATTTGCGATCCCACATAACGAGGTGGACGATTCAAAAATTGACGCTTCCTACAAAGATGGAATCCTGAAAATAATCCTTCACAAACGTGATGAAGTAAAACCGAAACCGGCAAAAATGATTGAAATTAAATAACGTTTAACCGGAAACATTTTTCTGAACATAAAGGAAGGCTGCCATATGCAGCCTTTTTTTGTGCCCTTTCGTTGCGCATGACCAGGAAACCACCGCCTCTAAACACTTCCATTCACCCCCAACTAAAACAACAACACAAAACAAACACCTCTACTGCATTTTTGTCAGTTACAAAAACTTTCCTTACGCCATAATGTCATTATACAAACTTAAATCATGCCATAATGTCCTCTTCCTGAGACTGGTACACCCTTTGCAATACTCCTATCCAAAAACAATAAATAAAGTTTAACTAAATATAGGAGGATAAAATTATGGCACTTATGAGACATTTCAACAATCAATTGCCGACTATCAGCAACGTATTTGATGACTTTTTTGGTGGAGACATTTTCTCAGCACCTATCTTTAACGGCAAAAGCTCCGTACCATCTGTTAATGTAAAAGAGACAGAAGACGAATACAACATTGAGGTAGCTGCACCAGGTTTAAACAAGGACGACTTCAAAGTAGAAGTACACAACAATGTTCTTAACATCTCATACGAAAAAGAGGCCAAACGCGAAGACAAAGAAGACGGCTATACCCGTCAGGAGTTCTGTTATTCCAATTTTAAAAGGTCATTTGCTATTCCACGTAACGAGGTGGACGATTCAAAAATTGACGCTTCTTACAAAGATGGAATCCTGAAAATAATTCTTCACAAACGTGAAGAAGTAAAACCAAAACCGGCCAGAATGATTGAAATTAAATAACGTTTAACCGGAAACGCTAAAACCAAATAAACAGAGGCTGCCACGTGCAGCCTTTGTTTTACCCTTTCTATACTTTGTTTATACGTGCGTACAAAATGGTAAGCGATAAACCCCGGGCAGCCATAAAAAGCAACATCCCGATCCAAATAGCATGATTTCCTACATACGGATACAAACCATAATAGGGAAAGAAGAAAAAAAACAAAGCAGCAATCACCACCGAATTTCGCATCGCTTTTGAAGCTGTGATACCAATAAATACGCCATCCCAAATATAAGATGCAAAACTCACCAACGGAATTAGCGTCACCCATATCAAATACTCACGTCCTTTTTCAACAACTTCGGGCTGATCGGTAAACACCTTTAACAAACGGCTACCCATCAAAGCATAAACCAACGTAAACAGCAACGCAAAAGACAGTCCCCATAACATCAACCGGCGAACCACCATCGCCAATCCTTTCCAATTGTCACCACCAAAAAAGCGGCCCACCAAAGCCTCCCCGGAATAAGCAAAACCATCCAAAAAATATGAAAACAAAAATAAATACTGCAACAAGGCACTGTTGACTGCCAATGTCACATCGCCAATACCGGCCGATTTAGATGTAAAAAATGTAAACACTGCGATAATCGACATCGTGCGGATAAAAATATCACCACTAACATTAAGAAAACGATTCATCTGTGCCATTAAAGGCTGAATATGGCTCGTAAATAAAGGAACCATACCTCGATACCGGTTAAAAAACAAGATAACAGCCAGAAACAGCCCTGTATATTGACCAATTACAGATCCTAAGGCCACGCCACGTGCCTGCATTCCAATATAATCGACTAAAATAAAACTGAAAATAACGTTAACCACATTAACTGTAATCGCAATTATCATCGGATAAATGGCATTTTGCATTCCCAAAAACCAGCCATAAAAAACCATCAACAAAATGGCCGCCGGCGCAGCCCATATTCTGACAAAATAATATTCACGGGCAATCACTTTCACGTCACTGCTCCCTTCGAGCAACCAAAAGCTAAAGTCAGCCAAAGGAATTTGAATCAGCAATAACAATCCCCCGCCCACGGCTGCCAGTAATAGTCCTCGCTGCAGCACCAAAGCCATTTCACTCTTATTATTACTGCCATACGATTGCGCAGCCAATCCACTGATGCTCATTCGTAAAAAAGCAAAGCCCCAATACACAAAATTAAAAATCACAGCCCCCAAAGCTACTGCCCCCATATAATGCACCGAGTCCTGATGCCCCATCAGATACATATCAACCATTCCCAACAATGGCACCGTCAGATTGGTAAGAATATTTGGCAAAGCCAACCGAATTATTTGTCTGTTCATGTCCGTAAAAATAGTGGTTTTTATCAAATCAGTTTGAACATTATTCACTAGCAACTGTTTTCACTATATTAAATCAGTCTAAATAACAAGAGATTGATTTATGATTAACAAATTCATTTAAAAATTTTAAAACAAGTAATATTATGGCTTTCGAACTACCAAAACTCGATTACGCATACAATGCGTTGGAGCCGAACATTGATGCGGCAACAATGGAAATTCATCACACCAAACACCATGCTGCGTACACCAACAATCTGAATGCAGCACTTGAAGGCACTTCAGGCGCCAATGAAACCATTGAAAACATTTTAGCCAACATCTCAAAATACAGCATGGCTGTAAGGAATAACGGCGGTGGTTTTTATAACCACAGTCTATTCTGGAAAGTAATTGGCCCAAACGGGACCGGTACCCCCAGCGGTAAATTACTGAATGCCATAGTCAAAGACTTTGGCTCTTTTGAAGCCTTCAAAGAACAATTTGCGAAAGCTGCTGCCACCCGATTCGGATCTGGCTGGGCCTGGCTGGTAAAGTTACCCGACGGGAAATTAGTGGTAACATCAACCCCCAACCAGGACAATCCGTTAATGGATACCGCAGAAGTAAAAGGAACCCCTATTTTGGGTCTCGACGTATGGGAACATGCCTACTATTTAAAATATCAAAACAGGCGGCCTGAATACATTCAGGCATTCTGGAATGTTGTAAACTGGCAGGCAGTAGCCGACAAATTTTAATTAGTGCCTGAAAGAATAATACAAATTCTGCGTCACGCTTGTCCGAAAAATGATCATTTACGGGAGTAAACTCACATTATTCGGACTTCGCAAGCTCTGAATTTGAACATTTTTTATCAAGCACTTAACTTTTCACTGCTAAAAATTAAATGTAACGTCCAAATAGTTTGATTTTTTTGATTGTTTGAGTTTAAACGCCTCTGTTTCAGCAGAGGCGTTTTTTTATTCTCATCAAACGCCAATTAAGCGATCTCCACGCTAAAAAATAACTCATATCACACTTGATTAAACCCGCTATTTTTGGTTAAATTTGTTAGAAACATTCGTTTAATTAAAAATTATACAGCCATGACATTTAAATTACCGGAACTACCCTATGCATTAGATGCATTAGAGCCCAACATTTCAAAAAAAACACTGGAATTTCATTACGGCAAACACCATCAGGCTTATGTCAATAATCTGAACAATCTGGTTCCCGGAACCGAGTTTGAGAATGCGGATCTGGAAACGATTATAAAAAAAGCAGATGGCGGTATTTTTAATAATGGCGCACAAGTATGGAATCACACCTTCTATTTTCACGCGTTCTCACCCAAAGGAGGAGGCACGGCTAAGGGAGAACTGGCAAAAGCTATTGATAAAACCTTTGGATCATTTGAAAAATTTAAAGCCGATTTTACTCAGGCAGCAGCAACGCTATTCGGTTCCGGATGGGCCTGGCTCGTCAAAAAAACCGATGGCTCGCTTGAAATCGTAAAAGAAAGCAATGCCGGAAATCCAATACGCAATGGATTAACCCCCATTCTGACCTGTGATGTTTGGGAACATGCTTATTATCTGGACTGCCAAAACCGACGACCAGACTATCTTCAAAACTTTTGGAATGTCGTTGATTGGGATATCGTAGGCAGCCGTTACTCAAAATAAGCTTAAAAACAACATCCGCGCCGGCACAATCATCCGGCTAACATAAAAACGAATCATATAAAACAAGCTTTAGCAAAGACGTTAAATCAAATAGAGATAACGTCTTTGCAATATGATTCTACCACCAACATTCCATTACGCCATTCAGTAAAAAATAAAATTTCATATGATTATATTTTGTTTTTTAAGGTCATATGGAACTCGCCAGGATAATCATACTTCTGTGTGTGAATCAATTCCCATGGCTCGTTTCATATGATTAAATTTATCTTTCAATGGTCATATGGAACTCTCGATGAATTTTAATCATTCTACTGTGTGTATTTTAGAATGCTAAAATTCATGTTCGTTTCATATGTTTATAATTTGTTTTTCAGTTGCCATATGGAACTCGCCGGGATAATCATGCTTCTGTGTGTGAATCCATTCCCATGGCTCGTTTCATATGATTAAATTAAATTTTGAAAGGCCATATGGAACTCGCCGGAATAATCATTCACCTGTGTGAGAGATTACTCTCATGCTCGTTTCATATATCAACCTGAAGCAGTACTTCACAGCCCAATCAATCTTACTCTAAATCATAAATTATCTATGAGCACACTAAAAGATCTTATAAAAAAAAGTCGAAGCTATCGTCGTTTTTACGAAAACGAGCCAGTCAGCAGTGCAACACTCAAAGAACTGATTGATCTGGCACGTTTATCACCATCGGCCCGTAACGCACAAACAATCAAATACATCATTTCCAACACGCCTGAACGAAATTATTTAATATTTCAGCACCTTGCGTGGGCAGGCTACTTGCACGACTGGCAGGGTCCGGAAAAAGGAGAACGGCCATCAGCCTACCTCATAATGGTTAACGACACCCGAATTTCCGACAACTATTTCTGTGATGAAGGTATCGCAGCCCAAAGCATCCTGCTGGGAGCCACCGAAATAGGCCTTGGAGGTTGCATCATAGGGTCGGTGGAAAGAATGGCGCTTCAAAAAGCCCTCAACATTCCTCCATACTTTAAAATCATACAGGTCATAGCCATCGGAAAACCAAAAGAAACGGTTATAATTGAAGAAACCGTAAATGGTAAAATAAAATATTACAGGGATGAAAAAGGAAATCACCACGTCCCCAAACGACCATTAAATGAAATTATCTTATCCCTGTAAACAAAACGGGCCTTACAAAAACAGTAAGGCCCGTTCTGTTTATCGACAAAAAGTCCAGAAACCCAACTGATCAACCAATATTTATTGAGAAAAAACCAGATAAATTACCATAAAACTCTATTTTTGTCTGAATCATCAACCATCTCATGTAATTTATTGTTATAAATAAACGATTTGTCAATTGCTGGCAATCGTCATGATTTCAGTCGCCCGGAAGGGGTGTTATTAAAAATATAAAAAATGGATTTTTCCTTACACGGCAATCACGGCTACGTGAAAACAGAAACATATGACGACGAAACGACCCTGAAATTATCTGAAGTCTATTTGGAGTCAATCAAACTATTAGGCGAAGACCCCACACGTGAAGGCCTTCAAAAAACACCATTAAGAGTAGCTAAGGCTATGCAGTTTCTTACTCAGGGCTACAATATGAACCCTGATGAAATCATCCGTTCAGCCATATTTAAAGAAGATTATCAACAAATGGTTGTCGTAAAAGATATTGAACTTTATTCCATGTGCGAACACCATTTGTTACCGTTCTTTGGGAAAGCACATGTGGCCTATATTCCACGCCATCATATCACCGGGCTGAGTAAAATTGCACGCGTTGTTGAGGCTTTTGCCCGTCGAATGCAGGTGCAGGAACGATTAACCACACAAATAAAGGATTGTATTCAAAACACCTTAAATCCACTGGGGGTAGCAGTTGTTATTGAAGCACAACACATGTGCATGCAAATGCGCGGTGTGCAAAAACAACACTCGGTAACTACAACATCTGATTTTACCGGTGCCTTTTTGAAAAATATGGCAACACGTCAAGAATTTTTAAATATAATAGGGTCTAATCTTCACTAGTAATTTTTGCCTATAGAACCAACGAAGTGTACCCCCAAAAAAAACAAAATAATGATTGATGTTTTTCTCTTTATTTTACAAAAAAAGGGAACACTGTCATTTTCGTTACTTTCATTTTTCAAACTTTGGGAGTTATAAATATCAAGCATCGTATTTGGTCGCACATTAACTAACACAAAAAACATGAAACGTGCCATGAGTAAAATTTGGCTTCGCTGATCTTTGATTCTCACAAAGGAAGATGAATTATGTCGGCGAGTTCCATAGGACCTTAAAAATTAAATAATAGACACATGAAAATATCTGTTTTCGTTTTAACGCTATTATCTGTAATGATATTACCAGTGCAGGCTCAGAAATTTCAATTAGGCGTAAAAGTGGGCTACAATTCAACATCGTTCAACACCTCAAACTATAAGGATTTCGAATTCTCAGGTGCCAGTGACGATTTCAAAAATGGCTATCTATTCGGTGCTTACAGTCGGATTGGTCTTCTTGGCAACCTTTCATTGCAACCTGAAATTTATTATTCAAAAAAAACTGGCAGCACCAATTTCTCCAACATTACAGGTGACCTCACCAAAGAAAAAGTGACCTATTATAGTTGGGATGTTCCCATCTTGGCTCACCTGGAAATCATCGATCTTAAAATTCTAAAAATTTATGGTATAGGAGGTCCGGTAGCCTCCTTCAAAACAGACGATAAATCCTCTTTTCCTATCACCAACACCAACAACTATACAGGTGAGGACTTAAAAAAGATGAACTGGAATATGCAACTAGGCGGCGGTCTGCAAATCAGCAAACTCACATTCGACATTCGTTACGAGTGGGGCCTTAATGATGTGTCGGATGCAGGGATGGATCGTAAAAGCAAAGCATTACTACTGTCGCTTGGGTATCGTCTGTTTTAGCACAAAAAAAGAAAACAATACTAACAATCGTCTATTATGATAAATAAACGCCTTGTTTTTTAAACGTCATTTATCTCCAAAATAAACATTACGATCCAGGGAGACAAAACAATCTCCTTTATCATTATGATGTAAAAGCTAAATCATATGAAGTACATATTTATTAATCTGTTATTGATACCACAATTATTATTTGCACAGTTACAGGTTTCTCATAATGAACTAAAAAATAAAGACTACTTTCCGATAGTCAATTCGAAAACAGTGGCAACGATTGTTTACGACACAAACGACTATAGTGTTGTAAAAAAAACATCGGAATTATTTTCTTCAGATATTGAGCTCATCTCAGAAAAATTGCCAACTATTGTATCGACAGACAGCAAATTAAAAAACAATATAATTATCATTGGAACAATCGGTAAAAACAAACTTATCGACCAGCTTATTGCAGAAAAAAAACTTGACGTTGCTGACATTAAAGGCCAATGGGAACGTTATACCATCCAAACCTTTGATAAACCATTTAAAGGGGTTAAAAAAGCACTCGTCATAGCCGGAAGTGACAAACGGGGTACGGCCTATGGTGTTTTTACTGTTTCAGAAAAAATTGGCGTATCACCCTGGTATTGGTGGGCTGATGTACCCGCTAAAAAAAGTAAAGAACTATACGTTAGCAACAATACAGTTATCTCAAAACAACCCTCGGTAAAATACCGTGGCATATTTATAAATGATGAAGACTGGGGATTACATCCATGGGCTGGGAAAAATATGGATAAGGACATTGCTGATATTGGACCCAACACCTATGAAAAAATATTTGAGCTCCTACTTCGTTTAAAAGGAAACATAATGGCCCCGGCCATGCACGAGTGTACCAAAGCTTTTTATACCGTACCTGGAAATATGGAAATGGCCAATAAATACGGTATAATGATAACCACCAGCCATTGCGAACCTCTGTTGTACAATAATGCCAGCGAATGGGACAAAAAAAAACAAGGAAACTGGAACTATGTGACCAATAAAAATGAAATCGTAAAAGCGCTTGATAGCCGTGTAAAACAAGCTTATAAAAACGATAACATTTATACCATTGCCTTACGTGGGATGCACGATAGTAAAATGGAAGCAGGTTCAGAAGAGGAAAAACTTCAAACGTTATCCGAAGCCATAAAAGATCAACGGTCACTGCTCTCAAAATATATTAATAAGCCTCTCACAGAAATACCACAAATTTTTGTTCCATACAAGGAAGTCCTCAGCATTTATGAGATGGGCTTAAAACTGCCTGAAGAAATCACAATAGTATGGCCTGACGATAATTATGGATACATTAAAAGACTCAGCAACAAAGATGAACAAAAACGAAAAGGCGGTGCAGGAGTCTATTATCACATTTCATACCTTGGTTGGCCAAACGACTATTTGTGGCTAAATACAACCCCACCTGCTCTTATGTATGCAGAAATGCAAAAAGCATACGAGTTGGGAGCACAAAAATACTGGCTACTAAACGTTGGCGACATAAAACCAGGTGAAATGGGAATGCAGCTCTTTCTTGATATGGCTTGGGATATGGACCAATTTAATTTTGAAAATATTAATGATTATCAGGTCAATTTCCTTTCCTCCATTTTTGGGGAAGAGTATAAAAAAGACTTTAAACACATTCTGGACAGATACTATTTTCACGGTTTCACACGCAAACCTGAGTTTATGACATGGGATTGGCGATGGAACAGTTTGTTTCATACTGAAAATGTAAAAGACACAGAATTCTCATTCATTAATTATAACGAAGCAGAAAGTCGGTTGAATGAATATAAAGCAATTGCAAACCAAGCCGAAACTATTTTAAACCAATTACCACAAGAAAAAAAAGCTGCATTTTTCGAACTGGTGTATTATCCCGTTAAAGGAGCTTCGTTATATAATCACGAAATGCTGATCGGACAGAAAAATCGCTGGTATGCTAAGCAGAACAGATCGACCACCAACATCCTGTCCGAGAAAGTTAAACAATATCACGACAGTTTGGCAATACTTACTGACGAATACAATAGTTTACTCAACGGAAAATGGAACGGGATGATGACTGCGCCGGGATTCTTGCCTAAAATACAACTATCGCCCACTCGAACCATTGAATTACCGCAAACTTCAGAAATGGGAATATTTGTTGAAGGGCAAAAAAATGACTCAGACCAACTAACTCTTCCCGAATTCAACAACCGATTTAACGAAACTCATTTCGTTGAGGTATACAATAACAGTACAACCCCTTTAAAATGGCAAGCTTCTACTTCTGAAAAATGGATAAAAATTAACATTTCAGAAGGAGAAACAACAACACAGGAGCGAATTCTGGTATCAATCGACTGGGATATAATTCCAACTCAAAAAGCAGAAGGATATATCCTGGTATCAGATGGAACAACTTCCACACGAATTCAGGTTAAAGCCAGTTCGTTTGAAAAGGATTTAGACAATTTATTTGTACCTAACGATGGCGTTATCAGTATCAGCCCTGTTGATTTCCAGCGCAAAAAAGAAAATGGTAACATTAAATTCCAAAAAATAGAAGGTTTAGGATATACCAATTCTTCCCTTCAATTGGGCAATGCCAAATACAACTCAGGCATGGAATCGTTTGTTGAATATGACTTTTATGCATCAAAAAGCGGAGAAACAACCATTTACACCTACATGCTACCGCTATTTGCAAAAGACACATTTCACAGTACGCGCTATGGCATACAGGTTGACGACATGGAGATAACAACACAAAAAAATGACGTAAAAGAGTATTCCCATCAATGGGCGGCCAATGTCATCCGAAACAGCGCCATAAACAAAACAAAAATATTTCTTGACAAACCCGGAAAACATACCCTTCGTATTTATTCCATTGATCCGGGTATGATTATTCAAAAAATTATGATTGATTTTGGCGGATTAAAAAAATCTTATCTTGGTGCTGTGCCTGCAAATAATAATTGACGCTAAAGCATCGTACACATAAAACACATTAATCAAATAGAGCCAACAAAACTTTCATAAGTGTTTTGTTGGCTCTAACAATACCATCAATGTCTGTCAAATAGGACATCAGATTTTCATTACGATAAAGGCTATTTTAAAAGATATCAGTTTTTATCGGCTACGGTACCGTATTTCTTTTTCGGATAAAGCATTACCGCTTTCCCTTCACGGCCATCCAGATTCAACTCCATTGGATACTTGCAACGCACATGTCGCACCAGATCGGTTTCACTAATTACCGATTGTTGATTCAACCATTCAACGTCAAACCGTCCTTGACCGCTAAAAGTATTAACATAAATATAGGCGACTCGTAATGAAGTCAAATTCTGAAAAAAGTGAGTACCCTGACTGGGCTCGACATGATAATTTTCGAGTCCCATCTCCACGATAGCGCGTGCGCCACAAATCTGGCCCCATTTTACAGGCACTCCCAGCCAGGGATCCTGCGACCCCCACCTGCCAGGACCAACCAACAGATAAGGTCTGTTTTCTTTCTGTAGTCGGTCGTTAAAAAGCTCAATTTCCTGAGCTATTGTAGTATTTTGAGAAGGGTTATACACCTCTGGCTTGACATAAACCACATCCATAATTTCATCTATGGTACCATCTCCCAAAGCAGATTCGCTATACAAAAAGGCATCAGATGAATCCTGCACACCTATGGCTGTGCCTAAAGAACTACGGCTATCCACTATAGGTCTGATTTGCAACAGATAAAAAACCGACGAAGCATCTGAAGGCGTTTGTAAATCAACGGCGAACTCTATTTCCACCGGTTGGTTCATTTCCTTCTGGCCAATGGCCAAAACTTCCTTCATAATATTTGCCAACGGGAAAGCATCATATTTCAAAATGTTGGCAAAAGTAACCAACGGAAATCCCTCTCCCATGGTGCCGTCTTTAATCATGTGGTTCTGCAAATCAAAAACAGAGCCAATCCATCGCAGAGATCCATCCTGTAAAGCCTGCTGCAGGTTGCACTTCAACAGGTTCATGCCATCATCGGTCGATGGTTTAAAATGCCCACTATCGAGATCCAAAGCGTAAAACATTTTCTGCGTTTCGCGCATGACCATTTCTGGAGACGATAGTTGAATCACTTTTTGGGGGTATTCCGGCGAAAATCGTAATGAAGTTCCCCCCTCCACAATATATTTACCCAATCCCAATGCCACATTTACAATCCCTTCATCCGAACGTTCGGGTGCTATGGGGTAAAAATTAACCGAGCGGCCCACCCCTGAAAACGTTGGATAAAAACGATTATCATGTGGCTGCCCTACCGCTTCCTGCAAAACAATTCCCATACGCTCTTCATCAATCAGATTCATGGTGCTGGTCATATAGGCTTTACTCGATTTAAAATAGACCGACGCATATACACACTTAATTGCTTCCGCCATTTGACGGGCCATCAGCTTACTATCAGAATGATGGGCCACCATGTAAGTAGAATATATACCCGCAAAAGGCTGATAATCGCTATCCTCCAGCATACTGGACGACCGGACCGCTACAGGGCGTTTCAGGACTTTCGCCAGCATCTCAAGATTATTCAAAATATCGCGTGGTAAACTGGCTTTTACAAATTGGTCCAAAATTTCAGTGTCACTGGCATCGGATAGTCCCAACGGATACAAATTATTGTTCTCCATAAATGCTTCAAAAACATCAACCCCCAAAACCACCGTCCGGGGTATGGTAATAACAACATCTTCAAAAGACTTAAAAACCGGGTATTTCTTAATCAAAGTGCTTAAAAATGCCAGCCCACGTGCTTTTCCTCCCAGCGATCCCTCTCCCATTCGCGAAAAAGTGACATAATCGTCGTATCGCTCACTATCAAACGTCGCAATAATACCACGCCCTTTATACATGCGAAAATGCGCAATAATATGAAACAATTCATGTTTGGCCTTTTCAATATCCGAATCATCATGTACCACTAATTCTTTAACGACAGCCGCAATTGAAAAAAGCGCCCGGGCCCTCAACCATTTCGACACATGGTGACGTTTAAAATGATACAACAACGATTCATTTGGGATGGTCAGTAAGTTATCCTGTAATTCCTTCAGGTTACTGACACGGGCAACCTCCTCACCCGATTTGGGATTGACAAAGATAAAATCGCCAAAAGCCAGATAATTATTCAAAAAATCACGCAACTCCTGAAGTAATAATTTGGATTGCTTGTAAATAAAACCAACCCTAAGATCCTTTGCCAGATATTGATTTCTCTTATCAGACGACTGCAACAAAAACGGCATATAAGGATTATCTCTTTTAACCTGTCGGGCCAAACTGAGTCCGGCCTGCCTGTCTTTTTTCCCTTTACGGTTAAACGACACATCTGAAATAATACCCAAAATATTTTTCTGATACGCCTGATACAGGGTTACGGCTTCTTCGTACGTTCGAGCCAAAAGAATTTTAGCCCGACCACGCATACGCATCATTTGCTGGTGCTCATTCAGCCCTTCAGTCATAAACTTACGTGACTGCTTGAAAAGAATTTTATAAATAAGCGGTAAATAACTGGAATAAAACCGAACAGAATCTTCAACCAACAAAATACATTGTACCCCTACTTCATTTACATCGTAAGGCGCATTCATGCCATCCTCAATCAACTTAATTATAGCCAGCAGCAAATCGGTATTGCCCAACCAACAAAAGACATAATCAACCGCGCTGGTATCTTCCTTGCTAAGTTTTAACGACACCTCACGCGAAAAGGGCGTCAAAACAACAATCGGGATATGAACATAGGTGTCCTTAATCTTTTTTGACAAAGAAAACGGATCCATTCCACCCACGCTTAACATCGTAATAACAAGATCAATTTGAGATGATTGCAAAACCTCAAACGCAGCCTCAGCTGATGCTACCTGCACAAATTGTGGCGCCTGACGTAGGTTTAACGATACATACTCATTAAATATCTGCTCATCAATACGACCATCTTCTTCCAGCATAAACGCATCATAACTACTACAAATCAATAAAACTCTATGAATACGACGCTGCATTAACTGATCAAAAGCAGTCTCCTCAAATTTATTTTGAGCGTTATGGTACACTTGTTCCAAATTTATCATCACACCTTGTTTAAAAAAATAAAAATACACTATTACTTTCAAAACCCAAGTTTTAGCAAGCATAATAAGCCCTACAACAACACTTCAAACTCCTTTTGATGGACTTCATGCCCCCAATCAGCCAGTTCAATATTAAATAAAGTTAAAGATGACCAACTTATCAAATCTGTTTCTATTTTTGCACTGTGATAAATGAATGACTATTCATTCATTAAAAATATTAGTATGGCAAAAGCTATCGATGAAGAAAAACTAAAACGGATAAAAGAAGCTGCCATTGAGTTAATTGTTAAAAACGGTTACGGCGGCGCATCTATATCGGCCATAGCAAGCCGGGCTGATGTCGCCACAGGCTATTTATATCGCTTTTATCCGGGGAAATATGAACTAGTCAGCGATCTGCTAAATAATAAGGTACATGACATAGCCGACGAAATAGAAAAAATGTATCTGGCACATACAACGGTTGCCCAGGTTAGCCGTCGCTTGATAGACTATTTCTTTCAGCAGGCGGCCGAATTTCCATTTCACATAAGGTTTCTATACATCCTTATTGCCGAATACAAATTTACCATCGGCAACAACGAACGAAATATGATTCTCACCCTATGCCGACAAATTATGAATACTGGTCATTCGTCGGGAGAAATCAACGAAAAATTCCGGGAGGAAGAACTTTTTTTGATGTTGGTTATTTACCCAATCGAATATATCAACCTTCGTTTTAAAGGGTTCATAACCTCCCAATCGCTTGCCGAAAGCGACAAAAACCGCGTGCATCAATTATGTGTCAACGCTTTAAAATAGAATACTAAATACAATCGAATAAATCAAAAACAAATGAAACGAGCCATAAAAATTAAAACAAACAAAAGAAGATGATTATTGTGGCAAGTTCCTTATAACAAATTATAAACATATGAAAGAGATACTGATTACTTTCAGCTTGATGGTAAGTCTTTCACTGGTGGCACAGGATAACCCACCGGTAATGGCTCTCAGTTTTGAAGAAGCCCTTCAGAAAGCGCTGCTTCAAAATGAAACGCTGCAACAATCGGCCCTGCATCATCTCGAAGCAGAACAGGAAGCCAAGGCAGCACGTGGACTACGAATGCCACAAGTATCGCTAAGTGCCAATTATGTTATGATGTCGGAAGACATCACCATAGATATGACGGGTGTACGGGATGCTATCACCCCTATCTACAGTGCCTTGTCGCAATACGGGACATTCTCAGGCGTCCCAAATCCCGATCCTGCCACGTCGGGCGTTATGCCGATATTGACAGATGAAATCTCCACCGCGGCCGTTCGTCAGCAACTGGCCGATGGACTCGTGGAGGTTCAAAATGGTGAATGGGATAAAACAATCCAACAAAAAAACTTTGGATTGGTTAGTACCAATGTTATGTGGCCACTTTTCACCGGGGGAAAAATTAACGCCGCCAACAAAGTAGCACAACTTAAAATTAATGAATCGGAACTGATCAACCATCAAAAAACGGCTGCTATCTATCGCGAACTCACGGAAAGATATTTCGGGCTCGCATTGGCATGGCGGGTAACTGCCGTTCGGAAAGAAGTTCTAGAAGCCATGCAACTCCACCTCTCTGATGCCGAAAAACTAAACCGCGAAGGCATAATCTCAAAGGCTGAACTACTGCATGCCCAGGTGTTTCATGCGCAGGCCGATCGCGAATACAAAAAAGCACAACGCGATTGTGAAGTTGTTAACGAAGCACTCAGAAACACCCTTGCTGAAAACGAAGTCGTTAGCATTACCCCGATTACCGCACTATTTTATTTAAAAGAAATTGAATCAGCCGATTTCTTCAAACAGATGGCGCGCTTCAACAACCCTCAGCTACTTCAGGTTGAGTCGAAAAAAGCCATGGCCGGCGAAGGCGTAAAAGCCCAACGGTCCGACTTCATGCCAACGATAGCTGCCATTGGAACTTACAATTTGGCCGATTACCAGCTGTCACCAAACATTCCAACTTATATGGGTGGCGTAACCCTTAGCTGGAAACTATTTGGCGGTGGCGCGTCACGACATCAATACAAAGCAGCATTATTGGTGGAAGACCAGGTCGACCAGGTGCATCAAAAGGCCATTCGCGATATTGAGACAGGCATAGAAAAATACCACCACGAACTGATGATGACGCTCGAACAACTGGAAGAACTCGAATCGGCCGATCAATTTGCCAGCGAATACTACAGAGTTCAGAAACAAGCTTTTGCAGAAGGGATGGCCACCAGTTCTGATGTGGTAGACGCTTCGCTTGCCACAACCAAAGTACACATTGAACAGTTACAAGCAGCCTATCAATATGAAATCGCATTGGCCAGACTTCTGGAACTGGCAGGCGCCACCGAACAATTCAACGAATATAGAAATAATAGCCAAACCATCGTTTTAAATCAATAATACCATGAATAACAATAAACATCTCATTACCGGAGCCATTATTGCGGCAGGTGTCATTTTTCTTATATACACCACCTGGCTTCTCAGCCGGCCCACCCATCTGGAAATACAGGGGCAAGTTGAAGCCACACAAATGAAAATATCATCCAAAGTAACCGGCCGAATTGATTCGTTAGCCGTAAAAAGAGGCTCAGAAGTTAAAAAAGGCGATTTGCTATTCACCATCGAAAGTCCAGAGGTCGAAGCCAAACTAAACCAGGCGGAAGCCGCACGTTTGGCCGCCGAAGCAATGCATCTAAAAGCCGAAGCCGGCGCACAAAAAGAAGACATTCAGGCCGCCTACAACGTCTATTTAAAAGCGTCTGCAGCACTTGAATATGCCGAAAAAAGCAACCAACGTATTCAAAATTTGTTTAACGAAGGCGTCGTTCCGGCACAAAAACGCGATGAAATGGAGATGCAACTTAAAGTAGCCAAAGAAACAGCTGCTGCTGCCAAAGCCATCTGGGAAAAAGCCAAAGGTGGCGCTCGTATTGAAGATAAAGCAGCAGCCGAAGCCATGGTCAAAAAAGCAGATGCTGTGATCGCCGAAGTACATTCATACCTCGTCGAAACCCGTGTGGAAGCTCCATTTGCAGGCGAAGTAGCCAATTTACTGGCCGAACGCGGAGAACTAACACCCGCCGGCTTCCCCGTCATAACATTGGTAGATCTGAACGACATCTGGTTCGTCTTCAACCTACGGGAAGACTTGCTGGCTGATATTCGAAAAGGCAGCATCATTACCGCCAAAATACCTGCTCTGTCCATGCAGGAAGTGGAACTGCAAGTAAGTTACATCGCACCGTTAGGAGAATTTGCCACCTGGAATGCCACTAAAACATCAGGCGATTTCGATATGAAAACCTTTGAGGTACAAGCCCGGCCAACAAGTAAAATCAAAGATTTGCGTCCCGGCATGAGTGCATTGGTGGACTGGAGAAAAATACACAAATAAAAATAACAGGGCTCAACCATTCAATTAAGATATTATGTACAAACAATTTATAAACAGCCCTTTCGCAAATGTTCTGAAAAGAGAAATTGATCGCATCACTGGTAATTGGATCTATCTTTTCATCACCTTGTTGGGACCGTTGTTCTCCTTCATAATTGTTATGAATATTTTTGTAGCAGGGGTTCCTTCCGATGTGCCTGTTGCACTTGTCGATAACGATAACACGGCCTTGTCACGTCAATTGGGCCGAATGGTTGATGCCACCCGAACGGTTAAAATTTCCGCCGCCCTGCCAACCCTGGAATCAGCCCGCGACCAAATGATGAAGGGACATGTAAACGCAGTATTATACATCCCCTCCGATTTTGAAAAACAAATACAAACCGGAAAAAGTCAACCCATCGAATTATTCATTAACAACTCAAATGTATTGAAAGGCAGCTTGATTCAAAGCGCCATCTACAAAACAGCAGCCACCATGTCAACAGGCGTAAAGCTGCAGGTAGCCATGAAACAAGGAATTCCCCAGACGCAGGCAATGGAACAGGTATATCCATTACGGCTGGACCAACACATTCTGTTCAACCCATTTACCAACTACAGCTATTTTCTGGTGACGGCCTTAATGCCGCTGTTATTAGTAGTGTTTACTCTACTTGGTACCATCTATACAATGGGAATGGAAATACGTCAGGGTACAGCAAAAAACTGGCTTAAAGCGGCCAATCAAAATATGGTCATCGCACTTGCCGGAAAATTTTTGCCTTATCTGTTTTTGATGTTGGTTAACACCGGGGTTATGAATTACATACTGGCGCATCACCTCGGCTTTGCGTTAAAAGGAAACTGGCTGACAATGATGATTGGTCAAACGCTAATGCTAATCGCCTATCAGGCCGCAGCAATCATACTGCTGAGCTTATCAGGTAATACCCGCCTTGCTCTATCGTTGGGCAGTGCCTATTCCATGATGGCCCTGACTTTTTCAGGACTGACCTTTCCTGTTTTCGGGATGCCTCTATTAGCACGAATTTTCGCCCATCTGTTTCCATTCTACTACTGGATGCAAATATTTATGAGCCAGGGGTTACGAGCCGCTCCGGTATACCAAACAGCCATTCCGATCATTGCTATGCTGCTTTTTATACTCATCGGCTTTTTACTCACCCCGAGACTCAAAAGCATCATGACCAACAAATTTTATCAACAAAAAATATAACACGGTACCAAGATGTTTAAAGCAATCAAAAAAGGCAACGAACTGATATCCCGTTTTTACATAGATGAGCTGACAGCTATACTGAAAGACCGTGGAGCACTCCTCATTCTCTTGTTCGCACTATTCATTTACCCCATTATCTATGGTATTGCATACAGAAATGAAGTACTCAGAGATATCCCTGTTGCGGTCATTGATCTGGATAAAACCACTACCAGCCGGCAACTGGTAAGGATGATTGATGCAACAGAGCAGATGAATGTGACCTATCACGTTAGCAGTCTTGACGAAGCCGAAATGCTGTTTCAAAAGGGGCAAATCAATGGAATAATTGCGATACCTCAAAAATTTGAGGAGAAAATGTTTAAAGGTCAACAGGGCGTTGTCAGCGTATATTGCGATGCCGGCTATCTGTTAATTTACAAACAAACCCTATCTGGCACGTTAAAAGCCACTTCAACATTTGCAGCCGGCGTTGAAATAAAACGTTACATGGCCAAAGGTGCCGGTTGGGAACAGGCCCTTCAACTACGCGACCCCATACCACTTCACAGCCACCTGCTATACAATCCGGCTGGCGGATATAACTCATTTATTTTGCCGGGATTGCTCATCATTATATTACAACAAACATTACTCATAGGAACCGGATTACTGGGTGGTACCCGCACCGAACAGAAACGACGCCGGTTTGCCGTACCAACAAATCTAAAAAAAGGCGGAGTTATTCCTGTCGTAGTTGGAAAATCAGGCGCCTATCTCACGCTTTACCTCGTAAATACAATACTGACACAAATATGGGTCTTTCATTGGTTTAACTTACCCGTTAAAGGGACATTACTGCCAGCCACGGCTATCATGCTACCTTTTTTAATGGCTGTCACCTTCTTAGGAGTCGGACTTTCCACACTATTTAAACGACGGGAACATTCAATCCTTTTCATGGTATTTCTATCCCCCATCATCTTATTTCTGTCAGGTTTATCATGGCCCGCCGAAGCGATACCACAATGGCTCTATTTGGCTTCACATCTATTCCCTTCAACCGTAGCAGTTCCTGGCATGATAAGGGTTCAATTACTTGGCGCAAATATTTATCAGGTAGCTCACGAAGTGGGTTTCTTAATGATCCAGGCAACCGTATATTTCATCATGGCTCTGGCTCTATTTTACAGGGCAGCTAAAAAAAGACAATAAAAAAGAGAAAAAGGCCATCAGTCAGAAGCTTAATATTGCCTGTATTGGAAACACGAACATCTAACTAACAATAATTAAAGAAAATGTGATGGGAATTCAATATATTTGCGCTGGCAAAACAACGTTTTTGTCGAAGTTAATATTTACCAACAGGTAGTTAAGAGGCTGAAACCGATTTTGAATGAAGAACATCCGTAACTTTTGCATCATTGCCCATATCGACCATGGGAAAAGTACATTGGCCGACCGATTGCTAGAGCTGACCAAAACGGTTACCGAAAAAGAGTCGCAGGATCAGGTGCTGGACAGCATGGACCTGGAGCGTGAACGTGGAATCACCATCAAAAGTAAAGCCATACAAATGCAGTATGAGCATAACCACGAATGGTTCACGCTCAACCTTATTGACACCCCGGGACACGTGGACTTCGCCTATGAGGTATCACGATCCATTGCCGCCTGCGAAGGGGCGCTGCTCATAGTAGATGCCACGCAGGGCATACAGGCTCAAACCATCAGTAATCTATACCAGGCGGTAGAGCACGATTTGACCATTATACCGGTTCTTAATAAAATGGACATGCCCAATGCCATGCCCGAAGAAGTAGAGGACCAGATTGTGGATCTTATCGGATGCGAACGCAGTGAAATAATACATGCTTCGGGAAAAACCGGACAAGGAGTCGCTGAAATTCTTGAAGCAATTGTTGAAAGAGTTCAGCCGCCGATAGGTGATCCTGAAGCGCCGCTTCAAGGTCTTATTTTCGACTCAGTATTCAATTCCTTCCGGGGCATTATTGCCTATTTCAAGGTCACTAATGGCGAAATACACAAAGGCGACTTTGTAAAATTTGTAAACACCGGTAAAGAATATTATGCCGACGAAGTTGGCATTCTCGGGCTCAACCTAATTCCCCGGGACACACTTAAAACGGGCGATGTAGGCTATATCATCTCCGGCATCAAAACCAGCAAGGAGGTAAAAGTAGGTGATACGATCACGCATGTAAAACGCCCATGTACCAAAGCTATTGCAGGTTTTGAAGAGGTTAAACCGATGGTATTTGCGGGGGTCTTCCCCATCGATACAGAAGACTATGAGGACCTCAGGGCTTCCATTGAAAAGCTTCAGTTAAACGATGCATCACTCACCTTCTTCCCCGAATCATCGGCAGCGCTGGGTTTCGGCTTTCGCTGCGGATTTTTGGGTCTGCTGCACATGGAGATAGTACAGGAACGTCTCGACCGTGAATTTAATATGGACGTTATCACAACTGTGCCAAACGTCCCCTATTTGGCTTACACAAAAAAAGGCGAAAAGATTGAAGTCCATAACCCCTCCGCGTTGCCCGACATGGGAATACTCGATTATGTGGAGGAACCTTACATTAGTGCACAAATCATTACCCATGTTGATTATATAGGTAATTTAATGACGCTGTGTCTGGGGAAACGTGGCGAGCTGGTAAAACAACACTACCTGACAACCGACCGGGTTGAATTGGAATTCAACATGCCATTGGCTGAAATAGTATTTGATTTTTACGACAAACTTAAAAGCATTTCGAAAGGCTATGCTTCTTTCGACTATCATACCACCGGTTACCGTTTATCAAAACTCGTCAAACTGGATATTCTTCTTAATGGAGAAAACGTAGATGCACTATCAGCTCTTACCCACGTGGACAACGCCTACAGCATAGGAAAACGGATGTGCGAGAAGCTCAAGGAACTTATTCCCCGTCAACAGTTCGACGTTGCCATACAGGCTGCCATTGGTGCCAAAATAATATCACGCGAAACAGTCAAGGCAGTTCGGAAAGATGTAACGGCTAAATGTTATGGAGGAGACATTTCGCGTAAACGCAAACTTCTGGAAAAACAAAAGAAAGGGAAGAAGCGAATGAAACAGGTAGGTAACGTAGAGGTACCTCAAAAAGCTTTCCTTGCAGTGCTCAAATTAGATTAATTGGGCAACATAAACCAAGCGTCGGGCGGTCCTAAAATGACAGCGACGGCCTGAACGCATTACTCATTTCTAAAAAAGTCAACCGTTGATTCCAAATCAGCGATCCTCAAAAACCAGTCAACCGCAATCACTCTTTGGCTTTTTACGCCTGCCGCTCTCCTTTCACACCTGCTCCACCAATATTACGCAACCTAAATAACCTGTTAAGCAAATCAAACCAAAATGGAGAACCCAACGACAGAGCAATGGCTGTTAACAAACAACCAAAAATATAGAGCAGCCAATCACCATAAGTTTGCAAATTGAACTTAAAATCAACAATACTACCAATGTGTTGCGACTCCTTCAATAAATGATGTACCTCAACATTCAGACTATCAATTTGTGCTCGTTCATTCTTTGTTAAACGTCCGGCATCCTGATAACTTTGCACATAACCAGCCGCTGCATTTACCATCTCCAATCGCGCTTCATCATTAGTCCCCAACTGACGGGTTATCTCAATGGTATTCACATTAAGCGCAAACGCTACTACCATGCCGGCCAAAAAAGTTATCAAACGTGTTTTGCGCTGATACCATTCAGAGGCCCGATCCATTGTATCATTAAACCAATCCGCTGACAATTCCTTAAACTTCTCCAAATCGCTTCCAGCCTCATCAATCATATTTATAATCTGAAGATGAGTTGGATTTTTCTCATCCAAATTAGCCTTCAAAGAAGACAAATTGGTGTCATCTGAATAGACATAACCAATTGCATGCAATAAACTATTCGCAAAAGTTTTTGGTTTGATATAGGTCGGAAAAATCTCCTTTCCTCTCTTTGAGATATTCCCCAAAAAACGAATTTCTGGCTGATTAAAAAACAAGCCACTAAGATTCTCCGGCAATTGCTTGTTAACATCACCCGCTTCGCTGTCTGCAATCCCGCTTTGCATCGAGTTATCAAGCATACGATGAATCGCTTCCTGTAAATTCTTACCACGCAACTTTAGAAGCACAGTAACAATCTCAGTTAGCGCCGTAACCAACAGGCTAAATATGGCATATATAAATATTAAGCCAATGGCAATATCAAGTGCAGGATTGTTCATACCGGGGAAATAAAATCAGCAACCTAAAACTTTTAAAACCAAACCGAAACCAGTTTATAAAGATAAAACAAACTTCTCTCAATAAGCAAATAAATTCAAACAGATAGCCGTCTGCAAAAGAACGATTCATAACACCATAGTGTAAACAGATAAAAATAATGAAAACGCTAATTTACAACCGATCGCCTCAACTCAAAATACATATCATTCATTAATATCCAAACAATAAAAAACCGACCCACGAAAAATATCGCAGGTACGGTTCAATGCTTTAAATCCCCAAAAAAGGAATTACATCACCAATTTATAACCTTTACCGTGAACATTAAGAATTTCAACAGCAGGCTCTTCTTTCAAATGCTTGCGCAACTTGGTAATATAAACATCCATGCTACGGGCATTAAAATAATTATCGTCAACCCAAATGGTTTTAAGGGCAAAATTACGTTCCAAAACCCGATTGGCATTATTACACAAAAGCTTGAGTAACTCTGACTCTTTGGTAGTCAATTTAACCACTGACTCACCGTCGATCAGTTGTTGCTTTTGTGTGTCAAACTTAAACTTCCCAATTTGGAAAACATCCTGACTGGCTAAAGTTCCTTTGGTTCGGCGCAAAATAGCTTCAATACGGAAAAGTAACTCTTCCATACTAAACGGTTTAGTCAAATAATCGTCGGCACCAATTTTAAAGCCCTGAAAGATGTCATCTTTCATCGATTTGGCTGTCAAAAAGATAATGGGCACCTCGGTGTTTACCATTCTAATCTCTTTGGCCAAAGTGAATCCGTCCTTTTTAGGCATCATAACGTCAAATATACAGACGTCGTACTTGTTACTCATAAAGGCTTCGTAACCAGCCTCGCCATCAGGCATCAGGTCGGTATCGTAACCCTTAGCTACCAAATATTCTCTGAGTAACATACCCAGGTTTTCATCGTCTTCGGTCAGGAGAATTTTATATTCTTTTTCCATTCCTTTTTGCTTTTAAGGGGTATAAATATTTCGAATTTTGTTCCTACATTAACTTCACTTTCAACCTTAATTTGGGCGCCATGGTCTTCCACTATCTTCTTCACATAGGCCAATCCCAAACCAAACCCTTTCACATTATGAACGTTACCTGTTGGCACGCGGTAAAACTTTTCAAAAATGCGTTTCAGGTTATCTTTTGAAATGCCCAACCCGTTATCTTTAACCATAATGACCAAACCAGTTGGTCTGTTCCAGGTCTTCACATAAATAATCGGCGTCCCTTTTCTATATTTAAAGGCATTATCCAACAAATTAAAAACAACATTGGTAAAATGCATCTCATCCACTTCGGCAAAAGGCTGTTTGGCATCTAATCGTTCAATAATCTTGCCTTTTTGTGAATCAACCTTTATCCTAAACGAATTCACAACACCATGCACCAGCTCATTAACGTTGAGATTCTTAGTTTTAAGGCCGGCCTTTTCTTTGTCAAAGATAGCCATTTGGAGGACTTTTTCAACTAAAAAGCTCAAACGTTTACTTTCATCCTGTACAACACCCGAAATATGCTGCAATGTGGACGCAGATTTAGAAACACCTCCGTCCTTTAACATTTGTGAAGCCAACGAAATGGTAGATATTGGTGTTTTGAACTCATGCGTCATATTATTGATAAAATCATTTTTAATTTCATCAAGATTTTTCTGCCGTACAATAATTACCATTGTAAGTATCGACAACAACATCATTACCAATGTAAAAAAAACTGAGGGAACCACCATTCCCATCGATTCCATTATAAAGTTAGGACGTTTCGGGAAATATACCAAAACATAATTGGCTTTTGGGTGTAAATCATTGGGAAATAACTGTTTTTGATAAGTTAAATCAGCTTGTTCGCGGTTAAAACTTGAAGTTGAAATAACCAATACGCCCCGCGAGTCATAAATTCCAAACTCAAATGGCAAACGAATACCACGTTCTTCGAACACCTGAACCAATGAAACGTCCATTTTTTCACGCGTAATACGCTCCTGAATGGGTCGTTCACTACTAATGAAATCGCGCATCAAACGGGCCTGCTGTTCATCAAACTTAGATTGTATCTGTGCCTGAATATTCTGAAGCACCTGCGTTATAGGATCCGTTTTATCATTAAAATTATAGCCAATCGGTTTTTTATCCTGATGCGAATAGACCAATGAGTCCTTCTCATCATAAGTGTATAGACGTGTACTCAACTGGTTTCCCTGGATGGAAAAATCAAGAGAAATATCGTATTTGAACAAATCATCGTCAAGCAATTTCTGATTTTGACCAGGAAAATACTGCTTCCCTTTGCTCAAATTAGAAGGTACAGCAATGGAACTACCCAAATCCAACTGAGCCCCTAGCTCTGAGGTCTCATTCATTTCCAGTCGGTTCACCACCTGATCCATTGACTGTCTTACAAGCTGATCAAAATGATCCTCTTTAATTTGTGTCGCATTTTTGATCCATAACAGCTGGACGTATATAAGCCCAATTAAAGTTATCGATATTACGATAATTAAAATCTGAATAAATCTTCTGCTCATGCGGCAAAATTAAGTCCAATAAAATGATTTAACACCCGGCTTAACAATAATTAACGACATTCATCTGAAACCCAATAAGTTTCAATTATTATGATAAAGCCTCTCTCAGGCTCGGCATCAAACAGACTAGTAACAAACCAACCATCTTCAAAACAAAACTCAAATTCATAAAATGATCAAAACTATGAATTCTTCTTATGCAATAATCTGATCTGGCTAAATTAGCCTGCTATAATACTTAAAGAACAGATAAAAAGGCAAACAATTTCTATTATCAAAATTATCAGGCAAAACAATATGCATTAAAATTCCGCCTTTGTACTTTCATCGGTATCGTTAAAAAAATAACAGCGGAAATTAATGATATAGATAAAAAAAAACAAATAAAAAGGAGGGATAAACAATAAAAAACAACTCAGTGCAGAAAAAAAAGTCTAAAAAATATCCAACTTAAACTTCAACACCTACTAACATACTTAAAGCCTCGCAAGCCCCGTTTTGCTGGGCTTCCTTTTTGGATCCACCAAAACCCTTTCCTGCCAATTCGTTATTAACATAAACCATTGCGATAAAGCTATTCTGGCCTTCCGGTTTATTAGGATATTCTTCTGTCACAAAATGCACCTCACACCTGTTTTTCTGTCCCCATTCGATTAAAACAGATTTATAGTTGGTATCATTTTGAATCGGAGACTCCGAATCATCCAAATTATTCATTAACCGATCAACAATAAACCGGGTAACAGCCTTATACCCTTTATCAAGATAAACAGCTCCAATCAGAGCCTCCAAGGCATCACCGGGGATATGTGTCTGCGCCACATCGGTTTGAGGCTGAGTCTGAACCAGCTCACCCAAACCCATTCGCAAGGCCTGTTGGTTCATATTGATACGATTAACAATACGGGATCGTATTTTTGTCAATTCACCCTCATTTTTATCTGGGTAACGAACAAATAACTCATGGGCAACAATGGCCCCTAAGATGGCATCACCCAAATATTCAAGGCGCTCGTTGTTAATTTCGCTTCCGTTATGACCTTTATACATAAGAGACTTGTGCATAAAAGCCAACCTATAAAGGTGTGCATCGCTCGGATAATAACCCGTAAGCTGATGTATTAAATGATAAAACTTCTTCCCCTTGCAGGAAAGAAGTTTTATAGATGTAAAAATCTGTTTTAACACAATCTTATTCAAAAACTTTAAATGCAACAGAAGCATTATGACCACCGAAACCAAAGGTATTGGATATGGCAACCCGAACCGTCCTCTTCTGAGCCTTGTTAGGAGTCAGGTTCAATTTGCTGTCAATTTCAGGATCCAAATTTACCAAATTAATGGTTGGTGGTACAATACCATGCCGTATGGCCAATATAGAAGCAATAGCCTCAACCCCACCGGCAGCACCAAGTAAGTGCCCGGTCATTGATTTTGTTGAACTAATATTGAGCTTATAAGCATGTTCACCAAAAACTTTTTTAATAGCTTTTGTTTCAGAGATATCCCCCAACGGGGTTGAAGTACCATGCACATTGACATAGTCAACTTCTTCAGGCGCAATATGTGCGTCTTTGAGTGTATTCTGCATCACTTTAACAGCTCCATGCCCTTCGGGATGAGGCGCCGTAATGTGATACGCGTCAGCAGTCATACCTGAACCAACCACTTCACAATAAATGGTTGCACCCCGGTTAACCGCATGTTCATATTCTTCTAAAATTAAGGCTCCACCACCTTCTCCCATAACAAAACCGTCCCGATCTTTGTCAAAAGGTCTTGACGCCGATGCCGGATCATCGTTACGGGTTGAAATTGCCTGCATAGAATTAAATCCACCAACACCGGCTTCATTAATAGCAGCCTCCGAGCCACCTGTAATAAACACATCAGCCGTACCCAAACGTATTAAGTTAAAGGCATTGGCTATGGCATGAGAGGAAGATGCACAAGCAGAAACAGTACCAAAATTAGGGCCCATAAATCCATATTTAATTGAGATGTGGCCGGCTGCTATGTCGGAAATCATCTTAGGAATAAAATATGGGCTGAAACGTGGTATACCGTTTCCCTCTGCATAATTTCGTGCTTCATCAAGAAATGTAATAATACCACCAATACCGGCGCCCCAGATCACACCCGCCATGTCTTTGTCGAGTGTTTCAAGGTTTAAACCAGAATCCTTAATTGCCTGCTCAGCCGCAACAAGCGCATACTGAGCAAACAAATCAAGTTTTCTGACTTCTTTCCGCTCAAAATAATCAGCAGAATTAAAATTCTTAACCTCGCAAGCAAATTTAGTCTTGAAATTGGTGGTGTCAAATCGAGTAATAGGACCTGCACCGCTTACTCCATTAATCAGGTTATTCCATAATTCATCAACGGAATTACCGATAGGGGTTATAGCTCCAAGCCCCGTTACAACTACTCTTTTTAACTCCATAAATAAATTTTCAGGAATACTAATTTACTGTCTTACTTGGCGTTTTCTTCGATGTATGCAATCGCATCACCTACTGTACCGATGTTTTCGGCCTGATCATCAGGAATTGCGATGTTAAATTCTTTTTCGAACTCCATAATCAGCTCAACAGTGTCAAGAGAGTCAGCACCTAGGTCGTTGGTGAAGCTAGCCTCTGGAGCAACCTCTGATTCGTCAACCCCCAACTTGTCTACAATAATTGCTTTAACTCTTGATGCAATGTCTGACATAGCTTTAAATTTTAAGTTAATAATTCAATTTTATTTTTAAAAATAACTGTGCAAAGAAAAAGATTTACCTAAAATAAATCAAATATTCCTTCAACGAAATTAGTTTTCAGGGTTCTTTTTTCTACTTTTGACCCATCTTTTTAGATCATTTTCAACATCACAAACCTCTAACAATGAAGAACATAATAATACTTGCGTCGGGGTCAGGAAGTAATGCCGAAAACATTGTGAAATTTTTGGCTGACACCTCCAATGTCAAAGTGTCGCACATACTGTCAAACAACGTTAATGCGCCCGTCCTTTTGCGAGCTAAAAACTTGAATATCAAAACAAAAGTATTCAATAAAACTGAGTTTAACGAGTCAGGGGAGGTCCTAAAGTTCTTAAAAAAGGAGCAACCCGATTTAATTGTTCTGGCAGGTTTTCTCTGGTTGGTTCCAACTGATATTGTCAAAGCATTTCCACAACGTATTATTAACATTCATCCTGCCTTATTACCGAAACATGGCGGTAAAGGTATGTATGGTGCCAAAGTTCACCAGGCCGTTATCGAAAACAAAGAGTCTGAGTCGGGTATTACAATCCATTACGTCAACGAAAAATACGACAGCGGCGACATCATATTCCAGGCGTCCTGTAAGATACTACCATCAGATGATGCAGATTCCGTGGCGCAAAAAGTTCACGCCCTCGAATACCAACATTTTCCGAGAGTTATTCTTGCATTACTTGAACAGCAATAGAATCATCAACTGCTTCTAAATCATCTTCAGTATCGACTATGGCATCCAGCTCTTCTTTCAAGGGTCTGATAAACTCAATATAAGATGCCATAGCTACTGAGTCAATTGGTTTAACTGGCGGCGCCTCCATCTTTAATGGGTCAATAGCCTTTCCATTTTTGAAAACACGAAAATCGAGATGTGGACCGGTAGCAAGCCCTGTTTTCCCAACATAACCTATCAAGTCACTCTGGCGAACAAAATCGCCCTGGTGCAAACCCTTTGCAAACCCCGATAAGTGCATATACTCGGTTGTATAAACACTATTGTGACGAATTTTAATATAATTACCCCCTCCTTTGGGATCCCATCCACGCCGGGTGATGGTACCATCTCCAAGGGCATACACCGGTGTCCCCGACGGCGCCGCATAATCAACGCCATGATGTGCTCTATAAATTTTCAATACCGGATGAAAACGACTGTTGCTAAAACGTGAGCTTATTCGAGAAAATTTCAAAGGTGCCTTTAAAAAAGCCTTACGCAGGCTATTCCCGGCCTCGTCAAAAAAGCTCCAGAGACTATCCTGCTGGTACCGAAACGCGTAATAAGGCCGTCCTTTGTGCATAAAATAGGCCGCATGAATAGACTCTATCCCCACTGATACACTATCCACAAAAGACTCATCGTAAACAACCTTAAAATAATCGCCCTTTTCAATGCCAAAAAAATCAACCGTCCAGGCATAAATCTCCGATAATTCAATCGCCAACATCGGGTTTAGGTTATTTTCAGTAATGGTATTCCACAAAGACGATTCAATAACTCCCATCCCACGTCTACGCTCATAACTAACCACTTTCTGATCCCTAAAAACATTAAGCGAGTCGGTTAGCTGCATTACCAGATAATCGATATTGTCAATTTCATAAACAAGCCACAAAGGGGTCATAAGCGTATCACGACTGTAAAAAACAGAATATGGATTTCCAACCCTGATATGTCGCACATCAAACACTTCCCGGCTCTTTTCGGCTAAGGTGTTTATAATCTGATAATCGACATTCTGCCGCAAAAGCATTTCAGCCAAATTTTGATTTCTGGCTACCTTGAACGTCTTTATTTGAAAAGAATCCTCAATAAAACCGTAGAGCATTGCCGGCGGAATTGGCGGCGGAATATCCGCCAATAAAAGGGAATCCTGCTGAGCCTGCGACAAATCATTCTGTGTGCGCCAACGAACTACATAAACAGACGATGCGACTATTAAAATAAAAAGAACAATGGCAGCTACTATCGAAATTTTTCTCATGAATAACATCTTGAAACATTTTACACATAAATGCAGGCTCAAGACGTAAAGATAAAGAAAAAGATATTGGAACGTAATCTCATGCAATAAAATTATCCACGTATGGTATCGAACCCCTGACCATAAACCCCCATAACACTGCCCATCGTTATAAATGCATCCGGATCAACCGTCTTTATTAATCGAAGCAACATGTGCGACTCGTTTTTACGGGCAATAACCATGAGTACATTGACCTCCTCGCCTGAATATCCCCCTTGTCCCTGTAAAAGCGTAACCCCACGCCTGGCATCATGAATAATATGGTGCGATAGCTCTTTATACTTTTTTGAAAAAATAAAAACCTGTACCGTCTGTTTGGTTCCACTAATCACCACATCCACCGTATAGGCAAAAATAGCCATGGTGACCAGCCCGTACACCATGTTTTCCACCGAATGAAATAAAAAAAATGAAGAGCTGATAATAACAGTATCAACGTACAGAAGCAACCGGCCTAAAGTGATATTTTTATATTTCCGTATTATCATGGCAATAATATCTGTTCCACCTGTACTTCCCCCATTAATAAACACAATGCCAGCACCTGTCCCAGCCAGGATACTGCCTGTAAGGGTTGACATAAACTTCTCGGTAAGCATGGGCTCCGTCACAAAATGCCCTATAAACGAAAGAAATGCCGAAAATACGGCGACCCCATACAGCGTCCGAACGCCAAATGATGCACCAACCACTTTTATTGCTATCAGTATCAGAACCGCATTCATGACTAAAACCATCAAACCAATATCCAGCCCCATAGAGTAGTGAAGAACCGTTGCAATACCAGCCACGCCACCACCAATAATCCGCGCAGGAATAATAAAACCCGCCCAGCCGACGGCACTAATAGCAAGTCCTATGGTCAAAAAAATCCATGATTGAGTTCCCTTTAAATAACTGTTCAGATTCATTAGTATAAAATTTTCGCGAATTAAATGAATAAAACCATGCCAAATGATGATAAAAAACAGGTTCTCACTTTTTAACTAAATATCTGACAATACGTAAGTCATAATGGGAAAAGCCGCTTTTCACGTATATAATATTGCACCGGGGATCAGACATGCAAGCCTCATGTCAAAAACCATAAAAAGGTAGTTTCTCGTTACAAAATTTATCGACCGAATAAACCACCCAAATAAAGTAATTCCAAATTAGTTAGCGCCTATCATCTCATCCATAAAGTGAAAAGTGGCAGCTCCAAAAACATGAGATTATTGTTGTAAAAGGCCATCTGAAACACGAGCGTAACAAAAGAATGAAGTCTTCTTACTACAGCACCAATTAAAAAGAGCCTTTCGCATAAACGAAAGGCTCTTTGGCATAAATTTTTAACCCTAAGACATATACTATTACATCATTCCGGGCATACCGCCACCCATACCAGCAGGCATTGCCGGAGCAGGATTTTCTTCCTTCTTCTCAACTAAAACACATTCTGTAGTAAGGAACATACCTGCAATAGAAGCGGCATTTTCCAAAGCCACACGGGCTACTTTAGCTGGATCAATTACACCGGCAGCATAGAAGTTTTGATATTCATCGGTACGTGCATTGTAACCGAAATCGTCTTTACCTTCACGTACTTTCTGAACCACTACAGCACCTTCTTTGCCAGCGTTAAAAACAATCTGACGCAATGGCTCTTCGATGGCACGTTTTACAATCTCAATACCTGTTGTTTCATCTTCAGTATCACCTTTCAAATTCTCAAGTACTTCGATGGCCCTGATGTAAGCAACTCCACCACCAGGAACGATACCTTCTTCAACAGCAGCACGAGTAGCACTCAAAGCATCGTCAACACGATCTTTTTTCTCTTTCATTTCAACTTCAGAAGCAGCACCCACATAAAGCACAGCCACACCGCCGGCTAATTTAGCCAAACGTTCCTGTAATTTTTCGCGATCGTAATCGGAAGTCGTATTGGCAATCTGAGCTTTGATTTGAGCAGCACGGGCAGCAATAGCTTCTTTGTCGCCGGAACCATTAACAATGGTCGTGTTTTCTTTATCAATGGAAACCTTTTCGGCAGTGCCCAACATTTCCAGAGTCGCATTTTCCAACTTAAGACCTGTTTCTTCAGAGATAACAGTACCACCAGTTAAAACAGCAATATCCTGAAGCATTTCCTTACGACGATCGCCGAATCCTGGGGCCTTAACCGCAGCAACTTTTAATGAACCACGTAACCGGTTAACCACCAAAGTAGCCAAAGCTTCACCATCAACATCTTCTGCGATTATAAGCAGCGGACGACCAGATTGTGCCGTTTGTTCAAGCACCGGCAGCAAATCTTTCATGGTGCTGACCTTTTTGTCGTGGATAAGAATGTAAGGATTCTCCAGCTCAGCTTCCATCTTTTCGGTATTGGTCACGAAATAGGGAGAAATATATCCACGGTCAAACTGCATTCCTTCAACCACTTCTACAGTAGTTTCAATACCTTTGGCTTCTTCAACTGTAATAACGCCTTCGCGTCCTACTTTCTCCATTGCTTCAGCAATCAAACGACCAATCTCTTCGTCGTTATTGGCAGAAATACGGGCAATTTGTTCAATTTTTTGGTTGTCGTCGCCAATTTCATTTGCCTGAGCTTTAAGATTGGCAACCACTTTAGCCACGGCCTTATCGATTCCAGCCTTTAATTCCATAGGATTGGCTCCGGCTGTAACATTTTTCAACCCTACATTTATAATAGACTGTGCTAAAACAGTAGCTGTAGTGGTACCATCACCAGCATCATCGCCGGTTTTTGAAGCCACTTCTTTAACCATCTGAGCACCCATGTTAGCAAAAGGATCACTCAATTCAATTTCTTTAGCAACTGTCACACCGTCTTTGGTAATATGAGGTGCTCCGAATTTTTTGTCAATGACAACATTCCGACCTTTAGGTCCCAGTGTTACTTTTACAGCATCAGCCAGCTCATCAACACCTTTCTTAAGCAGATCGCGGGCTTCAATATTAAATTTAATTTCTTTAGCCATTTCTTAATTCGATTTAAAACCAGTTAATTAATTATGCAATATACAAAATGTCACTCTGCGAAATAAGAAGATAATCTTCTCCATCAACATTTAGCTCGGTGCCTGCATATTTTCCATAAAGCACAGTGTCGCCACTCTTAACTTCCATTGCTTCATCTTTTTTTGCAGCTCCCACCAAAACAACTTCGCCTTTCAATGGTTTTTCCTTAGCCGAATCCGGAATTATAATTCCGCTAGAAGTTTTTTCTTCGGCAGCCTGAGGTTTCACCAAAACCTTACCGGCAAGAATCTTTCCTTTTAAAGTTGACATTTCAATCTATTATTTAATTGTTAAACATTTAATCGATAAATTACATGTCTCCGTATTTCAGAAAACGTGCCAAAGTCACGAATGACCAATTTTCCGACAATTGAATGACATTTTTTCCTGTTTTTAATACACCACAAACGTCACATCCGAACAGCGCCTTCTCATAATACACCGTAACCCCTGATTTTAAAACAAAAAAAGAGTGTCAGGCAAGCCTGACACTCTGACACTTTATAAAAAAATAAATTTATTCTACAGAATCTTCATTTGAAACAGGTGCTCCAGCGTCAACAGCAGGCACGTCAAAACCAGGCATTTCAGAAGGCGCTGGTAACATATTCTCAATTTGTTCGTCAATAACAGAATGGTTCCCCATCTGCTCTTTTGGTAAAGCCAATACAGCCACCAATGATAAAACGAAAATAACGACAGCCAACGTCCATGTGGCTTTCTCAAGAAAATCGGTTGTTTTACGAACACCCATCACCTGGTTGGATGACGCAAAATTAGATGCCAGGCCACCGCCTTTGGAGTTTTGCACCAAAACGATCAATACCAAAAGGATACTGGCCAAAATCACCAAAACTGATACAAATGCGTACATATTATATTCTTATTACTGATTATTAATTAGTTCTTCCAACTCTTTGATTCGACGTGCAAAGTAAATGTTTTTTTCGGGATATTTCAAACGCAGACGATTGAATATATCTATTGCTTTCAAAAAATGCTTCTGCCGAATATAAATATTAGCCAGTGTTTCGGTCAATAAATCGTCGTGTTCCTGAACACTATTAACCGATATGTCAACATTTACTGGAGGTTCTTTATCGCCAGCCACTGAACGAATACGATGCGAAGTGTTCTTTTTTAAAAAACTGTCTATCAAATCCATTTTTTTGCCGTCCGGCGCTGATTTTTGTTTTGTTTCTTGTTTTATGACTTCGGGAGCCGGCTGGTATCTTAATACGCTAAGCCATTCAGAAAAAGAACGTGCATCATTTGCGGTAATAGAGGACTCCGAAGCTGTTAAATGATAGGACGATGGCAGACCCAATTCGTATCCCAACAAATCGCCGCTGGGAAGTACAATATTTTCTTCATCCTCCGGCAAACTGGATTCAATAATCTGGCGCTGATTATCATCAGTATTATAACGATCTGAAGAATAATTAAACGTAGTACCGGATGGTGTCGTAAACACATCATTTACGTCGAAATAATCAGGCCCGTTCACCCCTACAGGTTGCTCCAAAATATCAGAATCAGGGACAGACACTTCTGATTCCTGAGAGGTGGCTGTCGTTTCCGGAACCATATTTTCATCTACAGCATCATCCGAAATAACACTCGCGTGAATCAACTCATACAACCGCGCCCTATCTGGTACATGAGCTGCTGCCAATTTTAATTCATTATTATACCTGATGTGTCCCAGCATATACAGATTCTTAATCCACAGCATACGGCCTGCCTGAAAAAAAGGGTACGCATCCAAAATATCCCGTATCTCATCAAGACTATTCTCATTAAGATGATGGGGTTTATTTACCAGGTCTATAATCTGTTGTCGATTCATCTGCTACCAGTCAGAAAACGCTTTATTAAAAATATTCTCGGTTAATTGATCTACAATATCCGTCACCAATTCCGACTCAACGGATGAAATGCTTTGGTCGCTTGCAAAATCGGAATACGCCGAAAATGTGGACTCCCAATTGGCACGTGGATCTTTAAAATTGCGATAACGAACTTTTACGGTTATCGTAAGACGAGTTTCGGCCGAAAGCGCATCGGCCTGAATAGCCATAGGACGAATTTCGTAACCTGTTATTTCACCGGAAAAATCGACATCACCCATGTCATCTTGCAGAATAAGTCGTGACTCCGAGGTAATCCTGTCTTTCAAACCTTCCGTAAAAGTCTGGCTGAGTATCGGATTAATGACCATTGCTCTGTTTTGAAAATACTGAACCGATGCCGTTTTAACATTCTCGGGTACCGAGGAGCCATTCATGGTCATTCTGACGGAACAGCCAGCCACCAATGCGCCAAAAATCATCATCACGAAGATAATTTTACCCCGCCTGCTTTCAACTTTTAATCCCATATTCTTTTATTTTGCGATAAAGTGTTCTTTCTGATATCCCCAATTCCTGCGCCGCATTTTTACGTTTCCCGCTATGTTTTCCCAAAGCTTTCTCAATCAATTCAATTTCTTTGTCTTCGAGCGACAACGATTCCTCAACAAACTCCTCGGTATCTTCAATACCATGACTGTGACGAATTGAAGGATAAGATGGCGCTGGCGTTGAAGACTGCGGCCTTGGTTTCAAAATCTCGCCATCGCTATGATAAAGATTCTGAATAATCTGCGCATTTTCACCCTTCAGGTCAAAATTCTCGCCGTGTTGCATCATTTCAAAAACCAGCTTTTTCAAATCGTTCACATCACGTTTCATATCGAACAGCACTTTGTACAATATTTCGCGCTCGTTGCTAAAATCGGCACCTTTACTCTGCTGCCCGCCACCACTCATCAATGCCGGTAAATTTTCGCCCGCATGTTGCGGCAAATAATTTCGAAGATTATCGGCCCCCAGAATACGCTGGCTCTCTATTATAGATATTTGTTCCGTAATATTCTTCAGCTGCCGGATATTACCCGGCCACCGGTATTTTTCAAGTAATAGACGAGCATCTTCTTCCAGCTTCACAGGTGGCATACGATACCGATCAGCAAAATCAGACGCAAACTTACGAAACAATAAATAAATATCTTCAACCCTTTCTCGCAATGGGGGAATCGTGATCGGGATGCTATTGAGTCGATAATATAGATCCTCACGAAAATCACCGTTTCCAATGGCTTTGTCCAGATTTACATTGGTTGCTCCAACAACACGGACATCTGTTTTTATGGATTTGGAGGATCCAACACGGATAAATTCGCCTGTCTCCAATACCCGCAACAAACGAACCTGCGTTGAAAGTGGCAGTTCCCCTATTTCATCCAAAAAAATGGTACCTCCATTGGCCTCTTCAAAATAACCTTTACGATCGGACAAAGCACCGGTAAAAGAACCTTTTTCGTGACCAAATAATTCAGAATCGATAGTCCCTTCAGGTATGGCACCACAGTTAACTGCGATATAAGGTCCATGTTTACGGGCACTATGCTGATGAATAATTTGCGGGAACACCTCTTTTCCTGTTCCACTTTCTCCGGTAATAAGCACCGACAAATCGGTAGGTGCAACCTGCACCGCCACATCAATGGCTCGATTCAGGCTGTAGGAGTTACCAATAATTCCAAATCGTTGTTTTATTTGTTGAACGTCTTTCATAACGCATTATTAATTAAAGCTTACCAGAAAAGGCCACCTTCTTCGTTATGCTTCTCCTCAAAATGGCCATTTTCCATAATAAACTCCCATTTTTCGGACTTTGCAAGCCTCAAATTTGAACATTTCTTATCAAGCGCTTTAGCTTTCTTGCTAATACTAATTATAACCAAATGCCTGTTACAAACAGCGCAAAGCCTCAATAAATCTTTCTTTACTGCTAAAATTACAGGCTCAACTGACAAAGTTACAATTTAGATTGAATTATACCTAGAATTTACGAAGGGATAAAATGGCACTTAAAACAGTCCGATATCTAAAGCAACACAAAGTATTGTAAAACAAACCGACAAAATCTTTTAGGAACCTCAACGAGTCACTTTGTACTTAAAATTAAAGTTTAAATCCTGCCAAAATAAATTGCAACAACCCGCAAATGCAGACTACAAAAGAGTGGCCTAAACTTAAAAATGAAACAGAAAACATCACCCTAGTTTATTTTAATTGCTCTATCTTTGAAGTAATAACTACAATTAAGAGCAATCATGAACCATACTACAATTCTGGGTATCATACCCGCCCGATATGCCTCCACCCGTTTTCCAGGAAAACCGCTGGTTGATATTGGCGGAAAATCAATGATTCAAAGAGTCTGTGAACAAGCCCAAAAAGTTCTGAAAAATGTTTACGTCGCCACCGATGACGACCGTATTTATAATGCAGTAACTCAATTTGGCGGCAAGGCAGTCATGACTTCTCCCCAACATCAGAGTGGAACCGATCGCTGCAATGAGGCGCTTTCAATAATCGAAAAAAAAGAAAACAAAACTTTTGATATCGTCATAAATATTCAGGGCGACGAGCCTTTTATCGATCCCGCATTACTCGAAACGTTGGCAGGCTGCTTTAGAAGCTCAGTTACCGAAATCGCGACACTGGTGAAGCCACTTACAGAGCCTGACGATCTTTGGGATGCCAACAAGCCCAAAGTTATTTTTAACCCCTCGTACGAAGCGCTCTACTTCTCGCGAAGTCCTATTCCTTATCTGCGTCAATACCCAAAAGAAGAATGGACCGCCAGATATCGTTACTACCTGCACATTGGGCTGTATGCATACCGCAGCGATATACTCAGAGAAATAACCAACTTAAAACCCTCGACCCTTGAAATGGCCGAATCGTTGGAACAACTCAGGTGGCTCGAAAATGGGTACAAAATAGCCGTACGTTTGGCAACCCATAACAGCAGCGGGATTGACACACCTGAAGATTTGGCGCGAATGCTAAAAAAAGGTTTGCCCTATTAACACAACTACCGAAACTCACCATATTATGAAACTAGCCATGAGTATTGATTCACACACAGAAGTATGATTATCCTGACGAGTTCCACATGGCAACTGAGAGACAAATTATAAACATATGAAACGAGCCATGATAGGGAACTCTCACACAGAGGGATGATTAATTCCGGCGAGTTCCATATGACAACTGAAAAACAAATTATAATCATATGAAACGAACATGAATTTTAGCATTCTAAAATACACACAGTAGAATGATTAAAATTCATCGAGAGTTCCATATGACCATTGAAAGATAAATTTAATCATATGAAATTAACCGATTACGATAGCTGGCTGGCACCCTTTACACTTCAAATAGAACGCCGACATGCACTGTTTCAAAGTCGGCTTAATGAAATAGAATCCCGGTGGGGGTCACTTAAAAAATACAGTACAGCCCATCAGTATTTTGGACTACATCCGGAATCCGAAGGTTGGGTTTTCAGAGAGTGGGCGCCTAACGCGACACAAATATACCTTGTGGGCGAATTCTCGGGATGGCAACCAAAAACGGACTTCCGTCTCAACAGACAAGACCACGATATCTGGGAAATAAGACTTCCCAAAACCATTTTTAAACATGGTGATTTTTACAAACTATGGGTTGAATGGAATGGTGGAGGCGCCATGCGAATTCCGGCATACACTCAGAGTGTATCTCAGGACCCTGATACATTATTATTCAGTGCCCGCGTGCAAGAAACAAAGCCCTTCCAGTGGACCGACCAATCCTTTTCCATCGGTCACGAGCCACCCCTTATTTACGAGGCCCACGTTGGAATGGCTCTCGAAACGCCCAAAGTAGGCACTTATCGTGAATTTACTGATCAACTATTGCACCGCATAAAAGATGCCGGCTATAACACAGTTCAGCTAATGGCCATACAGGAGCACCCTTACTATGGAAGTTTTGGCTATCACGTTAGCAATTTCTTTGCCCCTTCGGCTCGTTTTGGCACCCCGGAAGAACTAAAACACCTTGTTAATACAGCTCATCAAATGGGACTGGCCGTTATCATGGATCTGGTACATTCACACGCCGTCAAAAATGAGGAAGAAGGCCTCAGTCGTTTCGACGGCTCCTATCATCAATATTTTCATCAAGGCAGCCGGGGTAATCATCCGGCATGGGACTCACGTTGTTTCGACTATGGCAAAGAGGAAGTCGTCCGGTTCCTGCTATCCAACTGCCGCTACTGGCTGGAAGAATTTCATTTCGATGGCTTCCGATTCGATGGCGTCACCAGCATGTTATACTTGCATCACGGTCTGGAAAAAGATTTCACCGGTTACAACGACTACTTTGACGGACAAGAAGATTTAGATGCTATCACCTACCTCACCCTGGCCAACCAGCTCATCCACCAGATAAAACCAAATGCATTATCCATCGCCGAAGAAATGAGTGGTTACCCGGGACTGACGGCTAAACCCGAAGAACAAGGTCTGGGTTTCGACTACCGTTTATCGATGGGCGTACCAGACTACTGGATAAAACTGATTAAAGAGTACAGTGACGAAAAATGGAATGTTGGACAGCTGTATCATGAAATAACCCAACACCGGCCCGAAGAAAAAGTAATTGCCTATGCCGAATCGCATGATCAGGCACTGGTAGGCGATAAAACCATTTTCTTTCGACTGGCCGACAAAGAGATCTACGATTTCATGAGCAAAAGTCAACCCAGTCTTATTATCGATCGCGCCATTGCGTTGCATAAAATGATAAGACTGCTAACTCTGTCAGGCGCCTATGGCGGCTACCTTAATTTCATGGGTAATGAATTCGGTCATCCCGAATGGATTGATTTTCCCCGACAAGGCAACAATTGGTCATACCAACACGCCCGACGCCAATGGAGTCTTGTAGATGACACCCGACTAAAATTTAAATGGCTGGGCGATTTTGACCAAAGCATGATTGAACTGGCTAAAAGCCATCGGTTACTTTCAATTCCTGAAATATATCTTAAATGGGACAATCAAAACGACCAGGTGTTAGCATTTGAAAGAGATGACTTGTTATTCGTCTTTAACTTTAACGCCACCCAATCGTTTACAGGGTACGGCATCCCGGTGGCTGCCGGAAAATTCAAACTACGTCTGTCCACCGACGACCCGCTTTTTGGCGGATTTAACCGCATTGACACAAACATTTGCTACTATTCGCAAGCCATACCTCTTCAACCCAATCAACATCAAATAATGCTTTATATTCCGGCACGCACGGCTCTCGTTTTCGAAAGACAAAAAATTAAACGCGTGCACGACGTCTGATCATTTCAAGTATTTAGGGCTTGTCTGAAATCTTTAATGGCAGATGGAAGGCTTCAATTCTGAGGCTTTCTTATCAAACCCGGGGATTTTCTTACTGACCCTGATTTTACGTAAAAAATTCGCATGCCCAATTTCTTCGTGATTGTCTGGTTCAAAAAATGCGACTTAACCAATACAAATAACCATTTTGCAAGCACACCTAATGCAAAAATTAAGCTTAACAGACAAACCCGAATAAGCAACCTGCTGAAAACGAACTCACAAAACAACTTTCCGACTCTTTAAACCGATGTCATCGGTAAAACCCGCTTTCGTTTATTTAAAAAGGATTAAAAAATCTTTTATTAGTTCAACACCGCAAAGAACTTCTCTCTAAGTTTAATTAATCTAAATAGTTTTGTAATTTTATCCCCCAAAATTTTCATAGGCTGTTCACCCTAATGTGTTCAAAAGCACAAGCCTACCCTTAATAAAAAACAGCCTTTATAACCAAAAACTATATGGCCACCAAAAATGTAATAAAAACTGGGTGAACCCTTTATAAAAAGCATTGTTTAAATGACAGTTAACGTGAATGGATAAGTCACAGAGCATTTGTCTTTATGACTAAAACAGAGAGATCTATTATGGCAACAGAACAAGATAAATTATTGGAAGAAGTAACAGGTCGCGAATATCAGTATGGGTTTTCAAGTGATATCGAGATGGACATGTTACCGAAAGGCCTCAACGAGGATGTTATCCGATTTATTTCTGAGACAAAAAAAGAACCTGAATTTATGCTTAAGTTTCGTTTAGAAGCTTATCGTAATTGGCTCACGATGAAAAAACCCGAATGGGGACATCTAAATATTCCTCCCATTGATTTTCAGGATATCATCTTTTATGCTGCGCCAAAAAAGAAGCCGCAATTAAACAGTATGGACGAGGTAGACCCGGAATTAAGAGCCACCTTCGATAAATTAGGCATCCCGTTGGACGAACAAAAAATTTTATCGGGCGTAGCTGTTGATGCCATCATCGACAGTGTATCTGTAAAGACCACCTTCCGTGAGACACTGGCTGAAAGGGGCATTATATTTTGCAGTATTTCCGAAGCCATTCAAAAATACCCCGATCTGATAAAAGAACATCTGGGTTCGGTGGTTCCGCCTGCCGACAATTATTTTGCGGCACTTAATTCTGCCGTATTCAGCGACGGCTCATTCGTATATATTCCAAAAGGTGTTAGGTGTCCCATGGAATTGTCGTCTTACTTTCGCATCAATGCCCAAAACACAGGTCAATTTGAAAGGACCCTGATTGTTGCCGAAGAAGACAGCTACGTAAGTTATCTGGAAGGATGTACAGCTCCCATGCGTGATGAAAACCAATTGCATGCTGCAGTTGTTGAGATTGTTACACTACAGCGCGCCGAAGTAAAATACTCAACCGTTCAGAATTGGTATCCGGGGGATAAAAATGGAAAGGGTGGAATTTTCAATTTCGTAACCAAACGGGGAATTTGCAAAGGCGACTATTCTAAAATATCGTGGACACAGGTTGAAACAGGATCTGCCATCACCTGGAAATACCCGAGTTGCGTGCTCATGGGTGACCATTCGGTGGGAGAATTTTATTCGGTAGCACTGACCAACAATTACCAGCAAGCCGATACCGGTTCAAAGATGATTCATCTGGGTAAAAACACCCGTAGCCTCATTGTATCCAAAGGGATATCGGCCGGGAAAAGCCAAAACAGCTATCGCGGTTTGGTCAAAGTAGGGAAACGCGCCCAAAATGCACGTAATTTCTCACAGTGCGATTCGCTGCTTTTAGGCGATAAATGTGGTGCACATACGTTCCCTTATCTCGAAATAAACAACAGCACGGCCAAAGTAGAACATGAAGCCACGACCTCGAAAATTGGCGAAGACCAGATTTTTTATTGCAATCAACGTGGCATATCCACCGAAGATGCCGTGGGCTTAATAGTAAATGGCTACGTTAAAGAAGTCATTAACAAACTACCGATGGAATTTGCCGTTGAAGCCCAGAAACTACTGGCCATCAGCCTCGAAGGCAGTGTGGGATAGCTCAATAATTAAACATTTTACAACATAACGCTTCGTTGTAGAAGCGTGCAATACAATAGCACAATGATGTTAAAGATTCGAAATTTACACGCTAAAATAGATGACAAGGAGATACTAAGAGGTATCAACCTGGATGTTAAACCAGGTGAAATTCACGCTATTATGGGCCCAAATGGCTCCGGAAAAAGTACTTTGGCCGCCGTACTTACCGGTAACGAAACATTTAATGTAAGCGAAGGCACCGCCATATTTAACGACAAAGACCTGTTAGATATGACTCCCGAAGACAGGGCGCGTGAAGGATTATTTCTGAGTTTTCAATATCCGGTAGAAATCCCCGGTGTTAGCATGACCAACTTTCTGCGTACCTCACTCAACGAAATACGGAAATACCGGAAACAAGACCCAATGTCGGCCAGCGAATTCCTGAAATTAATGCGGGATAAAAAGAAATTGGTTGAGATTGATTCCGATTTAACCAACCGTGCCGTAAACGAAGGCTTTTCAGGTGGTGAGAAAAAGAAAAATGAAATCTTCCAGATGGCCATGCTGGAACCTAAACTTTCGATCCTCGACGAAACCGACTCAGGGTTGGACATTGATGCCCTGCGCGTAGTTGCCAATGGCGTTAATAAATTAAAAAACAAAGACAACGCAACAATAGTCATCACCCATTACCAGCGTTTGTTAGATTACATCGTTCCCGATCACGTTCATGTACTTTACAAGGGACGCATCGTTAAATCGGCCGGCAAGGAACTAGCCAAAGAACTGGAAGAAAAGGGATACGACTGGATAAAAAAAGAGTTTGGAGAGTAACACTATGAAATTATTACAACAAGATACCATCTCTTACAATGACCTGTTTGTTAAAAACAGGGCTGTTATTGAAGAGGGCGCCTCTCCTGTAGTCAATGCGGCACGGGTTAAAGCACAGGAAACATTCGAAAAAACAGGCATCCCGTCATCCAAAGTGGAAGCCTATAAATATACCAACCTCCAGCCCTTTTTCAACCGCAAATACACCATGAGTTTCGAAGGGTCGGGTTTCACCGGTAAAGTTGAAGATATCTTTACCTGCAATCTCGACACGCTAACAGCTCATACCATTTCGCTGGTTAATGGGAAATATGTCTCTTTCAAAGCGGCAGGAGACTTGCCCGAAGGGGTCGTCGTTGGAAGCTTTTCGCAACTTTCGTTGAAATATCCGGAGTTGATGAAAAAATATTACGCCAAAATAGCACCGGTCGAAAATGATGCATTGGTGGCCCTCAACACCATGTTGGCCCAGGATGGGGTTTTTGTCTATGTGCCGAAAAACGCCATTGTTGAAAAACCCTTTCAAGTGGTAAACATACTGATGGGAGATGACGACAGGATGGTTAACCAACGTAACTTTATAATGATAGAAGAAAATGCGCAGGCCCGGGTACTTCTTTGTGACCATGCTTTAACCCCTAAACGTTTTCTGGTAAATACCGTTACCGAAGCACAGGTTGATGCAGCCGGCCATCTCATTGTCACCAACCTGGAAAATCACCACAACGGCGTGGTTCAGGTAGGTGGTTACTTCTTCAATCAGGAAGAAAAATCAATATTGTTTGCCAATTATTTCACCCTAAATGCAGGCGTGGCCCGCAATAATATAAATGTTCGTCTGGGCGGCGAAAGAGCTGAATGTCATGTCTCCGGACTTTATCTTCTCGACAAAAATCAACATGTCGATAACTTCTCATTCATTGATCACGCCGTTCCAAACTGCGAAAGCAATGAATTGTTTAAAGGCGTGATGGACGACATGAGCACAGGCTCATTTACCGGCCGTATTATGGTACGTCCGGATGCTCAAAAAACCAATGCCTATCAGTCAAACAACAATCTTTTATTGACCGAAGATGCCCGCATAAATACCCGTCCACAGCTGGAAATATACGCCGATGATGTAAAATGCAGCCATGGCGCCACTGTTGGTCAACTCGACGAGGAAGCTCTGTTTTATTTACGCGCAAGAGGTATTGGCAAAGAGGAGGCCTATATATTGTTGATGTATGCTTTTGCTTACGAAGTGATAGAAAAAATATCAATTCCGGAGTTAAAAAAGCGCATCACCGATCTGGTTGAAAAACGTTTCCGCCATGAACTAGACAAATGCGACTCGTGTATCATATGCGAAAACAAAGGATCCAAGAGTTTTTTGTTGGCCAACTAAAAACCCGAAGCGTGTCTGCAGTCGATAGAAATCACCCTCATCGGCTGAAAAATTTTACAGCAAATGAGCTACCCCATAGAAACAATACGTAAAGATTTTCCAATATTAAGCCGCTCGGTTAACGGGCGGCCTTTGGTTTATTTAGACAATGCTGCTACCACCCAAACTCCAACACAGGTAGTGGAAGCCATGAATGATGTCTATTATAATTACAACAGCAATATACATAGGGGTGTACACACTCTTAGTAACATTTGTACCGAAGCGTTTGAGAACGCACGAACAAAAGTGGCTTCGTTTATCCATGCCGAAAAAACAGAAGAGATAATTTTCACCCATGGATCCACTGACTCGGTCAACATCATTGCTGAGTCGTTTGGGGCTACTTTCCTGAACGCAGGGGATGAAATACTGGTATCGGGGATGGAGCATCATTCCAATATTGTGCCCTGGCAAATCCTTCAAGACAGACACCAGATAGTCCTCAAAGTCATTCCCATTTTGGATGACGGGTCACTCAACATGAGCGAATTTAGGAAGTTGCTCACCCCAAAAGTAAAACTGATAGCCATCACCCACATTAGTAACGTATTAGGGACGATCAATCCTGTGGAAAGCATCATTGCAGCCGCCCATCAAAAAGACATACCTGTGATGGTCGACGGGGCTCAGGCTATTCAGCACCTGACAATTGATGTTCAACAACTGGACTGTGATTTTTATGTCTTCTCAGGACATAAAATATATGGCCCCACCGGGATTGGAGTACTATACGGAAAAAGCAAATGGCTGAACAAGATGCAACCAATTCATGGTGGTGGCGAAATGATTAAAAAAGTAACATTCGAAAAAACAACGTACAATGACTTACCCTATAAATTTGAGCCTGGCACGCCAAACTACGTTGCTGCCATAGGATTAGGAGCGGCCATTGATTATATACAAAAAATTGGGAATCAACAAATTCAAGCCCACGAGGAAGATGTTTTTAACTATGCCAAAGAAAAATTAGCATCCATTGAAGATCTGATATTTTATGGTACAGCAACGCATCACACCAGCCTCATCTCATTTTTACTAAAAGGAATTCACCCGTTTGATACCGGCACCTTGCTCGACAAAATGGGTATCGCAGTTCGCACAGGACATCACTGTGCAGAACCGCTCATGGATCATTTTCAAATACCTGGAACAGTGAGAGCTTCATTTGCAATGTACAACACGCGAGAGGAAATTGACGCACTTCATGCAGGTCTGCTTAAAGTAAAACAGCTCTTTGGCTAAGCCCTCGAAATTGAAAAACAGTAACACTTTCATTACAAACAAACTTCAAACACTCATAAGTTCAACGATAAAAAAAGCAAACCCGACCGTTATCGGAGACAAAATCAAATCATTAAAAATGACCATTAATCAAGTACAAGACGAAATCATTGAAGAATTTTCATTTATTGAAGATTGGATGGATAAATATTCGCTGCTAATTGAAGCTGGCAACGAATTAAACAATTTTACGGAAGAACACCGAAAGGAACAGAATCTCATAGAAGGATGCCAGTCAAAAGTATGGATTTACGCCTGGCTGGAAGGCGACAAAATCCGGTTCATTGCCGACAGCGATGCCATCATTGTAAAAGGCATTGTTTCACTTCTGTTACGGGTGGTTGATAATCGTACGCCGGATGAAATTCTGAATAACGAACTTTACTTCGTCGAAAAAATTGGGCTGAAAGAACATCTGTCTCCTACCCGATCCAACGGACTGGTAGCCATGATGAAACAAATTCGTATTTACGCTGTTGCCTTTAAAAGTAAATTGGGATAAACAAATGACAGACTTTTAGACAAAGGCGTCGAGATCATTACACAGCCCTAAAAAACAGTTCCTTTTAGTCTAACATCTAAAATATCTTTCATAAAAATGGACAACAACATTCTTAATATGGAAATGGATGTTATAAACGCACTTAAAACCGTTTATGACCCCGAAATACCAGTAAATATATACGACTTGGGTCTCATTTACGAAGTAGATGTAGAAGAAGACGGACGGGTACGGATACTGATGACACTAACGTCACCCAACTGCCCGGTGGCTGAATCATTACCACAGGAAGTTCACGACACTGTATCTGACTTACCCGGCATTACAAATGTTGAGGTAAATATGACCTTCGACCCGCCATGGGATCGCGATATGCTTTCAGACGAGGCCTTGCTTGAACTGGGATTACTGTAAAAAACGAGCACACCAAAAAAAATCAAGACTTAGTACTTACCCGAAAAAGCTTGTAAAAAATAAGAAAACTTCATTTTTGAAGCTTTCTTATTTGAAAGCGAGAGCAACAAAAAAAATGGTATTTCCTTGCAGGATCGCAAAGAACAGTCCTCTGAAAATACGGTTCCCCAACAATTAATCAATCATGCAACTGGTTAAAGAACATATTGCCCGACTAATAAAAGACGAAGCACTGCGTCTGGGCTTTGATGATATTGGTTTTTCACCGGCTGAAGAGTTAAGCGAGGAAAAAGCACATCTTCAACAATGGCTCGATAACGGCTATCATGCTGGCATGCAATATATGAGTAACCATTTTGACAAACGTGTAAATCCATCAAAATTGGTTGAGGGCGCTAAATCGGTCATCACCGTACTAAAAAATTACTATCCAGACCACACAACACTCTCCCACCAGCCCCCAAAATTAGCCAAATATGCCTATGGTCAGGATTATCATGAAGTAATACGCGCCAAATTATCAAGTCTCTTTAATTATATACAAGAAGAAATAGACCCGGAATTACAAGGCCGGTTTTTTGTTGATTCAGCACCACTTTTGGAGCGTTCGCTGGCTGTCAGGGCCGGTCTGGGCTGGATTGGCAAACACAGCCTGCTGATTAACCGCAAACTTGGTTCTTTCGTCTTCATCGGCGAGGTGGTAACAAACCTGGAATTACCATACGCCTCTCATCGTATGAATGATGCCTGTGGAGGCTGCTCCAGATGTATTGATGCCTGCCCGACGCAAGCCATATTACCCGGTCGCACTGTCGATGCTAACCGCTGCATATCCTATCTCACCATCGAAAATAAAGACGCTATAATACCGGAGGAATTCCGCGAAAAAATGGATGGGTGGGCCTTTGGCTGCGACATCTGTCAGGATGTGTGCCCATGGAATAGGAAAGCACAACCAAACACAGAAAAAGCCTTCGCACCATCACCCCAATTAAAGGCCATGCAAGCATCTGACTGGCAAACCCTCACTCAGGAAAAATTTTCAAAAATTTTTAAAGGCTCCCCTGTAAAAAGAGCCAAACTCAGCGGTCTGCAACGAAACCTCGCTTTTGTTTTAAACAGAAACAAATAAAAAGTAAAAAAAGAGACTCCAAACAACTATTCAACTGACAGCAAGACACTTCACTTAAACCAACATTTTCTTTTCTTTTCCGGACAAAACAATATCTTTGTATATAGTATTAACAAAAAAAATTAAGTGCTTGATGAAAAATGGGCAAATTCAAGGCTTGAAATTCAGGCCCTGGGAAGTCCGGAAAAATTAGGTTACTATGGTTAATGACCATTTTAAGGGCATGCATAACGCAAAAATTGAACTATTCCTACAAGCACTATATTAAAATAAAATTACTAGTAACTAAAATGGGTGTAAACCATCAAATATTTAATCTGGTTTCAGCAGACGGAACCGTTTTAAAAGGTAAATTCTGGAAAGCCAACGGGTTTCCCACTGCTACCGTTTGTCTGGTTCATGGCGTAGGCGAACACTCAGACAGATATGACAGTTGGGCACGCAAATTTTGCGCGCAGGGAATTATGGTTTACGCGCTCGATTATCGTGGACATGGAGAATCCGAAGGTGCACGCGGCGTGGTTAACAGTCTCAATGAATTGCACGATGACATCAACACTTTGGTACGCCGTTGCAAACGCAATTGGTCCGAAATTCCCAATTTTATCTATGGCCACAGCATGGGCGGAAATCTGGTTCTAAGTTATCTGATAAAACGACGACATGATTTTGACGGTGCCATAATCACATCACCCTGGCTGGAACTGGTAAAACCACCATCACCGTTAGTCCGAAAAATAGCAAGATGGCTCAATCATATCAGCCCATCAATAACGTTCTCAACCGGCATCCGTTCCTCTCAAATGACCCACAGTTCAGATATACAGAAAGAAACAGACATTGACCCCTTAATGCACAGCCGAATATCAGTACGTCTGTTTAACGAATTAATAAACAGCTCACAAAAATTAATGGCTTTCAAACAAAAAACAGAAATACCACTGTTACTACTTCACGGACTGGCCGACCCAATCACCTCACCAGAGGCCACGCAGCAATTCGCCGAGTTTAATGCGCCTTTGGCCCGATTTGTTGGGTATCAGGGTGCCCTGCACGAATTACACCACGAACCGGTTGCCGAATCGGTCTTTAATGAAATAGTTAAATTCATTGAGCAAATAAAAAACCAAAAACAAGCCTAATACTTAACGCATGGCCACCGATGATTTTCGCACCTCCGTAACAATAAAAAAAGCGGATGCCTCAATTTCTGTCAATTCCGGCGTCTTATTTATGGGATCCTGTTTTGCCGAAAACATTGGCAACATCATGGCCGCAAACCGATTCCCTGTGCTTATAAACCCGCATGGTGTTTTGTACAATCCCTTTTCTATAGCCACATCACTCAAACAAATACTTGCCAATACCCCCATCAACGAAAATGAACTGTTCTTTTTAAACGATTTGTGGCACAGCTTCATGCATCACGGCCGTTTCAGCCAACCTGAAGCTGCAGAAACGGGGCGACTGATTAATGAAGCCACTAACCGGGCTCATCAATTTATACAAAAATGCCGCTTCATTGTCATTACCCTAGGCACAGCCATGGTTTATGAACACAAAGAAATAGGCCGAATCGTCGCTAATTGCCACAAATTTCCGTCACAAACATTTAACCGCTATCGACTTAACATCGATGAAATAACAACCGAATTAAAAGAATCAATAATTAGCCTCAGATGGCTCAATCCAAAAATCAACATTATTTTATCGGTAAGTCCTATCCGGCATCTTAAAGATGGTGCCAATGGCAACCAATTAAGTAAATCCACATTGCTACTGGCTGTTGACAGACTCACCGCTCTGTTTGAAAATGTATCGTACTTCCCGGCTTACGAAATCATGATGGACGAATTACGCGACTACCGGTTTTATGATGCAGGAATGACCCATCCATCTGACACGGCGATAAAATACATCTGGAAACGCTTCTCCGAGACGTACCTGACAAACGACGCCCGGTCGTTTGCTCTGGAAGCGGAAAAAATTGCCAAAGCACGTCATCATCGGCCCTCGAATGTCAACACACCGGCTTACCGCGATTTCCTTTTTAAGGCCCTTGAGGCCACCAACTCTCTCTCTCAACGCTACCCGGAAGCTTTACTCGAAAATGATAAAGAGTGGTTCCAAACCCAGCTCAATCTTCTGTCGTAATGCAGTTATTAAAGTTATTACTACTTTTATTACAGCCCTTAACAAATTTTACAAAAGCCTGAATGCCTTTAATTTAGAGGCATTCACTTGTTTGTTCTCTAAATTTAACAGTCCTTAAGTTTTTTAGGACTTTATATTTTTCATAAATAAGATTATTTTACGGCATTTGCTTGTCTTTTGTGCCAGATATGCCTAATTTAAACCATTAAAATCATTGACGAAAAATCAAAACCGGCTGCAATAAAATGGATAAATTAGGGACAAGTCGTCGCCAATGAAATGACACCATCAATTTAACCGGTTTAGGATCGTCGAAGCCTGACTATTTTCATAAATTCTGATTATGGCATATTTAAACCTCAACAAATCTCAACTTGTCAATCTGGAATATTCGCTTTACCGCGAAATGTTGAGGACCAACAGAGCTGGCTCATACTCCAGCACCACGGTCACGGGTTGCAACACCCGAAAATATCACGGCATGTTAGTCTGTCCCATTGAGCATTTCGATGGCGGACACTTTGTATTGCTCTCATCTCTGGACATCTCGCTGGTACAACATCAACAAATATTCAATCTGGGCATCCACAAATTCCAGGGTAATCATTATGAACCCAAAGGGCATAAGTATCTCACAGAAATCGACATGGACACCACTCCCAAAAGAGTTTACCGTGTAGGCGGAATGGTGTTATCAACGGAATTACTCATGTCTGAGACACAGGAACAAGTCCTCCTGCGAGTGACACTTGAGGAAGCACACTCCGACACTCAAATACGTTTTAAACCATTTCTGGCTTTTCGGAATGTACACGATCTGACACGCCAAAATATGATGGCCAACACTCGCTGTGAGGCGCTGCCCAATGGCGTCAAAATAAAAATGTACCAGGGCTTTCCCTATTTGCACATGCAGATTAACAAAGAAAATGAATTTGTTCATGTGCCCGATTGGTATCGCAATATTGAATACATCAAGGAACAACACAGAGGCTATCCTTACAAAGAAGACCTGTTTGTTCCCGGCTATTTTGAAATGGCAATTAAAAAAGGGGAATCCATCATTTTTTCGGCTTCCACAACTGAGGCAAAACCCGCTGGTTTAAAAGCCAAATTTACCCGCGAACACAATAAAAGAATTCCACGTGACACATTGTTGCACAATTTATTGAATTCAGCTCAACAATTCATCCAGAAACACGGCAAAAGCTATCGCCTAACAGCCGGCTTTCATTGGTACAACGAACGCTTACGTGATACGTTGGTGGCACTTCCTGGCCTCATGACCTATCAGGAAGACAAGGAGCCATATCTAAACATCCTCGATCAGGCTGTTAAAGACATACGCCATATTTACCTGGCCGAAAGTGAAGCCGGACTTCGTCCTTGCATCAAAAATATTGATGTACCACTATGGCTGTTTTACACCCTTCAGGAAGTAAAAACAATGTTTCCTTCCATGAATATTTGTGCACGATACGGCGACGCCATGGAAGAAATCATTGAATATATACTCAGGCTAAAAAACGGCCCTATATCCATTGACGATTCGGGTCTGTTATGGACCAAAATGGACGGAATCCCCATGACCTGGATGGACGCCATTGTAGACGGACAGCCGGTAACCCAGCGGCCCGGGTATGTGGTTGAAATCAACGCACTCTGGTATAACGCTCTGGTATTTTATAAAGAGCATTGTGAACAACAACAAAAGGATTCCTTAAAGCTATCCGCTCTCATTGAAAAAATAAAGACGGCTTTCGTCGAAAAATTCTGGAATGAACAGGGCAGCTACCTTTTTGACTATGTTGATGGCGATTATAAAGACGCCAGTATCCGGCCCAACCAGATATTGGCAGTTGCACTACCCAATTCACCGCTTGACATTGAACAACGGAAAAGAATTATCGATGTCATAAAAAAAGAATTACTGACCCCCAGGGGCCTGCGAACACTTTCGCCATCTTCCCCATTTTATCAGGGACTGGTGGAAGGCCCTCAAAACCAACGCGACAAGGCACTGCATCAGGGTTCGGTTTACCCCTGGCTGGCCGCCTTCTTTGCCGAAGGCTACTTGTCGATTTATAAAGAAAATGGCGTGACATTAATCAAAAGAATGCTCGACGGTTTTGAACAGGAAATGGGCAATCACTGTCTCAGCACCATATCTGAATACTTCAACGGAAACCCGCCTCACCAGGGAAAAGGCGCCGTAAGTATGGCCTGGAATGTGGCCGCAGTCATTCGTATAATAAAAATCATCGATAAATACAGTTAAGCTATGAGGGTGCTAATGTTCGGGTGGGAATTTCCACCTCATATATCAGGAGGCTTAGGAACAGCCTGCTACGGACTCACCAGAGGGTTATCACACATCCCTGGTTTGGAGGTTACATTTGTTGTGCCCAAAGCCTACGGCGACGAAGACCTGTCGAAAATGAATCTGGTAGGAGCCAACAATATCAAAATTAAAAAAAGAACCCTCAGATACCGACATTTTCAAAAAACACTCAACTATATTGAAGTTCACTCAAGACTTATTCCCTATCTTGACCAGGAAGAATTTTGGAAGCACACCCGTACCTCCTCACAAAATCAAACGGAATTACTTAATGTAAATGAAAACGGGAAAGTTAATTTCTCCGGAAAATACGGAGCCAACCTCATGCAGGAAATACGCGACTATGCGATAGTGGCCAACCTCATTGCACAGGATAACGACTTCGACATAATACATGCCCACGACTGGCTAACCTATCCTGCCGGCATTGCAGCCAAAGAAGCCTCCGGCAAACCACTGATAGTTCATGTACATGCCACCGATTTCGACCGCAGTGGCGGAAGCGTCAATCCAGCCGTCTATGAAATTGAAAAACGCGGACTGGAAGCAGCCGACAGGGTCATTACCGTCAGTAATTTAACCCGCAACATTGTTATTGAAAAATATGGTATTTCGCCCGACAAAGTTGTCACGGTTTATAACGCCGTTGAACCTTTGGACGAAATAAACAAACAAAAATTAAAAAAAGGGGTCAACGAAAAAATCGTCACCTTTCTGGGACGCATTACCATGCAAAAAGGCCCTGAATATTTTATTGAAGCAGCACATCGCGTTATTCAAAAAATGGACAATGTTCGTTTCGTGATGGCAGGTAGCGGCGATATGATGGAAAAGATGATTCGACGGGCCGCACAACTCAAAATTACACACAAATTTCATTTTACCGGTTTTTTACGTGGCGAAGAAGTATTCGAAATGCTGGCCATGAGCGACTTATACGTCATGCCATCGGTATCGGAACCCTTTGGCATCAGTCCGCTTGAAGCCATGCAAAGCAATGTACCTGTTCTCATTTCGCATCAATCAGGCGTAGCTGAAATATTAACCTATGCCATAAAAACCAACTTTTGGGATGTGGATGCCATGGCTGACGCTATTTACGGGATACTTAACTACCCGGGCATGGCACGTATGTTCGTCAACCATGGAAAAACAGAAGTGGAAAATCTTAAATGGGAAAATTCAGCACTCCATGTCAAAAAAATTTACGATCAGGCATTACAAAAAATGGCCATTCATTAGCCAACAGGCACCATTAATATTAACTGGGACAAAGCCAGTAAAACCGACAAAACATCCGCATTATGAAGACTATATGTTTCTATTTTCAGGTACACCAACCATTCCGGCTTCGTCGTTACCGTTTTTTTGATATCGGTAACGACCATTACTACTACGATGACTATACCAACGAACGAGTGATGGCAAAAGTAGCCGAGCGCTGTTACCTCCCTACCAATCGCCTGTTACTTAAAATGCTCAAACAACATAAAGGTCAGTTTAAAGTTGCATTCTCCATATCAGGACTGGCTATTGAACAATTTCTGATGTATGCGCCTGAGGTTTTAAAAAGCTTTCAGGATTTAGCCAAAACAGGGATGGTTGAATTTTTGTCAGAGACCTACTCCCACTCTTTGGTCTCTCTCGAAGATAATGTTGCCTTTTTATCGCAGGTACAAGCTCATTCCGATTTAATCGAGAAACATTTTGGGCAACGTCCAAAAGTCTTTCGTAACACCGAATTAATCTATTCCGATCGCATCGGACAGATGGTGGCCGACATGGGCTTTAAAGCAATTCTCACCGAAGGCGCAAAACACATATTGGGATGGAAAAGCCCAAATTTCCTCTATTGCAATGTTATCAACCCACGTTTAAAAGTCCTTCTTAAAAATTACAAACTCAGCGATGATATCGCCTTCCGGTTTGGAAATCACGACTGGTGTGAATGGCCGCTAACCGCCACCAAATTTATTGACTGGATTAAAAATACCGATAATCGAGAAGAAGTTGTCAACCTGTTTATGGACTATGAAACTTTTGGTGAACACCAGGATAAAAACACCGGAATTTTTGAATTTCTGGAAGCCATTCCCAAGGAGGCCTTAAAAACCAAAAAGCTCAGTTTTTCAACGCCTTCAGAAGTTGCGGATGTTCTCCAACCCGTTGCCGCCATCGACGTTCCTCATCCCATTTCGTGGGCCGACGAAGAACGTGACCTGACCGCATGGCTCGGGAATGAAATGCAACAGGATGCCTTCGGTAAACTTTATTCTCTTCTACCTAAAATAGCGGTTTGTAATGACGCCAAAATACTAAAAGACTGGAATTATCTGCAATGTAGCGATCACTTCTATTACATGAGCACCAAATACTTCTCCGATGGCGATGTTCATGCGTATTTTAATCCCTATGAAACGCCCTATGAGGCTTTCATTAACTATATGAACATACTCAACGACTTTTCAATCCGTCTTAATGCAGCAGTACCCAAAACCGATCTCGATCACGAATTGGCTAACCTGACCGAGCTATTATCGGATAAAGACTTAAAAATAAAGAAGCTGGAAGACGAAATAAAAAAACTCAGGAAAAGACGTACTTCAGCAAAACAAACAATACCTGCGAAATCTAAATCTCGCAAATAATCACTTAATTTATCGTTAAAACGATGCGCCTGATTCAACCCTCAATAAATTGTTTCTATTTATAACTATTTTGATTTTAATACAATGGATGATAACTACTTAACACCCGACTACCTTTTTGAAGTAAGTTGGGAGGTCTGTAACAAAATGGGTGGTATTCATACCGTTTTGGCCAGCAAGGCAAATACCCTGACCCAACAGTTTAAGGATAAAATGATATTTATCGGCCCCGATGTATGGCGTGGGCCCCACAAAAACCCCGAATTCATACCGGACGACAAACTTTTTGCCGACTGGCAAGCCGTCCTTTCATATGAAGGCATTCGCATTAAAACCGGACGGTGGAATATTCCCGGGAAACCCATAGTTATCCTGGTTGACTTTACCACTTTTATTCCTCAAAAAAATGAGATTTTATCCTATTTATGGGAAACTTTTAAAGTAGATAGTATTTCGGGCCAGTGGGACTATGTCGAATCGGTTTTATTTGGCTACGCCTCAGCCAAAGTCATCGAAAACTTTTACAAATTCTATCTTAATTTATCCGATAAAGTAGTGGCCCATTTCAACGAATGGATGACCGGGAGCGGCGCCTTGTACCTAAAAGATAAAATGCCTCCCATCGGAACCATATTTACCACGCATGCCACAACAATTGGCCGATCACTGGCCGGCAACGGGTTCCCCATTTACGATCAGATGACCAACTACGATGGCGATCTAAAAGCTCGGGAACTGGGTGTTGTTGCCAAACATTCACTGGAAAGAATGGCCGTTGCTAATGTCGATTGCTTCACAACCGTTTCAGATATAACGGCTAACGAATGCGCCCACTTTCTAAAAAGAAAAGTAGATGTGATAACCCCCAATGGGTTCGAAAATGATTTTGTCCCCGACGAAAAGAAATATCCTGAAAAAAAAGAAAAAGCACGCAGCGCCCTGCTTAATGTTGCATCGGCTTTATTGGGCTATACGGTGCCCAACAACAGCCTCCTGGTAGGCAACAGTGGCCGGTACGAATATCACAATAAAGGCATCGACGTACTGCTGGATGCCCTGAAACAAGTGAACGAACAGGAAAAAAACGACCGTGAAATTATCTGTTTTTTACTGATCCCCGCCAACAGTTATGGGCCACGTAAAGATCTCATCGACCGGCTTAAAGAAGGCAAATACGACGGTGAAATGACCAACCCATGGCTTACCCATGGTTTAAACGACATTGGTTACGACCCGATTATCAATAAACTTCAGGAAATCCATCTTAACAACTCTGCCAACGATAAAGTCAAATTAATTTTTGTGCCCAGTTATTTGAATGGAAACGACGGCATCTTTAATATTCCATATTACGATTTACTCATCGGTATGGACATAACGGTATTTCCATCCTATTACGAACCATGGGGATATACTCCACTTGAAAGTATTGCCTTTGGAATTCCAACCATTACAACCAATCTGGCAGGTTTCGGAATCTGGGCCATGCAATATAGCTCTTCCATTTTAGACGGAGTAGCCGTGGTGCAGCGTAACGACAGCAATTACATGGAAGTATCCGAAAACATTGCAAAAATAATTGAATCTTTCGCAGCACTTCCTGACGACAAACTAAGCACAGCCCATCAAAAAGCGTCCGATCTGGCCGACAAACTGGAATGGGACAATCTTATTCAAAACTATTATCATTCATACGACATTGCATTGAACGACGTAAATAAACGACGCGATACCTTTAGCGCCATTCAACAAGAACAAAAAATCAAAATAACTCCCGCTTTTGACTTATCACCTGCCTGGAAAAAACTGGTGGTTAAATCAAAACTCCCCAAAAAATTGCAACCGCTGAGTAAATTAACCCGCAACTTATGGTGGGCATGGAATTATCAGGCGGTAGAGCTGTTTGAATACATTGATGAGGATATCTGGCGAGAAGTTCACAAAAATCCGGTTCAACTTCTTGAAAAAGTATCATATAAACGTCTTTCTGATCTCGAAAACGACAACGTTTTTCTGGAACAACTGCAACAGGTAAACGAAACATTTACCCGGTATATGGAAACGCCTTTTCTGGAAGGCCCATCTATCGCTTATTTCAGCATGGAATATGGCCTGAGCGATGTGCTAAAAATATTTAGTGGCGGGTTGGGAATTCTGGCCGGCGATTATCTTAAAGAAGCCAGCGATAAAGGGGTTAACATTGTTGCCATTGGCTTGATGTACCGCTATGGTTACTTCAGGCAAACACTTACCGTAAACGGCGAACAGACCGCGCGTTATGACGTACAGGAATTCTCAAAATTACCCCTTGAGCAAGTCAGAGACCAAAACGGTATGCAACTATTAATCCATCTCGACTTACCCGGCCGGGACGTGAAGGCTGCTGTATGGAAAGCTCAGGTTGGACGTATCCCATTGTATTTATTGGATACTGACATTCCCGATAACATGCCGCAGGACAGAGAAATAACACATATGCTGTATGGAGGCAACTGGGAAAACCGTTTAAAACAAGAAATATTACTCGGCATAGGCGGGGTCCGACTGCTTTCACAGCTAAATATAAAACCTGATTTGTACCACTGTAACGAAGGCCATGCTGCTTTAATCAATGTGGAACGATTGGCAAATTTTGTAGAAGCCCGCTATAGCTACGCCGAAGCCCTGGAGCTGGTTAGAGCCTCATCGTTGTTCACCACGCACACGCCGGTACCTGCCGGTCACGACAAATTCGAAGAAGATTTGTTCAGAGTTTACATGCGGCACCTTCCCGACCGACTCAACATTTCATGGAATGATTTCATGGATTTGGGCCGGGAAAAATCACAGCCTGACGAAAAATTCTCCATGAGTGTGCTGGCTGCCAAAACATCACAGGAAATAAATGGTGTTAGTTGGTTACATGGCGAAGTCACAAAAAAAATGTTCCGTCACCTCTACAAAGGCTACTTCCCCGAAGAACTATTCATTAAATACGTAACCAACGGGGTGCATTATGGCACCTGGACGGTATCCGAATTCCGTAAATTGTATGAAAGCACTTTCGGGGATAACTTTTTACAAGATGTTTCTGACACCACGAAATGGGAAAAAATATACGATGTCTCCGACGATCAAATATGGAATGTACGTAAAGAACTGAAGCGAAAACTGATAGACTACATTCGTCAACGTATGGGCACCGGCATGGTTGAACGCCATGAAGACCCCTCGCACATCGTGGAAGTACTTGATACCATACGCGAAGATGCACTCACCATTGGTTTTGCCAGACGGTTTGCCACCTATAAACGCGCTCACCTGCTCTTCAAAGACCTTGAACGACTGAATGCAATAGTAAACGACCCCGAACACCCGGTTCAATTCATTTTTGCCGGGAAAGCACATCCGGCCGACGGCGCAGGTCAGGACCTCATCAAACACATTGTAGAAATTTCGAGACGCCCTGAATTTGTAGGTAAAATTGTGTTCCTCGAAAACTATGACATGGATTTGGCCAAACGCCTGGTCAGTGGAGTCGACGTATGGCTCAACACCCCAACCCGCCCCTTGGAAGCATCGGGTACCAGTGGCGAAAAAGCCGAAATGAATGGTGTCCTGAATTTCAGCGTACTTGATGGCTGGTGGTACGAAGGCTACAAAGAAGAAGCCGGCTGGGCCCTTACCGATAAACGAACATTCGAAAATCAGGATTTTCAGGATGATTTAGATGCAACAACGATTTACAGTATCCTCGAAAATGAAATAATTCCACTCTATTTCGATAAAAATGACACGGGCGTTTCCTCCGGTTGGGTGCGGTATATCAAAAACTCCATCGCACATATTGCGCCGGAATTCACAACCCGCAGAATGATCAATGATTATGTGAAGCGCTTTTATGACCCCATGTATGAACGATTGCAGGGACTCATCGACAACGACTACCGCCAGGTGCGGGACATAGCCGCATGGAAAAGAAGGGTTCTTGCCGGATGGGATTCCGTCGAAGTGGTGTCGCTCTCAATACCCGACATTGGTGTCAAAGAGCTGGGGATTGGGGAAGATTACTACATCGACATCACACTCGATCAAAAACGTCTAACCGGTATCGATCTCGGACTCGAAATTGTTATCGCTGAAGCCAACGACGATGAATTTCCGCCCATTGTTCACATCGAACCGTTTAAAATAGTGAAAAAAGAAGGCTCCATCGTCTCTTACAAACTCGATTATAAATTAAATCTACCCGGAGTCTTCAAATTTGGTATTCGTTTGTTCCCCAAAAATGACTTACTGCCACACAGGCAAGACTTCAACCTGATAAGATGGCTTTAATGCAACAGTAATAACCTGAACATCCCGCAAATCAGACTGATTTGCGGGATGTTTTTTTCCCCTTTCAGAATTTATTTCCTTCATTAAAAAGGGCGTAATGTCCTAAATTAGTTGGACGGATTTAACCCACTTTTACTTGAACGAAATACAAACATCGCAATGGTTTTAAAAACAAACTGATTGTTATTTTTAAAATGTGATGGCTTTAAGAAGTTATCCCTGCTTCGGTATACGCCTTTTGCATAATGTACTGACTATACTGCCTTTATTTAGGTTCTAATATTCTTACCACATTATATTACCATGTCTTTGTTCGTACTTTTTTTATGCGCCAAAATCAGATCCGTTAATGACTCTGCTCTATACTTCTCAGTTGCCAAAAAACCAGTTGCCACACCACAATTAGCCAAAACAAACAGATACTCATATCCATTTATTATCTTTGACTAAATGAATGAAGCAACAATGAATTCAAAGACCAATAAAAATCTTAATCGTTGGAAGCTAAAAACCTATGAAATTATCTTCAAAGCAGATACGCCATGGGGCAAACGATTTGACATTATCCTTCTATCTGTCATTCTGATAAGTATTGTACTGGTGATGATTGAAAGTGTTCCATCGTACCAATCGTTGTACGGGGAACCACTACGTCAGGGCGAATGGATTATTACCATCCTGTTTACAATAGAATATATCCTTCGAATTGTGAGCTCTCCCAAACCATTAAAATACCTCTTCAGTTTTTTGGGGATCATTGATTTTTTGGCCGTCATTCCGACCTATCTGGGCCTAATCGTTCCCGATGCACAGGCCCTGGCTGTGATTCGTGCTATCCGGCTGTTACGGATATACCGTATCCTCAGGCTTTACCACTTTCTTCGCGCCGGGCGTCTGCTCATCCTGTCACTTCAACGCAGTGCCCGCAAAATACTCATCTTTATGATGTTTGTTGTCATACTCGTTATCCTGCTGGGCAGCATAATGTATGTTATAGAAGGCGGCGAAAACGGTTTTTACAGCATCCCGCTGAGCATATACTGGGCCGTTATTACCCTGACAACCGTTGGCTATGGCGATATTGTTCCGGTTACCGCTTTGGGAAAATTCATTTCAACATTTATCATGCTATTGGGATACAGCATCATAGCCATACCAACCGGCATTGTTTCGGTGGAAATGTCGCACACCTTCAACCAACCTCCCGAGGAACCACAAAAATGTCCCAGATGCGGCGAATCAAATCATGCCCCGGGTTCCAATTTTTGCCGCATTTGCGGCGCCCGACTCAATAAAAAATAAAACATTTGCTTAACCAATCACAAACAGGTATTGCAAAAAAACAAGACCGAAACGCGCAATTCTCCTTTCCCGCCAAAAAATCATACATTTGCACTACTATCATAAGATTCAGCCACTTTTGCTGAACCCCAAAAATTTAACGAACCATTGAAAACAACCAATAAAAAGAAAATCATCAACGACCCGGTGCATGGGTTTATCACCATCCCCGATGAGCTGTTGTTTGACCTCATTGAGCACCCTTTTCTGCAACGGTTAAGATGGATCAAACAACTTGGAATGACGCCATTAGTTTACCCAGGTGCTACACATACCCGTTTTCAGCATACCATAGGTTGCATGCACCTGATGAGTGCGGCCGTTGACACTTTGCGCCAAAAAGGACATGACATAACCGACGAAGAATCGCAAGCTGTTCATGCCGCTATTTTGATGCACGATTTAGGGCACGGTCCTTTTTCGCATGTTTTGGAATCGGCACTGGTTCAGGGCGTGCACCACGAGGATATATCTCTGCTATTTATGGAACGCCTGAACCAACAATTTAAAGGCGCGTTGACCATGGCAATCGACATATTTACCAACCGCTACCACAAACACTTCCTGCACCAACTGGTCTCGAGCCAATTGGACATGGATCGCCTCGATTATTTACGGCGCGACAGTTTCTACACCGGGGTTTCGGAAGGCGTCATCAGCTCCGACCGCATCATCAAAATGCTAAACATTCACAACGACCAACTGGCGGTTGAAGCCAAAGGCATCTACTCCATCGAAAAATTTCTCATCGCACGCCGACTGATGTACTGGCAGGTATATCTTCATAAAACAGCCCTGGTAGCCGAACGGATGCTCATCAATATTTTCAGGCGGGCGCGCTATATGGCCGGACAAAATCAATTACCTGCCACATCACCACATCTGGACTTTTTCTTAACGCAAAAATTTACAATTGATGATTTTCATCAAAACGAAGCCGTTCTCAACCATTTTGCCCTTCTGGATGATAACGACGTTATGAGCGCGCTCAAGACCTGGTCCATGCACCCCGATAAAATTCTTAAAACCTTATGCAGCGGACTCATTAACCGGCAACTGTTAGCCATCCAAATAAAAGATCATTCATTTACGCATGAGAAAATAGAAAAAATGTCGGCTAAAACCAAAATACTGTTGAACCTTTCGGACGATGAACCGGTTAACTATTTTGTATTCGCTGACACCATTTCAAATAATGCATACAGCGTGCACGACGATAAAATCAACATCCTTTACCGAAACAACAAGGTAAAAGATATTTCGGAAGCTTCAGATATGCTGAACTTGTCGGTATTAGGCAAAACTGTGAGTAAATATTTTCTCTGTTTTCCCAAAAGCATCCGCTAACAGGCGCTTATCTTTTTTTTAGTTAGATATTTTAGTAGTTTTGCACCAAAATTTTTCAGAATGGAATTTACCGCAGAGCAGATTTCCGAACTCATTCATGGTACTATTGAAGGCAATCCCAAAGCGATAGTCAGAGATGTGTCAAAAATAGAAGATGGTCGTCCGGAAACACTTACATTTCTGGCCAACCCCAAATACACACCTTTCATTTATACCACTGAGGCCTCAGTGGTAATAGTTAACCAAACATTTGAAGCGGAACATCCGGTTTCAGCCACACTTATACGTGTAGAGGATGCCTATGGCGCGCTGGCAAAACTATTACAGATGTATCAGGCGTCATTACCAAAGAAAACTGGAATTGAACAGCCTTCATTCATCGACAAATCGGCTTCATTGGGCGATTTTGTATATGTAGGAGCCTTTGCCTATATCGGCGAAAAAGTAACCATTGGAAACAATGTACAGATTTATCCGCAGGCCTATATCGGTGACGGTGTAACAATTGGCGACAACACCACAATTTACGCCGGAGCAAAAATCTATCAGGGTTGTAAAATTGGTTCAAATTGTGTTGTTCATGCTGGTGTTGTTGTTGGGGCCGATGGCTTTGGTTTTGCGCCTGGCGCCGATGGCCGTTATGAAAAAATCCCCCAAATAGGAAATGTCATTCTTGAAGACTATGTAGAAATTGGTTCCAACACCACCATCGACAGAGCCACTATGGGATCTACCATCATCCACAAAGGCACCAAACTTGACAACCTCATACAGATTGCACACAACGTCGAGATAGGCGAGAACTGTGTCTTTGCGGCACAAACAGGCATCGCCGGAAGCACCAAAATAGGCAACCATGTTATGTTTGGCGGACAGGTTGGTATCGCCGGACACCTAAAAATTGCCGACGGCGTCAAACTGGCGGCACAATCAGGCGTTTCAAAAAATATCACGAAAGAAGGGTCCGTACAAATGGGCTCACCATCGTTCGATGCCATGCATTACAATAAAGCCTATGTTGTATTCCGCAATTTACCTGATCTTCGTAATCGCATTTCAGACATCGAAAAAGAACTAAAAAAATAACTAAGTTTTAGAAACGGTCTCCGTTTCGCCTCAACTAAAAAAATATGACAAAGCAAAGGACTATTGCACAACCCTTTACCCTGCAAGGACCAGGATTGCATACCGGCGTCAATGTCACAATGACTCTCCAACCGGCTGAAGAGAACCACGGTTTCAAATTTAGAAGAACAGATCTGGAGGGACAGCCTATTATAAAAGCGTTGGCCGACAATGTGGTATTTACCCAACGAGGAACTGTACTACAGGAAGGTGACGCCAAAATAAGCACCGTAGAGCACCTCCTGGCCGCCCTGTCAGGCATGGGTATCGACAACTGCCTGGTTGACGTAGACGGCCCCGAAGCGCCCATCCTTGATGGCAGTGCTGCACCTTACATTGAAGCAATCAATAAAGCAGGTATTGTTGAACAGAAAGCCGAACGCGAATATTTCGAGATCCGGGAAAAAATGATGGTTGAAGATCCTGAAACCGGCAGTTACATCATAGCACTGCCCGACAACAGTTTCTCCGCCCAAATAATGATTTCCTTCGATCGCTCGTTACAACTTGCCAACCAGTTTGCGACTATCGAGTCACTGGATTCATTTGCAAAAGAGATAGCACCCTGCCGAACATTTGTCTTCCTTCATGAGTTGGAACCTCTCTTAAAAAACAATCTGATTAAAGGAGGTGATCTGGACAATGCGATCATCATAATAGATCGTCCCATGGAACAAAGCGAACTCGACCGGCTGTCAAAATTATTTAACAAACCGTCGGTAGAAGTGAAGCCTTCAGGAATACTTAATAATCTGGAATTACACTTTAATAATGAACCGGCCCGTCATAAATTACTTGATGTTATAGGCGATCTGACGCTTTGTGGCAGCCCCATAAAAGGGCGCATCATAGCCAACAAGCCAGGACATAAAATCAATTCAGAATTTGCCAAACTGCTTCGTAAAGAACTTCGTAAGCGACAGCTCAAAATTGACGCACCCGTATACGACCCCAATAAAGAACCTGTATTTAATATCAACGATATTCGCGCCATGCTGCCCCACCGGCCGCCATTTCTTTTAGTAGATAAAATCATCCATCTCAAAGAAAAATCTATTGTTGGCGTAAAAAACGTAACCATCAACGAACCTTTTTTTGTGGGCCATTTCCCTGAAGAGCCCGTAATGCCAGGCGTTCTGTTGGTAGAAGCAATGGCTCAGATTGGTGGAATACTTGTATTAAGTCAAATTGAAGACCCGCACACCTACAGCACTTACTTTCTGAAACAGGATAATATTAAATTCAGAAAAAAAGTGGTACCCGGCGACACCGTCATTTTCAAACTTGAAATGATGACCGAAATACGTCGCGGCGTGGCAAATATGAGGGGTATGGGATTTGTTGGCGACACCATTGTTGTAGAAGGCGAATTCATGGCACAAATTGCAAAAAACAAAGACTAAAGACTAACACAGAAATAATGAAGCAACCATTAGCTTACATTCACCCGGAAGCCAAAATTGCCCCAAATGTTGTTATTGAACCATTTGTAACCATCGACAAAAACGTTGTTATTGAAGAAGGTACCCGCATCGGCTCCAACGCAACCATATTAGAAGGAACTCGAATTGGTAAAAATTGCAATATATTTCCCGGTGCTGTAATAGGTGCCATTCCGCAAGACTTAAAATTTGCCGGAGAAGAAACCACCGTTGAGATAGGAAACAACACCACCATTCGTGAATTTGCAACCATCAACAGGGGTACAAAAGCCAAAGGAAAAACCATAGTGGGCAATGACTGTTTGCTGATGGCCTATGTGCACGTCGCGCACGATTGTGTGATCGGCAATCATGTAATACTGGTAAACAGTGTACAGGTAGCCGGAGAAGTTATCATTGATGACTGGGCCATTGTAGGTGGCACCTCGGCCGTACATCAGTTTGTACATGTAGGAGCTCACGTCATGATTTCAGGAGGTTCGCTGGTAAGTAAAGATGTTCCTCCCTTTATTAAGGCAGGACGCAATCCATTATCATATGCCGGAGTGAACTCCATCGGTCTGCGACGTCGTAATTTTACCAACGAACAAATCCGCGATATTCAAAATTGCTATCGTATGCTGTTCCAGTCGAAGATGAATAATTCCAAGGCCATTGAACGCATAGAAGCTGAGTTACCCGCGTCAAACGACAGGGATGAAATCATCTTATTTGTAAAAAGCTCACAACGAGGAATTATAAAAGGGTATCATCCCGAAAGTAAAGAAGAAGAATAATCCGATTATATAGAAAAAGAAAGGGAGTCTTACAAGACTCCCTTTCTTTTTAATTGATTGCTGTCACATTAAAAAATGAGACTTCAAACAGAAGCCTAATTTAAACCAAATTTTACTCATCACTATCCTGAACTCCCGAATCGACCTTATTCATAGGATTCGCCTTAAGCTCCTCGTTCATTTTTCGATTCTTAAACACATCAATTGCCATATAAACAGCAGACAGGAACGACTGCTCATCGGCTTTATTCTGCCCGGCAATTTCGTATGCCGTGCCATGATCAGGCGAAGTCCGCACAATGGGTAATCCGGCTGTAAAATTCACCCCGGAAGAAAAAGCCAACGTTTTAAAAGGCACTAACCCCTGGTCGTGGTACATGGCCAGAATGGCATCAAATTTACGCACCCCATCAGTTGCGAAAAAACCGTCGGCCGGAAAGGGACCAAAAGCCATGATGCCTTCGTCTTTTGCCGCCGTCAATGCCGGCTGAATCACCTCTTTTTCTTCCATGCCCAATAAACCATCATCGCCGGCATGTGGATTAAGCCCCAGCACAGCAATGCGTGGTCGTCTAATCACAAAATCATTCTTCAAAGTATCATTTAAGATGCGTAACTTTTCAAGAATCAAATCCTGACTAATATTTTGACTGATCTCTTTAACCGGCACATGACCTGTCACCACTCCAATACGCAGCCAGTCACTCACCATAAGCATCAGTGGTGTCCCGCTAAACGAGCTGGCCAAATATTCCGTGTGACCGGGGAAATTAAAGGAGGACGATTGAATCGCCTTCTTATTGATAGGCGCAGTAACCAACACATCCACCCCGCCATTTTTCAACTCTTCCACCGCTCGTTCCAATGCCTGAAAAGCTGCCAGTCCGCTTCCTTCGGAAGCCCGCCCCAATTCAACACGCACATTATCGTCAACACAATTTACAATATTGATGCGTCGCGGATGCGCTTCCACCCCCGATTTAATACTGTTCAGATTAATGGCCGGCAAATTAAGGGCTTTACGATGATAAGCAGCGACCTTTGAAGAGCCATAAATCACAGGAGTACAGACCTCCAGCATTCGAGGATCGGCAAAGGCCTTAAAAATCACCTCATAACCAATGCCGTTAACATCGCCATGCGTTATGGCTACTTTTATTTTTTCATTACTCATAATCAGCTATTTTAGGCAGAAAAAACAGGAATTTAAGATTCCTGTTTCAAATTTCCTTACAAATTTACATTAAAATGCCCTCTTAAAAAAAATGAGGCTTCTAATTTACCAGCGCCAAGAAAATCCGTCAGACATAAAAATTCTATACCATTAGGATATTTTGCCCTATAGATACGACACACACTCTACAATCGAACAAAAAGAAAAAATAAGCTGTTATTTCGATTGAGATTTCAAAAAATGATACAATAACCGAACCCCAACACCAGTACCACCAATACCACGATAATTGGCTTTATTCAAAACAAAAGCCGGACCTGCAATATCGAGATGCAACCAGGGGGCATCCACAAAATGCGACAAGAATTTTCCTGCTGTAATAGCACCCCCTTCACGCCCGCCTATGTTCTTTATATCAGCCACTTCCGATTTAATTAAATCGTCAAAATCGCTCCAAAAAGGAAACCATACCACACGCTCACAAACTTCGTTACCAACATCTGCCAACTTTCTCATAGTAATATCATCGGCAGTTCCCATCCCAACAGTGCCATGCTCACCCAGAGCAATGGCAGCATTACCTGTTAAAGTTGCGAGATCAATCACCAGACGTGGTTTATAGTTGGCCGAAAAACTCAAGGCATCGCCCAATATCAAACGTCCTTCCGCATCTGTATTCATCACTTCTACTGTAGTACCATTGTGCATTTTAATCACATCACCAGGCACAATGGCATTTCCGCCGGGACGGTTATCGGTCGCCGGGATGAGTCCAACTACATGTACCGGTAGCTTATTGGCAGCAATAGCCACAAAAGCACCAATGACAGCCGCAGCTCCCCCCATGTCGCACTTCATGGTATCAAGACTTCCGGGTGGTGTTTTAAGATTAATGCCACCTGTATCAAAAACAACACCTTTACCAACCAAAACGTAAGGCTCTGTATTGACTGCATTATCAGGATGCCACTCCAATACTGAAAAAGTTGGCGGATCAATGCTACCCTGATTCACCGCCATCAAACCGCCCATTTTCATGGCTTCAATTTTTGCTTTATTAAAAACCTCCGCTTTGAAACCATATTGATTGGCCAACGACATCACCTCACTACCTAACTTAACGGCATTAAGCGTTCCCACCGGTTCATTCACCAAATCACGGGTCAGATAAACCGCCTCACACACCCTGATAAGCTCCTCAATTTGCGAAGGTAATATTGCTTCATCCAATAACCCAACCTCAGGAAACAACGTTTCTTTAGTCGTCGTTTTATATTTTTCAAACGAATAAGCCCCTAACACCAACCCCTCGGCTAACGCCAATCCGGACTGAGGCAGGCCGGTGAGATTAACTACCTGAACCTGTTTAAGCCCCTCCTCCTTCAATTTATTCCAGAAAGCGGCCCCTTCGCGTCGCAGCCATTCGATGCGATCATTTAAAGACAATGACTGATCGGGCATTAAAACAGCCACCAACCGATTCAGACGATTAATAAAAAAACGTCCGTTCTTTTTATCGGCGGACTCTTTCCTGCGAATATAAACCACCTCAGCCTCCGACAAATCAGAAGACTTTAGTTGCGTCAAATCATTGACCAAAAAAACGAGACTCTTATCATCCGAAACATCTGATATTTTATCTATATAAAACGACATATCACCTATTGTTTTTTAATATATTCACGATACAGCACCTTTTTTATTTCACGGTGTATAATAAGTTCCGTTATCACTCGAGCAAAGGAACAATCCTTCATCTCACTTTCGTAGAGCAAAATATCTCTTTCTGAAATATCAATTCGATACAATAACCCCATAAACAGGGCATTATTTTGCTGCAATAACCGATCCACCTGCTGTTCCATCTGAACAACCAACTCATCATAAAATCTGTCTGCATTTCCTGAAAAAGACAACTCTATGTTAAAACTATTGAAATCCTTAATAATTTGTGCAGCAGTGGCTCGTATCAGCTCATCACGACGTGTAGCCTGAGCCAATTCTTCGCGGGTAAAAACAGGAATACTCATGACTTGGGCTTTTCATCGCCTGGAAACTTAACGGTATAGAGTAACGATTCCATTTGCCAAACAAAATTACGCTTTTTAGGTTCGTCGGGCAGATAAACATAAGAATCAGTTACGATAACTTTAGAATTTTCATAGTCGAGATGGGCAAACAGCACAAACGGGCCTCCCATCAGATCTCCCACCACTTTCCACAAACCACGCATTTCAACTGTATAATGGCCATTTACTTCAAGCACTTTATAAGTTACGGGCACCTGATATTCGGTGCTCATATAAGAACCATCACTGGGACCGGGAACATTGACATGTAACACCGAATCGCGTTTATTAAGAAGATATTCCTTCGTCAACACATTCTCGCCATGATAGTCGAATGAATAAACCATCAATCCCTGACTCATAGTAGGTGTTTCATTTGACAGCCAGGTGAAAGTATCAGTCATCTTTCTAATTTTCAAAATATTCGGAATAATCATATCCAGGCCCCATTGCTTGCCCACTTTATCGGCCAACTGGGCATCTTCATACCTATCGTAGTAATTAATAGACCGTTGCCGTTCAGCTTTTAGCAAAAATGCCAGTATTTTATATTGATTTTCGTCAACCAGCTCAATAAACCGCTCCGCTGTTTTAGCATTTATCTGCACCATGGCCTGTCCTTTGGCGTAAGTATCACCCTGACGGTAACGAACGCCTTCTTCCTGAACATCCTCGCCCACATTTGTGATAACGATATTACGAAACGTACGAATATTATCGGTAAATGCACGGTGCGGGGTTATTGAAAGTTTAAAAATAGGCTCAATCTGCGGTAACCCTTCCATCGGTTGCATCAAAACAGCTTTGATAGAATCACCGGCAGGGCTGTTACGCCATTTGTCATCCATAACCATTAAAACCTCACCCATAGCACCAGAGATATTGGGTTTCAACACGGATTTATCCTTACATCCTCCTGCCAGCAAAGACAAGAACAAAGCGATTATTAATACATTTTTTTTCATGAGCTTGATGGTATTAAATTAGAAACTGAAGAAATACAAATTTATGTATTTTATAGCAATAAAGACAAAGTCTTAATTTGTCTGTTGGTTCACTTTCCCAATCCAGTCGTTTGCCAAAAAAGTCTCAACGCCCTGTTTTTCCCGATAGATGACCAATAATTGTCCGGCCTCCAGATGCCGCGTTGTCAGATTATTCCATTTCTGGACATCTTCCACTCTAACATGGTACTCCATGGCGACCTTATGAAAAAACTCTCCAGGCCTAACCTTGTGCATAATTTTTTCACGATTACCAGTAAAACCAATGGGTTTGACTGCCACCGGCGGGTGGTTTTCCTGCTCAAGTAGTGTTCTATGACGTAGAAAAAGCATGACCTTATCACGCGGAATCACAATCTGAACTGGTTCCTTAACCACAGGAATAAAACGTTTGGTATACAAGGGATTTAAAGCCGTCAATGTTTCAACCGGCACACCTATTAACGATGACAACTGCTGCATAGACACACTCTTCTCCAAAAAAACGAAACCCAAATCATCATAATTAAAGGATTGTTTTATTGGTATAATATCATAATGCATATAAAAATTCATGGCAAAATTCACCGCAATAAAAGCTGGTATATAACCTTGTGTCTCCGCTGGCAGAAACGACCGGATGGCCCAAAAATCATGGACACCCCCTGCTCGTTCAATGGCGTCATTAACAACGGCAATTCCGCCATTGTACGCTGCCATTACCAAATTCCAATCCTGAAAATTATCGTACAAGTACTTCAAATAACGACAGGCGGCATCGGTTGATTTAACAGGATCGCAACGCTCATCCACATACGAATCCACACGCAAATTAAACAACCGCGAAGCCTGGTAAAGAAACTGCCACAACCCTCTGGCCCCGGAGGAAGACTGCGCCGTTGGGTCTAAAGCGGACTCCACAACAGCCATATATTTTAACTCTTGCGGCAAACCATACTTATCGAGATATTCTTCAAACAGTGGAAAATATAATTCGGCACGACCAATAATTTCGGCCAAATGATCTTTTCGTTGAATGGTATAAACGTCAATATAGGACTGAACGCGATCATTATAAACCAACGAAACCGGTGTTTTTCGATCAAGCATCTCAATGGCATCAGCCACTTGTTGACGATTAAGGGGTTGCGACACCACAGCCAATTGTGCCGACAAAAACATCGTCGTCATCACACACCAGCCGATATAAAATTTGTGTAGCCGCATTCTAAATATCATCATAAAATAAAAGCCCAGTGATCTTCTCAGCGGGCTTTTTATTATTTCCAAAAAAACGCATCAATCAAAAACAAAATAGTTTGTTCAGGGAAGATCCTATTTTTTCTCGTCTATATCATCTTTTGTGGGCTCTTCATTGCGTGCTTTTCTGAACTCTTTCATTCCCTGACCCAGGCCCTTCATTAATTCGGGTATTTTACGGCCACCAAAAAGAAGAACAACGACAAGGATGATAACAATCCATTCCCACCCACCAGGAATGCCCAAAAAGAAAAAGGAATGTGTCATGACATTATATTTTTTATACAAACAAATTTAAGAAAGAGATTGAATTATTTGAACAACAACCGATATAAATCATTTCCATTGGCAAAAATAAGCAGCGCCAACAAAAGCAACATTCCAACGGTAACTGCATATTCCATAAATTTGTCGCTGGGTTTACGACGGGCAATAATTTCGTAAAGCAAAAAGAGAACATGACCACCATCCAATCCGGGGATGGGCAAAATATTCATAAATGCCAAAATAATAGACAAGAAAGCGGTAGTATACCAGAAACTCTGCCAATCCCATACAGGCGGAAATAAATTTCCAATGGCGCCAAATCCTCCAACCTGTTTAGCCCCTTCTTTGGTAAACACCAGTTTCATCTGCTTCACATAATCCACTAGCAATTTCACGCCCTTACTGACGCCCGCAGGCATGGCTTCAAAAAAGCCATAACGAAGCGTTTCATATCCCAATACCTGAGCCGCACTTTTAGGTCCAAATCCCAACTTTCCATTTTCGTCAACCAAAACCTTCAGATGACGCAAATCGCCGGCTCTGTACAAACTCACAGTCACGGTATCTCTGGCATGATTTCCCAATTCAGCAACCAACTCATCAAAGAAAATCGTTGGCTGATTGTCCACAGCTACCACACTATCATTTTTCATCAGTCCACCTGCCTGAGCATTAGACCCGTCAATAATCGTATCAATAATATTTGGTAAACGGAAATCCGCAAAATGCCTAACGCCCTGCGCCATTATACGGTTTTTGTACCCTTCAGGAATCTTCAGTGACAGAACCGAGTCGCCACGTTGCACCTGTAACGATGATACATCTTCAAGCAGAATATGATATGAGATATCACCTAATGTTTCAACCTTAAACGTATCAACCTTCAAGACCTTATCGCCATCCTGTAAACCTATTTCGTGTGCAACGGGATGAAAATACAGCCCATATTGTGCATTCTCAGCAGGGATATACGACTCACCCCATTTAAATAATATCAACCAAAAGATAAAAAAAGCCAGCAGAAAATTGACCACAACGCCCCCCACCATAATCAGCAAACGCTGCCATGCGGGTTTAGCCCGAAACTCCCAGGGTTGAACCGGTTGTTTCATCTGTTCCTTGTCCATCGATTCATCAATCATACCGGCAATTTTAACATAACCGCCAAAAGGCAGCCAGCCAATACCATATTCGGTGTCCCCTTTTTTGTATTTAAAGAGGGAAAACCAAGGATCGAAAAACAAATAAAACTTCTCGACACGCGTCTTAAACAACCGGGCAAAAAAGAAATGCCCAAACTCATGAAGAATCACTAAAATCGACAGACTCAGGATAAGCTGCAATGCTTTTATCAAAAATACCATTTAATTACTTTATTTCGTTTTTACTATAAATACATACACAATAACAGCCCAAAGAACAGGGGGTTCATTTACTAACGTGCATTTATCAAAGAAGTTGTAATTTGACGTGCTTCTTTGTCGGATGCAACATAATCGGCAAACGAAGGTTGCGCCACAAAGCTACTCTTTTCAAGCGTCTTTTCAATAATTGAAGACATTTCGACAAACCCGCAGCGTCCCTTCAAAAAAGCATCAACCGCAATTTCGTTGGCTGCATTTAAAATACAAGCCGCATTCCCTCCTCTTTTCATCGCCTCAAAGGCCATCGTCAGATTTCTAAAAACAGAAACATCTGCTTTTTCGAAAGTCAACTGAGGATAATCGGCAAAACTAAATCGCGGAAAAGAATTGGGTAAACGTTTTGGATATCCAAGTGCGTATTGAATTGGCAATCGCATATCGGGCATTCCCATCTGGCCTTTTATAGCTCCATCAGCAAACTGCACCATACTATGAACGATGGATTGCGGATGTACGACAACTTCAATTTGATGCGGCTGCACATTAAACAGCCATCTGGCTTCGATTGCTTCGAGACCTTTATTCATTAACGAAGCTGAGTCGATGGTAATTTTATCACCCATTTTCCAATTGGGATGATTGAGTGCCTGACAGCGGGTAACCTTACGTAAAAAATCGACACTTTTACCACGAAAAGGGCCACCTGAAGCTGTCAACAGAATTTTTTCGATGGGATTATTCGGTTCACCCTGTAAACATTGAAAAATAGCAGAATGTTCCGAATCGACAGGGATCAAAGGCACTCTTTTTTGGGCCGCCAGATTCATAACCAAATCACCTGCAACAACCAGCGTTTCCTTATTGGCCAACGCCAAAGGAATGCCAGCTTCAAGTGCCTGTATTGACGGTCGTAATCCAGAAAAGCCAACCATTGCAACCAGCACCATGTCGATAGTTGACATGCCCGCCACCTGAACAATGGCATCTTCACCTGCATAAATTTTTATGGGTAAATCCGACAATGCATCCTGCAACTGAGGGTACTTTTCCTTATTGCCTATAACAACAACATTGGGCTCATATTTACGAGCCTGCTCAATCAACAAATCAACACTATTATTAGCGGTTAACACTTCAACCGTAAATAAACCGGAATGATGGTCCACCACCTCCAAAGCCTGTGTACCTATGGAACCTGTGGAACCCAGGATAGCTATACGCTTTTGCATTAAAATTCCTAAATATTATATTATTAGTAGATGTTACACACTAAAAAGAGATATATTCAACCGGATTAAGAGGAGTTCCATTGTACCACAACTCAAAATGGAGATGCGGCCCGGTGGTTAGTTCTCCAGAGTTGCCCACACTGGCAATTGCTTCTCCAGCCTTAACGACCTCCCCTACCTCTTTTAACAAATTCTGATTGTGTTTGTACATCGAAATCAAATTATTGGCATGCTGAATCTCTATAACATAACCGGTTTCGACCGTCCATCCGGAAAAAACGACTACGCCGTCGAGCACTGCTGACACACGACTTCCCCGCGCTGCTACAATATCGACGCCGTAATGACCTTTAACCTCACCAAACCCATTAACCACCATCCCCTTAATAGGACTGAAGAAAAAAGTATTCTCCAGAGCGACTATTTTAGAAGAAGGTTGTCTGACCGACAAATTAAACCGCTCTTCATTTTCGATTTCCAGCCGAAATAAAGAATCTTCTTCAGACTTCGCAAAATCAACAACATCATTACGCACAACCTGATGGCCTGTCGGACCGGATTTTGCCTGACTTGCTGAATCAGGAATGTCGCCACGCACAATGGCCTGAAAAGAATTAATAAACCGATCGCGCTTATTTATTTCTACCAACAAAGAATCAACCCGCTGCGCATTGCGAACAATTAAAAGTCGCTGGTTGGCATCAGGATACCCCGGAATGTATTCTTTTAGAGAAGTGAAAGCGATCAAAAAAGAGACGAAAACAATAAGTCCGATACTTAAGACTCCGACTAAAGTCACCACATTAAGTTTGGACAGGCGTATCACAAACAACTCCTCATAAGTCTGCTCATTAAAAATGGCAAAACGATAGGGATCACGAAGCTTTTTAAAAAAAGACTGATTCTTTTCTGTACTACTCATATACTTTTTCTATTGGAAGTCACAAATTTATAAAAATATAATGTATAGCCGCTAAAAAGCCGAGATATATAAAGGAAAGCCCAAAAGAGGCATGTAACAGATTTTTGCTAAAAAAAATCAAGTCTCTATCAATTATCAAACAGTCTAATACGAGGAAACAACCACAAACAGCCACAAAAAAAGGCGAAACAATTTGCATTTGAAGAATTAACACCCTATATTTGCAACCGCAAAACGATAAAGATAGTCTTAAAAATATATTGCGGGGTGGAGCAGTTGGTAGCTCGTTGGGCTCATAACCCAAAGGCCGTCAGTTCGAGTCTGGCCCCCGCTACTAGAAAGCCCCGATAAAATCGGGGCTTTTATTATTTAATACTTGTAAGAAAATACTCCTTCTGCGTTATGCTTCTCCTCAACATTATTATCTACCATAGTAAATTCACCTTTCCGTACTTATAAAATCTTGACTTTGAACTTCCCGGTTCAAGCAACTCCCGACTTTAGAAACAGACACTACACTGTTCGATGCTATACCAAACATAGCAGCACAAAGGCCTGTCCAACTGCATAATTCAATTATTCGATAACTCATTAGTAGTCATTCCTGAATATTTCACTCCGAATTTGTTAATTTTGGGCTTCACAAACTAAACAATTTAACGATACTATGTCATTGAGTTATGCCGTCATCGGCACAGGAGCGATAGGCGGATTTTATGGCGGCAAATTAGCCTTAAAGTCTGATAATATTCATTTTCTACTACACAGCGATTATGAATTTGTAAAAAACAATGGATTCACCGTCGAGTCGGTCGATGGTAATTTTCACCATACGAATCTTAACATTTACCAAGAAGCTGGCGCCATGCCACAATGCGATGTTGTTTTAGTTGGCTTAAAGACCACCAACAATGGCATTTTAGATGCGATACTTCCACAAGTTACCCATTCAAAAAGTACCGTCATTCTAATTCAAAACGGATTGGGCATGGAGGAAGACTTAGCACGACGATTCCCTCAATTATCCATAGCTGGCGGACTAGCGTTCATCTGTTCCCAAAAAACAAAACCTGGCCATATCAGGCATTTGGATTATGGTAAACTGAATATTGGGCCATACAACCATCCACAACCCGATATTTTAAACCAGGTCTGTCAGGATTTTAACGATGCAGGCATTGAAACTCATCTTTTTCAGGATCTGCTGCTTCCCCGCTGGCAAAAATTAGTCTGGAATATCCCCTACAACGGACTGTCGGTGGTGTTAAATACAACAACAGACAGTATGATGAAAGACAAAAGTCTCCGAACGCTTATTTATGACATCATGCTCGAAGTGATTAATGCCGCCAATCATTGTGGAACCGAAATTGATGAAAGTTACGCAATACAAATGATGAAACTCACCGATAACATGCGTCCTTATGCACCCAGTATGAAACTCGATTGGGACTATCATCGCACACTGGAAATTGAATTTATTTATTCACGTCCAGTCCAGACAGCATTAACAAACGGCTATCATATGAAAAAGGTGACCATGCTAGAACAGCAACTACAATTTTTACAACGCTCCCGCCAATAAACGACCGATACAACTAAAAAGCATTTTAATAATATTGGCTGTTTAAACAATTATCGACAGCCAATATTATTCCCCCCCCGGGCAATTCATCTGATTTCAGGGAGCAATCTTGAGATTCCTATTTTGTCGAGGCATTTACACCAAAATTAAAACCTTCCAAAAGGCAACAATTTATAATACCCTCTTCTGCACGATGCCTCTCAATCAGCAAATTTTTCTCATAGCGCACGGCTTATTCCTGGCGAACACATATTAAACAAACTAAAACATATAACCTTCGCATATCTTAAGTCAAAATCCAGTATTAATGGCAAAATTACACACTACAAATAGAATCACTCCAAAACGGTTTACTCGAATAAAACCTGCCTATACTTGACAATTCATCTGTCTGCACCACATGTAATATTTACGTAAACATAATGAAGGCAGTCCTCCAATAATTTCAACTCAACCAACCTAAAAATAAAAAAAGCGGCCCCATATCGGAGACCGCTCTTTTTTTTTGAAATATAAAAGTCTATAATTTTCTGGACACTTCAATTTCTTCGTAAGCTTCAACTAAATCGCCCACTTTGATGTCATTAAAATTATTAATGTTCAAACCACATTCAAATCCCGAAGCAACTTCTTTAACATCATCTTTAAAACGCTTTAAAGACCCGAGATCTCCGGAATAGATCACAATGCCATCGCGAATCACACGAACTTTTGAACTTCGCTTAATCTTACCTTCCTTCACCATACAACCGGCAATAGTACCAACCTTGGTAATCTTAAAGGTTTCACGAACTTCCACAGTAGAAACAATTTGCTCTTTAATTTCAGGCGATAACATACCTTCCATTGCGGCCTTTATCTCTTCAATGGCATCATAAATAATAGAATACAAACGAATATCAATTTCTTCTCTTTCGGCTAATCGACGGGCAGAAATTGAAGGTCGAACCTGGAATCCAATGACAATCGCATTGGATGCTGCAGCCAGCATGATATCGGACTCAGAAATACCTCCCACAGCTTTGTGAATCACATTGACCTGAATTTCTTCCGTTGAAAGTTTGATTACTGAATCTGATAACGCTTCAATAGAACCATCAACATCACCCTTAACAATCAAATTCAACTCCTGGAAGTTTCCAATCGCAATACGTCGTCCAATCTCGTCCAGCGTAATGTGTTTCTGAGCACGCATCCCCTGTTCCCGCTGTATTTGCTGACGCTTAGTAGCAATATCCTTCGTTTCGCGCTCATTCTCCATCACATTGAACTTCTCACCGGCCTGCGGTGCGCCATTCAAACCAAGAACCAGTACAGGTTCCGAAGGACCAACAGAATCAACACGTTGATTTCTTTCATTAAACATGGCCTTAACGTGACCAAAATGACTACCAGACAATACCAGATCCCCCACTTTCAAAGTTCCGGCCTGCACTAACAAAGTAGCCACATAACCACGTCCTTTATCAAGCGTAGATTCAATAACGTTACCTATTGCAGGTTTATTTGGATTGGCTTTCAATTCAAGCATGTCGGCCTCCAACAAAACTTTTTCGAGAAGTTGCTTCACATTAGTACCATGCTTAGCCGATATTTCCTGACACTGATATTTTCCACCCCAATCTTCTACCAAATAATTCATATTTGCCAACGACTCACGCACCCTATCAGGATTAGCGCCGGGAACATCAATTTTACTAATGGCAAAAACGATGGGAACCCCTGCTGCCGAAGCGTGATTAATGGCTTCAATAGTTTGCGGCATCACATTATCGTTAGCCGCTATAATAATGATAGCAATATCTGTAACTTGAGCTCCTCTGGCCCTCATAGCCGTAAAGGCCTCGTGTCCGGGAGTATCTAAAAAAGTAATCTGACGACCATTGTCCAGTTTCACGCCATAAGCACCAATGTGCTGAGTGATACCACCGGCCTCTCCTGCTGTTACATCCGATTTCCGAATGTAGTCAAGCAACGAAGTTTTACCATGGTCAACGTGTCCCATAACGGTAACAATAGGTGGCCTTTCCAGTAAATCTTCAGGCGCATCAACCTCTTCGTTGATCGCTTCAGCGACACCCACACTTATAAATTCAACTTTGTAGCCAAACTCTTCACCTACCAGCGTAATTGTCTCTGCATCAAGTCGTTGATTGATAGATACGAACAACCCCAGACTCATACATGATGCAATAATCTGGTTAACCTGAACCTCCATCAGGTTGGCCATTTCATTTGCCGTAACAAACTCTGTTACCCGCAATATTTTCTTCTCCTCATCCTGTCTGTCCAGTTCCTCCTGGTGACGAATCGACGCCAAGTCACGCTTATCGCGACGGTGACGAGAAGCTTTGGATTTACCTTTTGAAGTTAACCGCGCCAACGTATCCTTAATCTGCTTGGCTACATCTTCCTCACTCACCTCTGCTCTTACAGGACGTTTTTTAACCTTAAGCGGTGCTCTTTTTCTATTTGGCTGCTGTTGCGCGGGTTTATTATGATTCTGCGAACGATCGCCATTATGCTGACCGGCTTTATTTGGGGTATTACCAGTACCGGTGTTTTGAGTAGACTTATTAGCAGCAGCATTAATATTAACGCGCTCCTTATCTTTCTTAATCCGCTTACGTTTCTTCTTTTTATTTTTACGATCGTCACCAATACGATCTGCAGGCAATTCAATCTTGCCTACCACTGTAGGACCGGACAATTTTTTAACTTTGGTGGGCATAAAATTGTCGGTGCTATCCGATGATTTTGACTGCCTAGCTTCAACGACCTTAGGTTGTTCAGCTGTTTTTTCGGGTTGAGAAGCCTTCACCTCCTGATGTTTTGATTCAGCAGTTGTCTCAGTCATTTTTTTGGGCACCTCAACTTTTGGTGCAACCGGTTTTTCCTGACGTTTCTCGCCTGCTACAGTTTTATTTTCTTTCTTAATTTCCTTATCCTTATCTTTTTTACCCGCATCCAAGTCAATTTTACCTACAACTTTAGGTGCTTCCGCGGGCTTATCCACGCGTACGGGTATATGTTCTACTTTAGGCTTGTGCTTAATAGCCTTTTTCTCTTCCACCTTCTCAGCCTTTTCCACCTTTTCAGCCTCCACAGCCTTAGGCGCCTCCCTGGGCTTCTCAGCTTTAACCGGAGCCGGTTCAGGCATTTTTTCCTTCACAGGCTCTGTTTTAGGGGCTTCTTTCTTAGGCTCAGGCTTGCCAGGAGCCGGTTTGTTAAGATCAATTTTCCCAACAACTTTAACATCTACATTTTTCGGTACACGTGTCGTCAATTCCACGTCAGACACTTCTTCATGCTCTTCCTGAATATCCTCAATGGTAACAGCCTCTTTTTTCTCTTTCGCCTTACGGTCGATTAGTTCTTCAGAAGCCTTTTTGACATTAAGATCCTGACGGAACTCATTTTTAAGAAGTCCGACAATATCATCAGACACCTTTGTATTGGGATTTGCATCCATCTCAACTCCCTTTTTGTTTAGGAATTCAGTGATGGTAGAAATACCAACGTTTAATTCTCTTGCTACTTTACTAAGTCTTTGTCCAACTGCCATAAAAGGAACTTTCAATTTAATTCAGGTGATCGCGTTTGATAAAATTCTTTATCTGACAAAGATAAAGGAATTATTCAAATTCAGATTTCAATATTGAAATCACATCCGTAATGGTCTCTTCTTCCAGATCAGTGCGTTTTACAAGGTCGTCAACCGGTAAATCAAGTACTGATTTTGCGGTGTCACAACCAATTGCCTTCAGAGCTTCGAGAATCCACCCTTCAATTTCATCAGAGAACTCGTCCAAAGAAACATCTTCTTCATCAACTTCGCCTTCGGTTTCCCTATATACGTCCAATTCATACCCGGTTAACTGGCTGGCTAACCGAATATTTAATCCACCTTTACCAATGGCCAGAGATACTTCTTCAGGCTTGAGATAAACCTGTGCTCTGCCGGTGTCTTCCAAAAGCTTAATGCTACTTACTTTTGCAGGATTAAGCGCTCTTTGAATAAACAGCTGCGTATTGGTGGTAAAATTTATAACATCAATATTTTCGTTACGCAATTCACGCACAATGCCATGAATCCGCGACCCTTTCATACCCACACAAGCCCCAACAGGGTCAATGCGATCGTCGTACGACTCAACGGCCACTTTAGCACGCTCACCAGGTTGACGAACTATTTTCTTAATGGTAATAAGGCCATCATTAATTTCAGGCACCTCTAACTCAAACAAACGTTCAAGAAAAACGGGTGCTGTACGTGAAATAATAATTAAAGGATTATTGTTGCGAATCTCTACTTTGACAACGACTGCCCTGATACTGTCACCTTTACGAAAAAAGTCAGAAGGTATCTGCTCTGTTTTGGGGAGAATTAATTCATTGCCTTCGTCGTCCAAAACCAACAACTCCTTTTTCCATATTTGATACACCTCACCAGTGACTATTTCACCGATTTTTTCTTTGTACTTCCCATAGATGGCATCTTTTTGCAATTCCATGATACGGGTTGACAAATTCTGACGCAAAGTTAAGATAGCCCGACGGCCAAAATCAATGAACTTGACTTCATCCGTCACCTCTTCACCAATCTCATAATCAGCATCAATTTTTTTTGCCTCCGACAGACCAATCTGCAAATTTTCGTCGGTAACTTCGTCATTGGCAACCACTTCACGGTTGCGCCAGATTTCAAAATCACCTTTATCGGTATTTATGATAACATCAAAATTTTCGTCGGTGCCAAACAGTTTCACCAAAACACTGCGGAACGAATCTTCCAGCACCCGAATTAATGTAACCCTGTCAATGCTTTTCAGTTCCTTGAACTCCGAAAATGTATCAATCAAGTTAATATGTTCCATCGCTCTGATTGTGTCGGGTTTTAAAATTATATAATCTCTTTTACTGACTTCACTTCCTCAAATTTAAAAGAGTGCTCAATAACCTGCAACTCTTTTTTCTTTTTCCCTTCCGGTTTAACTTTTATTGTTTCCTTAACAACAAATCCGGTCTCAGAAACAGTGGCTAGCTCACCCTTGGTTTTCAAACCTTCGGATGTCAACACCTCCACCTCTCGTCCTATATTCTTAAGATACTGACGGTAAACTTTAAAAGGCTGACCTATCCCGGGGGAAGAAACTTCAAGTTCAAAATCTTCGGTTTCACGATCGAAGCTCTGTTCAATCAGCCGGGAAACCGACACGCAAAAACCAATGGGCACTCCATTATCGCCATCAATAAGCACCATTATTCGGTTGGAAGGCTTAACGGCTACGTCCACTATAAAATAACCTTCAGAAGTCACTTTATCAGCAATTAACGTAACAATTTGATCTTTTGTAATCATGTTCACAAACATTTAATAAAATAGGGGACACATAGTCCCCTAATCCACCCCAGGCCTTAAACCGCTGCAAAGGTAATGATGAATCGCGTATTTTCCAAACATTTAAACACCCAAATATATTGATAATGATAATTGTCACACAAAAAAAGAACTTTAAAGTGTTGGATCATTGAGCTGTGAACAGTCATTTTTATACCTTTGTCGCACACTAAAACTGATAGCACAATGAGTCAGAACGAAACTTCCTTGTCTGATCTGGGAATATACGGATTAACAGAACACGTCAACCAAATGATTAAGACGGTGCAACCGACCACTATTATGGGAAATAGTGACGATTGTTCGGTATTGAATCACTCAGATCTTCAACTTCTAAGCAATAGTCTGATGCTTGAAGGCATTCATTTTGATCTAATATATACCCCGCTTCAACATCTGGGTTTTAAAGCTGTGGTAAATGCCATCACCGACGTTATAGCCATGAACGGACGGGCCACGCAAATATCGGTCACACTTGGTTTAAGCAACAAAATGACACTGGAGCGGACCGACTTGCTTATGTCCGGCATTTTGGCGGCCTGCGAGGAATACCAATTGGATCTGACCGGATTCAGGCCAACATCTTCGCTAACCGGTCTGACCATCGATATTGCAGTAATTGGAACAGCAACTGAGAATTCTGTTGTATACCGTTCGGGAGCAAAGCCCACCGATATTATGTATGCCACTGGTGATCTGGGTGCTGCACTCTTAGGGCTTCACCTTCTTGAAAGAGAAAAACGCGTGTTAAAAGACAACAATTACAACCAGCCAGAATTCGGCGATAACGAATACATCCTGCGTCGACAACTAAAACCGCAAGCCAGAATACAGACGGTGAAACAACTTGAAGAATTAGCTATAAAACCCACTTCCATGATCGCTATCAAGGAGGGATTGGCAGCAGCTTCAATCCTGCTTTGTCAGTCGTCAAAAACAGGGTGCCGCATCTATGAAAACAAAATCCCTCTGGATCAGAAGACACTCAAGGCAGCCGGCGAAATAGACTTTAACCCTTTGGTAGCGGCTCTCAACGGTGGCGAAGATTATGAATTACTTTTTACTGTTTCACTACAGGAATATGAGAAAAAACAAGAAGCTCTAAAATCAGTGGGCTCCGTCATAGGCTATATAACTGAAACAAACAAAGCCTGCCGTTTAATCACTATGGCTGACCAGGAAATAGACCTGAAAGCACAAGGCTGGGGTAAAAAAAATAAATAGAGCTTAAGCAATAAAGTCCAATCTCTGCGCTATGCCAGTTTCCAAAATGAATATTTACTCCAGTAAATTCACATTTTTCAAGTTCAAACGCACGACTTTATAAGCAGGCGCCAAGGCGTCAAAGGGAAAAAACAAAGACATCAAAATAAACATTTGTTCATTACCGTTTTTGCTTATTCTTTAGTTTTTAATTATTTTTGCGCTTATCTTTAAGAAGTTTAAATAAAATTAGACATGAGTTATTACCCCAAATTAATTTTAGAGGCCTTGCGTCACGTCGTCCATCCGGAAAAAGGCAAAGACATTGTTTCACTGGAGATGGTTGAGGATGACATTCGCATTGAAGGAACCAGAATCAGTTTTTCGCTTTTGTTTGACAGAGCCAATGATCCGATGATTAAACCCATCAAACGCGCCTGTGTTCAAGCCATAAAAACACACGTAGGTGAAGAAGCTCAGATTGAAGGGAACATTTATGTAAAGGTAAAACAACGAAAGGTAAAAGCTCAGGACGAACTATTATCGGGTGTTTCAAACATCATCGCTGTAGCCTCAGGCAAAGGAGGCGTAGGCAAATCAACAGTCACCACTAATTTGGCGGTAGCACTGGCAAATATGGGTTATAAAGTGGGTTTACTCGACGCCGATATTTACGGGCCCTCCGTGCCGAAAATGTTTGCCACGGAAGATGCACGACCCATGCTCGAAAAAGTTGACGGTCGGGATAAAATTATACCCATAGAAAAATATGGTGTTAAACTACTCAGCATTGGCTACTTTGTAAACCCCGATGACGCTTTGGTATGGCGGGGTGCAATGGCCACAAACGCTCTCAAACAACTAATTACTGACGGACAATGGAACGATCTTGACTTTTTATTACTCGATTTACCTCCCGGCACCAGCGATATCCATTTAACACTGGTACAAACACTTTCAATAACGGGAGCCGTCGTTGTAAGTACACCTCAGGATGTAGCATTAGCCGATGCCCGTAAAGGAATATCGATGTTTCAGGGTGAAAAAATTAATGTTCCGGTATTGGGTTTGGTAGAAAATATGGCATGGTTCACACCGGCTGAACTTCCCGATAATAAATATTACATTTTTGGTAAAGATGGCTGTAAAAAATTAGCGGAATCAATGAACGTGCCACTTTTGGGCCAAATACCAATTGTGCAAAGCATTCGGGAAGGCGGGGACGAAGGAAAGCCTTCGGCTTTAAACACCGAGACAGTAACCGGAATTGCTTTTAATAATCTTGGGAAAGCCGTTGTTGAAGCGGTTAACAAACGTAATCAAGAAATGCCGGCAACAAAAGTTGTTGAAGTCACCCGGAAATAAATTTCACCTCATAGAGCTACAAGGTATGGATAAAAATGAAATAATGAAGCAGGTGCAGGAAGCACTGGAAGCCATCCGCCCCTATTTAAATGCCGACGGTGGTGATATCTCAATCATTGAACTAACCGATGACTATATCGTCAAAGTTAAAATGAATGGCGCCTGTGAAGGCTGCCCCATGAGTATGCAAACACTAAAAAATGGTGTGGAGATGGTTGTTAAAACAAAGGTCCCTATCATTAAAGAAGTAATTTCAGTATAAATTTTACGACCTCAAAAACATTCCAGGTTATCCAAAACCTGTCACCTGAGTCAATTTTTACCATACGGTAACCAAAAATAAAAAAGCCATAGGCATCAACATTTGCCTATGGCTTTTTTATTTTAGATACCCACTCACTCATCCGTAAAACAACGACAAGTTTCGTATCAAAAAAGAACATTTTGTATAGAAAGCCCAAATGATCGTCTCAACCAGGCTTTTCTATTATTGAAAATTTTTAATTCATCAAAAGAGTCTCTATTCAATAGATTCTTTTGATGATATTTTAATTCTTTCTTTCTTAAGTTCGTCCCCTGAAACGGTTAGTTCAATATCTCCAGCCTGGGTTGATGACTGAACCAAAACGACTAATTTACCATTAAACGCTTTCATTGTAGGTTTATGAAATAACTCAAGCGAAGTGGCATCGCCATTACAAGCCGCCCGATATTTGCCATTCCCTTTCACTTCAAAATATAATCTGTTGGAAGCTTTAGGACAAGGATTCCCATTTTTATCAACAATGGTTGCTGTTACATAACACAAATCTTCACCATTGGCTACAACCGTCTCTCTATCGACCTCAAGTTCAATATGATGTGGTTTACCAGCCGTAACAACAACTTTTTCGGCAACAGCTTTTCCCTGATCATCATATGCAACCACTTTTAATGTTCCCGGTTCATATTTTACATCCATCCACATCAAACGATACCGATTTAACTTTGAATCATTGTTTTTACGCTGAATACCTTGGCTTTTCCCGTTAATAAATACCTCTGCACTATTATAATTAGTATAAACAAAAACAGGGGTTGTTTCACCTTCACGGCCTTCCCAATTCCAATGCGGGAGTATGTGCAGGGTTTCATCTTTCGTATTCCAACGACTACGATACAAATAATACCGATCTTTAGGTAACCCGGCAAGATCACATAAGCCAAAGTATGAACTACGCGAAGGCCAGAAGTTATCATAAGGAGTCGGTTCTCCTAAATAATCAAAACCTGTCCAAACAAATTCACCAATCACCCAAGGTTTATCATCTTGCATAACAAAATCCACTTCAGGAATATTTGACCAACTACAATACTCTAAATCGTAGGAAGAGCACTGTAAATCAGAATAAGTTTTCCCTGCTACTTTCACAACTGGAAATTTATAAACTCCTCGTGAGCTAACAGTTGAAGCTGTCTCCGAACCTAAAAGGAGCCCTTGAGGAAATTTCTTATACGCTTCGTCGTACAAGTGTACACGATAATTCAATCCGGGAATATCTAAAATAGCTCCAAAACCACTCTCCATCACGTTTTTTACCCGATCCATCCCAACGGTAACTGGCCTTGTTGGATCTTCGCGGTGAAAAACATCCTGAAGAAACCGTAACCTTTTCACGCCATCGCTACCCACTTGGTCAGGGACTTCATTTCCAGCACTCCACATTACAATACAGGGATGGTTTCGTGTAGCATGAACCAAATTCACTACATCTTTTTCCGCCCATTCATCAAAATACAGATTATAGCCATTTTTAACTTTAGGCCTTTTCCATTCGTCAAAGCTTTCAGCTAAAAACAAGAAACCCATTTCATCACACAATTCTAATTGTTCAAAAGAGGGCATATTGTGCGAAGAACGAATTGCATTACAACCCAAATCTTTCAAAATGGTTAATTGTCGTTTCAGAGCTGCCCGGTTAACGGCTGTACCTATGGGCCCCAAATCATGATGCAAACAAACCCCTTTAAATTTTGTTACTTTACCATTGAGTTCGAAACCTTTATTTGGCGTGTATTTTATTTCACGAATACCAAAACGTACCACCTCCGTATCTTTTAATACATCGTCCTGATAAAGTTTCAACTCAGCTGTATATAAATAAGGGCGTTCAGTATCCCACAATTTTGGATTTTTAACGGCAATATTTTGTTCTATCTCGTCGTCATATCTTTCAGATGCAGTATTCCGGGCAACGATATTTCCATCAGCATCCTTAATCTGAGTAACAATAATGACATTTTCGCCTTGTACCTGCGAACGAATATTTATTTTAGCCAGATTTTCGGAAATAAATGGCGTCGTAACAAAATGACCCCAATATTTGAAACTAACTTTATTTTTTACAACAACTCTCACTTTACGATATAATCCGGCACCCGGATACCATCGGGAGGAAAAAGGCAAATTTTCGAGGCGCACAGCAATAACGTTAGGTCCTTCTGACTGGACATAATCTGAAATATCCAGATTAAAGTAGCTGTAACCATAGGGTCGGGAACCCACTTTTATTCCATTTACAAACACCTCGGCATTACTCATAGCACCATCAAAAGCAAGCAGCACTTGCTTGTTGTCTCTGAAGTCGGGCAAATCAAGAGAGGTTCGATACCAACCAGTCCCAATAAAAGGTAAAGCACCTGTTCGTCCTGTTTTTTCAGTGGCTTCTTTCTCGTTATTCTGTTGTATTTTTACAACTTGTTTATCAATCCCTTTATCAAAAGGACCATAAATGGCCCAATCATGAGGTATCGAAACGGATTCCCAAGACGAATCATCAAAATCAATTTGTGAAGCCTTTGCTTCATCCCCCTTATAAAATTTCCACAAATCAAGTTCTTTAACTTCTGTTTGCGCAAAAGAAGTTAAACTATAAATAAACAACAACGGGAAAAATAATTTACTCAATCTCATTAACTATCTATTTTTATGTATTTAAAAATAATAACAAACGCATAAAACCAATAAAAATTCGTCTTACTAAACTCCATCCCACCTGTAAAACAAATTATTTACTTGTGAAAACCTCTAAAATAAAGCTTTCAGATGTGTTATTGGAATTTTCCGGGGAACACATGTAACGAACTGCACTCACACATAATTCGTTCAAAATAAAAAAATTTAAGCCTTAAACAATCCGCAAATCTTGCTCTTCCATTATATTTTCAGGCATTTAAAATGCAGCTAGCAACAAACCAATATCTTTAGAAGGAATGGCATACTGCTGCCCGATATGATTATTGGTAAGAATGCCTTTGTAAATATAAGTACCATTACAGATACTAGAATCTTCCTTTATCAGCCGATGGATGTCACCGGCATCGGCCAACTTCAACAAAATGGGTGTAAAAATATTACTCAATGCAATAGAAGCCGTTCGCGAGACCCGAGAGGCCAAATTAGGCAACGAATAATGAATAATGCCGCGTTCATTAATATAGGGATGATTTGAATGGCAAGCTTCAGCCGCTTCAAAACAACTACCACTACCAACACTTAAATCAACAATGACAGACCCCGGTTTCATTTTCCCAATTTGCTCTTTCGTAATAAAAAAACCATTATCGGCCTCAAAATAACGAAGACTGGCTACAATCGCGTCGGCAGATTGAAGCGCCTTGGTTAACACCTGAGGATGAAGAATGGAGGTAAACAATCGCTGTCCTACATTCCGTTCGAGCTCCCGAAGGTTCTGATACGAATTATCAAACACCTTTACCTGACAACCCAATCCCAAAGCGGCCTTTGTGGCAAACTCCCCGGCAGTCCCGGCTCCGATTATGACCACTTCGGATGGCGAAACACCAGTTATTCCACCCAACAAAACCCCTTTCCCACCATGCGCTTTACTTAGATATTCGGCAGCCACCTGTATTGCTGTATAACCTTCAATCTCACTCATAGTGCGAATAACAGGATAGCAGCCAGTTTCATCTTTTAAAAACTCATAGCCAACGGCATTAATACGTCGACTCATCAACCTAATAAAAGATTCTCTGTTTTGGCCGAGCAGATAAATAAATGAAAAGATCAACTGGTTAGGCGACATCAGCTCCATCTCCTCATCGGAAGGTGGTGATATTTTCAATATTACTTCACTGTTTTTATAAACTTCCTGACGGGACAGCGCGATGATACCACCCGCGGCAGAAAAATCATTATCAAAATAATTAGCGGCATCGCCAGCCCCTTTTTCAATAATAACCTGATGCCCATTCTGCACAAGAATCTCTACACCTTGAGGCGTTAAAGGGACCCGATTTTCCATCTTCACATTTTCTGAAGGCACCCCAATGGTTAAATGGTGGCGTTGACGACCGGTTTCAAGCATTTCCTCCTGTGGCATTAACCTTGTTTGCCGCATGGCAAAAAATGAAGCATGTCTGTCCATTGGTAAAATAATTTTTCTTCAGAAATTGAGTCAACCAAATTACAAAATTAATTCAGATTACGGCTAAATGGCGCCATTCGAATTTGCCGACTGCCATCAGGTAATTCGTTCATAACAATCTTAACCGCCTCCAAAGGCAAATACTCTCCAGCTTTATCAGGCCATTCAATCAAACAGATATCACCACTGTAAAAATAATCATCCCCCCCAATTTCCAACAATTCTTCGGGTTGCTTAAGCCTGTATAAATCAAAATGATAAACCGGTTCCCCATCGGCACGTGAATATTCATTAATAATGGCAAAACTGGGACTGCTAACTGTTTCAGTGATTCCCAATTTCCGACAAAGTACTTTTATAAAAGTCGTCTTACCCACCCCCATATCGCCATAAAAAATGGCAACCGGCATTTGGTTTAACATTTCGGCCAAACTTTGAGCCGCTTCTTCCAACTCATCAGGCGAACGGGCTATAAATTCTTTCATCCATAAATAATTTGTCGTTTCTTTCGCAGATAAAACGCCTTTATGCAATCGTGATGCTTAACTGCAGCAGGCAAAAAAAGCTGTTTCACCCTGATTTTTCTATATTGCTTCAATAAAATGCCTCACCAGTATCAGCCAAAAACAGCAATTCCATCTTTACTCCCGCTTTTAAAATGGTCATAAAAAAAGATCCACATTTTTAATGCTGCACAAGTCGTGAACAACATGTCAAACACACTATTTCACTCTAAATACTTAGACTGATAAAGAAATTCAAAGTTAAGCGCGCGGACTCAAAATAACAAATGGGACCATTATTTCCTCCATAGAAACACCTCCATGTTGAAAAGTATCTTTATAGTAACTGGCGTAATAATTATAATTATTAGGATACGCAAAAAAATCAGTTCCTGTCGCAAAAATATAAGAAGTCGAGACGTTGGGACGTGGGAGATAAACCTCTTCCGGTTTGCGAATTTCAAAAATACTTTTATCGGAATAAGCCAAATTTTTACCTTGTTTAAATCTCAAATTAGTATTGGTGTTACGATCCCCCACTACCTTCAGCGGATTCTGCACTCGTATAGTGCCATGGTCGGTAGTAATAACAAGTGTAATCTTTTCACCGGATACTTTTTTCAACAATTCATAGAATGGCGAGTGCAAAAACCATGAACGGGTTAAAGACCTATAAGCTGCCTCATCAGCGACCAATTCCTTTATCATTTTCATCTCGGTACGGGCATGCGACAGCATATCCACAAAATTTACCACAACCACCGATAAGTCATGCTCCCTGATTCGCGTATAATTATCCAGCAACCTGCGGCCGCCTTCATTGTCATTAATTTTTTGATACCAAACATTGACCTTTTTTCTATTACGAACAAAATAATCGTTAATAAGAGCCTCTTCAAACTGATTTTTACTTCCTTCATCGTCATCGTTCGCCCATAAATCGGGTCTGATCTTTTGAATATTCAATGGCATAAGACCCGAAAAAATGGCATTACGGGCATACTGCGTAGCGGTGGGTAAGATACTAAAATACAACTCATCACGTTTCACATTAAACAATGGGATTAACTCATGACGAATAACCTCCCACTGATCGTATCTGAAATTATCAATTACGACAAACAAAACCTTCTCACCATTATCAAGTAAAGGAACAATACGGTCACGCATCAGACGGTGAGACATAAGTGGCCCCTCATCATTTTTCAACCAATTGATATAGTTTTCCTTAATAAATTTAGAAAATTGAAGATTGGCCTCCGTCTTTTGCATCAGGAGCACGTCATTCATAGAGCTGTCAGCCTGATGAAGTTCCAGTTCCCAAAACACCAGCTGACGATATACCTGATACCAGTCATCAACATTCAACCGATCGTTAAGCCGTAAGCCAATTTTAGAGAATACCGACTGATAATCGGTCGTTGTTTTCTTATTAATAAGAGATTGCCGACGTAAATTCTTTTTGATGGTTAACAGCACCTGATTAGGCAAGACGGGTTTAATCAGATAATCGGCAATTTTACTGCCAATGGCCTGATCCATGATTTCCTCCTCCTCACTTTTGGTCACCATAACAACAGGTAAGCCCGGGAGCTTCTCTTTGATGCGCATCAGCGTCTCCAAGCCACTTAACCCAGGCATGTTCTCATCCAAAAACACAAGGCTATAATCAGATTCGACGAGCATGTCGAGAGCATCACGACCATTGGTTGCGGTATCTACTTTATACCCCTTCTCCTGAAGAAAGAAAATATGTGATTTTAAATGCTCAATTTCATCATCCACCCACAACAGATGGTATTCCTGATTATTGTCCATCAACCAAAATTTTACAGATTACTAAATGTGATCATAAAAGAAGCTCACCCCGCAAAATCGAAAGATAAGGTTCAAAAACCGGACCATTAACGGGCCTCAATCCAATCCAAATAATTATTAATCGAACCTTCATTCTTAATCACATCCAGATTAAACGCATTAACCGGAACCATTGGCCAACTTGCGGCTTTCAATTGCGATTGCCAAAAAGTGTTTCCACGCAACAAGTCTGCGAACTTACTCAGCATTTCCTCATTGGGAAAAGGCTCCACTAAAACAAACGTTTCGCCGCCCGAAAGAGTCAACTGCTTCACCGACACACGGATATTAAAATTATTATAGGCTTGTCCGGTAATAAAACCGGCAACACGTCGCAAGTCGGTACGTTGTGGAACCTGGACCAACAAAGTACCCATTCCTTCAGACTTATAACGAGTATCTGAGGAAGGAGGCGATGTCTGAAGAGCTTCAGTATCCGTAACGGCCTCATCTATTATTGCCGTCTCAGGCGATATAGAAATCGGTGCAGCGAGTGGCGTATTAGCAATGGAATCTTCGGCTACAACCGTCGTTCCAACAAATGTTAAATCAATATTCATGCCTTTTCCACCTTCCAGATAATAAGAAGAGAAAAACCGACTATAGCCTGCAACATCGCCCGATGACATAAACGTATTGCGATTATTTTCGGAACCACTCAACAACAAAATATGGCGGGCACTATCAACTTTAAAAACTTCGGTACGTGACCTCAAAGCAAAATAGTAATCCATTGCTTCCCCACGGTTGTTAAACGGCCCAATAACAATGGCACGCTGGCCTGATGGTATTTTATCAATTGAAATATCGTAACTGGAAACCAGGAATCGGCTAAAATTATAGTCAGCCACATTAAACAACAAACGATTAATGTCTGCCATCGGTTCAACCATAAACCAAACAAAATGTAATTTTTGAGGCTCATACTTAAACAGATTGTCATCCGTTGCCTCATCATCTGATAGATTCGCATTTATCGAAGAATCATCAGTTTCCTTATTAAACGTTTGTTTCACAGGTTGACGTCCTTCCCGCATCATATCAAGCCAACGCTGAGCTAAAAGACCTTCCTCCGTTTCAGAATAATCTGTGGATAAAACCATCAGTTCCCTTTCAAAGCCGGGCGAGTTACCTGATTTACCTTCTACCATAGCCCGCAGAAGAAGAGCTTTTCGAACAAGAGCGAGATCTTCAGCCTCCTCAGCCACTTTCGACGTCAGCAGTCGGGTAGTCGTAAAATCCAGATTACTATAGGCTTCAAATGCCTGCTTATATGTTTCATTCATCTCTTTCATTAAAGCCAACTGACGGTCGCCAAATTCAGGATCATTGACATAGGCCGCATATTTCCCTTCCGGATATAAAGCCGTCAATTGCTGACGCATTTGATTCATACAAGCTTCATTCTTCGTTTTAGCGCAAGCCATATAATTCCAAAAAAGCACCTCCTCTGTCAATTCATGACTTTTATTTTCATCCAAAAAACGATTAAAAGAATTCCCGGCTTCATCATAGGCTTCAAAATAATCGTAAAAAATCATACCGACTTGAAACAAAGCCTGGGCCATTTTTTCTTTGGAAGCACCAATCTGCTCAGGTGTAGAAGGAATCCCATCCAACAACCTTTTCTTGTCGGGCAAAGCTGATCCACCTGATTGTCCAGGACTATCAGCCTCCTCCATACCAGGCATTTCCGGCATTCCCGCCATATCCCTTTCTTCGCGTTGTTCAGGAACATCGGCTGTTTGCACCTGAGGTTCAGCAGCGCCCAAATCAGATCGCCGCCAATTGTCGCGTAAAGAGCGCCGACCCCATTTGCGCTCAAACTCCATCTTTCCCATACTCGCCGTCGTAGTATTATAAAAATACCATTTCCCATCACTTTGGTTTGCGGTATTATTAGAAAGACCTGTTGTTGAATTATTAAAAAACTGATCCGAGCCGAAATCAGAACTTTCCATATTAAGCTCTTTTTCAATCCGTTTCAATCGCTCCCGCTCAATAATGGCTTCCACAAAAGTCACTTGTTGTTCCGGAGATAATGCTGCCAGACGCAACAAACTGTCTTCATGCTGAACAACCAACAGATGTGTCGTTAAATCTTTCAAGCCACGATGGCGAAAATTAACATCCTTATAACGCTCATCGTCAACCGGCATCATAACGAGAGTACTGTCGTAATAGCCAAAAGAAGAAATATAGCGCTGCTGGCTAAAAAACAGATCACCCAAGAACAAATAAGTTTCACGCAACACATTTTCGTTACCATTATTATATCCAGCTGCCAGTTTTAAATTCAGCACAACGTTAGCCGTGTCTTGTTCACTCATATAAGTCTCTGCAATAGCAAAATATAGCCGATCGCGAAAATCTTCATTTTTGACCTGCCCTACCATTTTTTCCAATTCGCTGCGCGCAGCTGCGAAATCATGTGTTGCAACAGCCATGGCTGTTGCATGAGCAATACCGGCATTTAAAGCCGTTTCGTATGGCGGATTCAAACGAATCACCTGCCGGAAAGCCACCATTGCAGCATCCTGTTGGCCTGTAATTTGATACAACTGCCCCAGCACATAAAAACGTCGAATTTTATCCCAACGCGAAGGTGCCATTTCCGCAGCATCCATCAAAAGCGGGATGGCTAAATTATACTGCTTCATACCAATAAACCATTGGGCATACGTAGCAGCATATTCACCATAGTATTTTAGTGGTGCCTGCCCCATCGCATCATAACGATCAAGCAACACCTTGGCATTATCCCAATCACCGGTCTCCATGCGAATCCGGGCCTGCCATAATAAAATCTCATATTGCGCCCAGTCACCTGGAAATTCGCGAAAAGCAAAATCCAAAAAAGACTGCGCCTCTACAAAATTATGATTATATAACTGCGCTTTACCAACTAATAAATAAGCATCGTCGATGGCCGGATTGAACTCTCTCTTGTTAACCAGTGCTTCGTAACGAGGATCATTTCTGTCCGGCATTTTTTTTGGCCTCACTTTAATCGCTTTCTTCTGAATAGCTTTTAAGCCTTTTGCTATGGCACGCTCCATATCGCCTGTCACCATGCCTTCCTGTGCAGAGCCTGAATAAGGAAAGAGCGGCAAAATAGCCATATAATTATCCTGCCGGCCTTGTTGTAATTGTTGTTCACCCCTTTTAAAACTTTGCGTACCGTTATATAGCGTGTTATAACGTGCAGTCATTGCGTTATAGTTACGCGACAGCCACGTATTCTTTTGTGTCGAACAAGCACCAAGCCCTAACAGGGCAAAAAATATAATTAATATTTTTATTCGCATAAAATGTATAGATATCGTATTGTAATAAAACAGAATTTTGACAAAAATATTTTATTCAATCACAAAAAACGGCAAAAGAGACAAACATTTAAACAAGTCATAAACTGTTTAAATTTAGTAATTATACAGATGAAGAAGCCTCTTTATCGACAATAAAGCACTTCAGTGGGCCTTCGCGCACAAAAAATCTGATACAATAACTCGACAAGAGGTTGAAGCATCAGAAGAATAATTTCCCATCGTCGTTTCAGAAAATCCAAAAAACTGCTCCAAAATATTAATTCACTCCCAAAGTTAACCCATCAACTAAAAAGATCGCTTCCGCACAAAAAAACATTTATATTATCACCCAAAAAATTAAATTTTATAAATAATTTAAGCCGTTCATAAAATACAGCACAAACAAATCATCCATGAAAATATTCATTGTAGAAGATGATCCCCTATATTCATCGATTATAGAACGCATTCTAACCCTCGACGCCTCACTGTCGGTATATATATTTTCATCGGGCAAAGATCTTCTAAACCAATTGCATCAAAATCCTGATGTCATTACGTTAGACCTGGGGCTCCCTGACATTGGAGGAATAGAGCTTTTTGACAGAATAAGAACAATTAATCCGGATGTTGACATAGTAATAATATCAGGACAGGATGACATTAATCTTGCGGTAGACCTTCTGAAAAAAGGGGCCTACGAGTATATAGCCAAAGATCACGGACTTCAAAACCGCCTTCAGAATTGCTTAAAAAATTTAAAACTAAAACACCAACTACAAAAAGAAGTCTTCGATTTGCGGCATCAGGTGACCAGCCGATTTCACTTTCAGGACATTCTTATCGGCGAAAGCTCAGCCATTAAAGAAGTTGAACAACTGATAGAAAAAGCCATTAAAATCTTCAACCTTAACGTTTCCTTGTATGGCGAAACCGGCTCCGGAAAAAAATTTATCGCCAAGACAATTCACTACAACTCCTCCAGACAAGCTTCACCCTTTGTCGTCTTCAGTGCCGACACAGTGCTTCCCGATCACCAGATGGAGGAGCTATTTGGCGTGGACAAAAACGGCATGGAAAAAACTCCCATTACACACCATGGTAAGTTGGAAGAAGCTGATGACGGAACCCTCTACATTGAAAATTTTGACAAACTAACACAGGAAGTGCAACTATTACTCCTTAAGGTATTACAGGAAAACCGTTTTTATCGGAAAAATGGCTACGAGGCACACTTGTTTAAGGCTCGGGTGATTACATCATCGCAAATGGAACCGGGCTGGTTCTTACAATCCACCCATTTCAACAAAAGTTTATTTTACCAATTAGCAGGCCTACCCATCTATTTACCCGCTCTACGAAGGCGCAAAAGAGATGTTATTTTACTGGCAGAACATTTTTTAAAATCCTTTTGTAAAGAGAACAACCTGCCGCAGAAGGGACTAACAGCCCGCGCCCGTAAAAAGTTACTTGAGCATTCATATCCGGGCAATATCAGAGAACTAAAAACAATAATAGATTTGGCAGCAGTACTAAGCAACGGAGACAAAGTAGATGAAATGCATCTCACATTTACCAATTCGGAAGAGCCAACCTTTTTATCGGGAGTTGAACACACCCTAAAAGAATACAACGAAATAATCTTCCGATTTTATCTGAAAAAATACCGCAGTGTAATAAAAGTAGCAGAGTTGCTGGACATCGGCAAATCAACCCTATATAACTTTCTTAAACAAGAGAAAGAAAAAAAGCTTGAAAAATAGATTAGCCCCACATAATAAAATTATTACATGAGGCTTTAATTATTGTTAACTGATGTGCTCTTTGTATTGGTTCACAGTCATCAAAGCATCAAGCTCAGCGGGATCTTTCATCTCAATTTTAATCATCCAGCCCCCATCGTAGGGTTCCTTGTTTACCAAATCGGGATGCGCATCAAGCTCCTCGTTAACTTCAATAACAGTCCCTGAAACAGGCATATAAAGATCTGACACCGTTTTAACAGCTTCAATAGTCCCAAAGACTTCCTCTTTGGCTAAATCTTCATCTTCTGTTTCAATCTCCACAAATACGATATCACCCAATTCACTCTGGGCAAATTCGGTAATTCCGACAATGGCAATGTTGCCATCTGTTTTTACCCATTCGTGATCTTTTGAGTACTTTAAATTTTCAGGTAAATTCATGGTCCTTAATATTAATATGATTATGCACCAAATTTAAGTATTTTTTATCAGCGTGAAAGTAAAACGGAAAAACAAAAACATCAGAAGAAAAACTTAAAGCCTCAAAACGAAGAAACAACAGATTGTCCGGCAAATATAAACCCCTATAAAATACACGCTTTAAGCCAATTAAACCACCCGGACAGAGGTATACAATTATTACAGTAACGCTTCCAGAAAAACGGAGTTTAGTCAGAGCAACCTATAAAAAGGACAGAAACATATCCTAATCCAAAAAATAATAGCAAGGCCGTTGGGATTGAACTATAATAGTTATGCCCTATCTGATTTCCAACCGGAAAACGTGAACTCAAATAATCCAGTTTCTTCAATGGGAAACCGATTATTAATCCAGAAAAAAGATTTACTGCGCGAGGGAAAACCGGAAACTAACTCCAAAGCTGCTATTTGTTACCGGGTAACTGGACGAAATATAGGGAGAACTCATATTCCGGTCGTAAAACATCTGAATATTAAAACGCGAACTCAAGGCATAATCGGCGGTCATTTTGAGCGTCACAATTTTCTGCCCTGCGGTCATTTGATTCAATTGCTCTTCGATGCGTCGAATAATAGAATATGTATCACGTACCGAAATATCAGCACGTAAATTCAGGTCAGTAGGCATCTTTTTAGCCTTATCTTTAGAGCCAATAATCAAATCCATTTTATCAAACCGATAACCTAATCCCACCACCCATTCATTGCTATAATTCTCTATCAGCTGATTATTACTCAAACTAAGTGATAATATTCTGCTTTTCTTAATCTCAGCCCGAGTGGTCAGACTATTCTTCCAGGTCATATTAACCTGAATAAGCGGGGAGAACTGCTCTGATATAGAAACGCCTGAAATCTGATATTTGGAAACGAAATTACCCTGAGCGTCCCGTACAAAGCTAAAGCCATCGCGAAACTCTTCCCAATCGGTATTTGTCTGGTAATTACCTACCGTATATACAGAACGGTAAGAATGACTCACATCTATCGATTTAAAGTATTTCTGGAACCATTTAATTCTGGACAACCCGTCGTAAGTAATCCGCCAGTTAGGACTCATATAAGCTAAAGAAGGCATCACATCGAGAAAAATATCACTGGCCCGTTTACCCGAATAAGCTGCTAAAAAAGCAGGAATCATAACATCCTGTGACGTAAGGCTATAACCATCAGTTCCACTAGCTACCGGGAAACTAGGATCTGAACCATCCGGATTATAAACCACACCTGCCAAAGGTGAGAAAGCGTAATCGGGGTCGGCATATAATCCGGAACTGGGGTGCACCATCCCGACTCGCTGTTGTCCTAACCGTCGTGCAATCACCTGTCGATTATTCAAAAACTGATCAAAAATATCTGACTGATAGGTTCCTGTTTTATCAACACTTTTAAAAGCCGTTCCAATAATATTAAAACTCATGGAAAAACTCCCATTTTCAATGGTATTATAAGCTCCTTTAAATCCATTGCTGTCAAACAGATAATATTCCGACAAATTATTATTGGTACGATGATTTCCTGTAAGATCAACCCTCAACCCTTTGATGGGTTCAATGGTTGCCCGAAAGGTCCAATCCTCGGTATTGGTCATCATATAAGCCGAATTGAGGGTGGTGTCGGTGGTAAGCCAACCATTGTCGACGGCTTTGTAGGCAAAATCGCGATCCTGCCAACCCAAGATAAAAGGAAGTCCAGGCGCACTGGTAGAGCGACCCAACGACTGACTGCCCAAAAAATCGGCTTCCGGCAAATAACCAGGCAGCACCGTTCCCCCATTTCTATTATAGGTGGCCGAAATACTCTTCACACTTGTAACCAGTCGTGCCGAAAACTCCTTAACCTTATCGAACAACTGCGGTTGGGTACTCTTCTTACCGGAAACAATAACGCGTGCAGAGGCCACATCCTTCTCAGGCACAAAAGTCAATGTATTGGCGTCGATCACTGTCTGCCGACCTCTTACCGGCTGCCCGGATTCGTTAAAAACACGAATTGTAACATCCGTTGTTTCCAACTTATGATTGACCCGAAACGCGTCACCTTGTTTCATGGAGAGGTTGTGTTGAGTAAACCGAATCGTCTCGGGCTGATTGCTATTTCGACGTGAAGAAACCCTGTTCAATCCTTTCAAATAATTCGACTTATTATAAAGCGTATTAAAATTGAGCTGGGCATTGCCTTGCCAGGTAGCCGAGTTACGTATGGTATTACCCCAATCGTAATCGAGTGTAGTAATGGGGCCTTGTTGCCAGCTATAGGTAGCACCATAATTAACGCTGGCGGAAGTCCAGTCGAGTAATGGCAATTTATTTACCGGCAAAGTATAACTAGCATTCAAATTGTGCTGATAGCCTGTGGTTCGGCCAAAATTAAGGATATTATGCATCACAGAATCTTTCCATAAATCGTACTCATCGGCATACAATTTCTTATTAACCACTCCTTCCGGTTCATCTATCGAGGCATTGTTGGTTAACTTAAAATTCATTTTGAGCGCCTTTGTCAGATTATACGACAAATCGAAATAGCGATTCCAATAAAAATCCTTATCGACAGAGACCGGAATATTGTACCCGGGATTACTGATATTACGTAACTGCTCTTCGCGGTAACCTCTGGTGACTTCCCAGCGGTAACTCACCTGAGTCGGGGCCACGTAAAAATTAAAATCCCTAATGATGGCCAACGACTTAGCTTTAATTTTTTTAAACGGTTCAATGGGTTTTGGACGATTTACAAAATTATAGGCCAAAACGCCCCTATAATCTTTATCGGTAAGATATTCCGTGTCAATATTGCGGCTATAAGTTTCATTATAACTATAGGTAGCGCTGATATTTGACGGAGAATAAAATTTTGTATCATTTTCTTTAGGTTGAATCCTGACATTAGAAAAACTAATACTTTTTCGCTTGGTATAATCTTGTGAAATATTGCGGATACTATCACGGGCATCTTTATTCTCCGCATTTTTAAGGGCAACATCCAACTTGATATCGGGATCGAGAGGATAATATTCAGGCGTAGAGACCTGTTCACTTATTCCAAAATAAAAAGGAACAGAGAGTCTGCTTTTTGGTCCCAGCAACTTACCCAGTTCCAGACTGGTGGCAACATCATACTGATAAGAATTTTCCTGACTACGGTCGGTCACACTCTGATCAATACTACCGAAACCGGCCGTACTAGCACTTCCTGCTACCGACACCGAACCCAAATCAGCCAGCTTCACATTCAGACGCGCATTGGCAGCCCAGCCACCATCTTCATTAAAATCGGACAAGCGAAGTTCATTCACCCACACCTCCACCGATTTCTCGGTGATAGTGGCATTGCGTACGCCAATCATCAACGTTTTTACATTGGCCAGATTAGGGTTACCTTTTATTCGTACCAAACTTGATGGATTGTCTTCGTCACCGGCCCATTCGAAAACATCATTCAAACTAACCGAGGCGTCTGACGTACGCATGAGGTCGTTTCGCTTCAATTTGGTTTGTTGCAATAACTCAAATGGCAAGTCAATGGCATTGTTCTCAGGCCACACTGCGTACCGATCAGCCGTGCTGCTATTACTGTACGAAGAGCTGTAGGGGGTTAACTCCAAAGGAATATCGTATTCATAATAATTATTCTGATAATCGGTTCCCAGTCGGATAAACAAACGCATTTCTCCATCTGCCAAAGGGCTCCCGGACAACGCCTCGGCGTGAACATCCATTTTGATACGTTTATATTGTCGCAAATCCATATTTATTGACTTATAGACAGCCTTGGCATCATTACTTCCTAAATTATTCACCGTCATCGAAAGCGACTGTTCATTCAATTCACGAGGGGTTGGATTTGAAGGATCAACAACACGGTCGACGCCTGGTGGTAAAACATAATTAACCGGCTCACGGTCACCATTTTCCTCGATATTAACAGCCGACACCGTATACTCGGTATTGGGATTAATAATTGCATTGTCATCGGCACTGGGCAATTCATCCTCATACTTACGCCATTCAGCCCGCACCAAATCCAACGAAGCAAAACGTAAAATTATGGTATCGCTAAAATTACGGAGAAACATACGCATAAAACGGATGGACTGGGTATCTTCAATATTGCCAATAGTATCGTTGGGCAAATTAACAGGCACCTTAAACTGATACCACTTAACGGTTTCGGTATTCCCATTTTCCAATTTCACATCCCTCGACACCATATCGGTGATATAATTTTTACCGACTTCCATCTCGGAGGGTTGAAGATTAATATGATACTGAAAATAACTTTCCGATTCACTTAAAGTGTTATCACTGTTGATATCTTCAACATCGGGCAACGTAGTTGCGGCCGTCGCATATGATTCGCCCGAAGCATCCGACGGCTTTGAGTTTCCTTCGGGATTATTGTACTTTTTATAACGGTCAAGAATACTCACTTCATCGGCATCGTAATCGCTGCCTCTGAAATAATGGAAATCATCGGCTGCCGGGTCACTCTCAATCTCCAGATAAGCCTGTGGACTAACAATACTCTTGATGACATCAAGATAACTATCGTAATAAAAATCCTTTTCTTTATCAGAATTCATCCCGTTAAGACCAACATCCTGCATCAAACGCGTGGTTGCATCATTACTGAAGGCATTAACCAGACTTTGGGTTTTAGGAACATAGCCCCAGGTGGTAGAATCAACATCAAAAGCTTCGTCGGGACCAGGTAACCCTTGCTCAAAAAACTTCCGAGAATCCTTCAATATATCTTCAGAAATATTACCAAGATTGATGTAAAGGTCGCCACCCTGATGTGTTCCTTCATCATAAATAAATGGATCCATCACCCAAAACTCAACATGATCAATATTGGAGGCTTCAAAATCCTGCGTGTCAATCTTACGCATAATTCCACCCCATCGTTTCTCTGGTGAATTCAAACGACCATCGGATGTCAAATCAGGATCAAAGTTATAAGGGCCGCGTTCACTGGGATAATAAGCCAGGTTCAAAACCGAGATATTGGTAGGTTCGCCTGTAGCTGCCTGGCGCAAAGGGAACAGTTCACTTTCGTAAACCTCACGCACATAATGGTTGGATTGGGCGTCGGCATCACGCCTGATATGTGAAGGCGTTAATGAATTATTTCTTAAAAACAATGGATCGATGACATACCAGGCCAGTTTAGCCCGATTAAATCCATAACGAAGATCGTTGGAATAACTGGCATTTGGGAACAGGTCCTCTTGGCCCTGAGGCGTACTGGCCAATTTCCATGACGTCCATTGCTTTAAGTCGATGGGAATTTTTGTTCCTTCAAAATCATCGATATAAGAAGTTCCAGACTCATCAATAACACTGGGATGACCTGGAATCAACTGAGCAAATTCCCCTTCGAAAGAAATCGAAGAAGGTGTTCGTGTCTCAAGCAATGGCAGCTTATCTATCATCGAAGTCAGCCAATTGGATTCGGTATAAAAAGAAGTATTCAGGCCCCATATCGTGTTTGAAATCGGCTCGTCACCATACGCCACCTTTTGTGTTAGGGGACGTTCGCTCAGGTGCATAATCGTAGCACCTATATTAAAATTATCACTAAAACGATAATCAAAATGGCTACCTATAAGTGTTTTAGTTTGCAAATTAAACATTGATTGGCTCTCGAGTGACACCTGAATAGGACTTCCCGACTGTAACAAGCCAGTATTAAGAATCTGTATGGTTCCAGCGGTATAATTCACGGAATAATCCACATTTTCGGTCAATTTTATACCACCCGCAGTAACAATAACCGACCCCTGCGGTATATTAAAAGCATTTAGTGATATTTCAGATCCTGATTCCGATTTATAGGATCCTTTCAACCTAAACTTATTTTTCTCAGCCGTTTGTCCGGCCACCGTTTGTGTTGAATTATAGAGTTCATAAAAGCCATATTTATCCTTTAGCGCCTGAGTTGGGAGGTGCGTTGTTAAATCTTCTCCAAACGGCTCCAAAACCGGAAAAATGATGCGCCCTTGTGCTGGTATAATGGTGTAACCCTCCACAAAATCGAATACGCCATCAGGCGTATATTCCATATTACTATTAAGATTATCAAGGCCAAGAATTGAGATAAAAAGCTCACCCTTAACGCCCCCCTGCTCAGCCGTCGTTCCTTCGGGAAAATAATTAATATAACTACCCGTTGAATCGTTCAGATAGGTTACCTGCATTGAAAAATCATCAGAGCTCAACTGGTAAGCGCCAGTCGAATAAACATTTTTCATCATCAAATCCCAGGTGGGATGGGCAGGTGTTAGTGCCGTTCCTTTAATCAACTTTGTAATCAAAGTATTAGGCGCATCGTAACCAGCATTACTCAGCTCACCCACCTTATAAACATTTCCATTGTAGGTATACTCATAAGCCACCGCCAAAATTTCATCATTATTCAATGCACTATTGAGCGAGATATATCCCAAACGACTATTAAGCGTATATTCCGACTCAGAGAGCAATCTGGCATTTTCAATCTTCTCATAATCAGAGGCAATCTTAAACTCCGACAACAATGTAGAGACCTGATTAATATCACGAATACCACTGTACGTCGTGGTCATTTGCTTATACAGGTCGTTGGCGGTATTATACGGGTTAACACCCGATTGAGCCGTCCATCTTGAATTTGAAATATTCTCGTTATTTTCGGCCAAATCGGTAAAACCAATAATATTACGGGAATTATCGAAATTACTGGACTTATTGGTCACCCATACTTCAATTTTAGTAATGGTGTACGGCGAATTTATAACTGGTAAACTCTTCAGTGCCTTGTTATAATTATCGCGAAAAAAATGTGACAAGAAAAAATGACGATTGGCATCGTACTCATTTACAGGAATATCAAACTCACTCGTTTGGGCACCTCCCTGGATATTCATCACTGAAGTTTCGCCTTTCTGTTGCGACAATATGGTTGAAATGGTCAATTTACCAAACTGCATCTCGGTTTTTACCCCAAACAAACTTTGACTACCGGTAATCAATGTTCCCGGTAAAGGCATAGAAACGTTCCCGGCTTCCACTTTTTTGATGATATCATCCTCTCCACCTTCATAATTAAGCTTTATCTGATTCTCAAAATCAAAAGTCGCTTCCGTGTTATAATTAATGCCCAGCTTAAGCTTCTCGCCAATACTACCGCGAATATTCATTTGAATTTTCTGCTGAAAATCAAACGTGGTTGTCTTTCGCATTTTCTCCTGCAGTGTCGGATTATCAATGACCGTATGGTTCACGCCCAGCCTTAACTCAGCAGTCCCCTGAGGACGAATATTAATGGTATTGGATCCGAACACACTTTCAAACACCTCGTTATTTACACGAAATTGGCCGGCCTGCCCACCGTTTGCGGCATCCATATTTTTACTTTCCCAATATCGTTGCATAGACGAGCGCATCTCGCTGTTGTTATACTCGTCAAGTGACATAGTATAGGGCAGCATTATCTTCACATTACCAATTTTACGATACAATGTAACTAATCCTGTTTGAGGATCATACTCTGCGCTGTAGTCCACGTTCGAAGGGTCGTCCAACGAAACCGGTGAATCATTATCTGCATAAGGTTGCTGAACATCCGTTATGGGTTCAGCATAACGTGAAGCATCGTATTCATTTTCCAACGAATCAACATCAGAAAAAACGGGCAAAACAAGTTCGGTTTGCAGAGAAGGCACATGCTGTTCAGCGCCAACTGCCACAAACAAAAATATTGAAGCAACAATTAAAAAATTATGTCTTATTTTTTTTCTCAATATCTGGAAAATTCAATGTCAGGTATTAAAGCATTTTCAGCGCCTGCTTTATAATTTGCTCCACTTTACTACCTGGCTCTGCTACCAACAATTTATCGACCACCTTTTGCGATGCTGCACGGGCAAAACCCAACATCACTAAAGCAGATAACGCTTCTTCGCGCACAGTATTGTCTGTCGTCATAAATAATTTTTCGTCACCCCCCTCTTTTCCCAATTTATCCTTCAGCTCAACAATCACTCGTTGAGCTGTTTTTAAACCGATTCCCTTAATGCCTTTCAACTGATTGGCATTACCAGTTATAATAGCGACTTTTAACTCACTGGGTGGCATTGATGAAAGCATCATGCGCGCAGTGTTAGCGCCAATACCCGAAACTGATATCAGTTGCCGAAATAACATTCGTTCTTCCTGATTATAAAATCCAAATAATAAATAAGCATCCTCCCGAATGTTTTCGTGAACAAAAAGAGTGGTTTCCTTAAGCTCTTTGATAGCTGTATAGGTTGTTAACGAAATGCTCAAAAAATATCCCAACCCATTATTTTCAATAACCACATGAGCAGGGCTACTTTCAACTATTTTACCGGAGACATATTCATACATATAAATGGCTGTTAATTCGTTTACACAAAAATTATTTGTAGTTAACTAAAAGGCTTCAGCTCTTTCGACGGGTCCCAAAATAAAGCTTCAAAGTTCTCCACACAGTTATCATCCACTTTTACACCTTCGCACTCAAGCATTTCCTGCATGGTGTCGGAACCGGGAAAGTGGGACTTGCCCGACAGGAGCCCATTGCGATTAACCACTCTGTGAGCCGGAATAAAAGGTTCACGTCCACCCGATTTATTGAGCGCCCACCCTACCATACGAGCTGCTCCGGGTGCGCCAATGAAACGGGCAATAGCACCATAGGATGTCACCCTCCCATGCGGAATGCAACGTGTGACAGAATAAACCTGTTCAAAAAAATCAGACCCGATGTTCTTTCGACTACCTTTCTTCGCCATCATTTAAAAATTTCACGCTGCGGCCTGCATTGTGGTATTCGTCAAAAGGGATATCCACCTCAGGTTCAATTAAAGGATTGACATTATCGAGCAAAAAACTAAAATATTTAATGGGAATACCGTGAGACATAAATCGTTCTTCATAATAGGTATGAATAGAAAGGATGTCGTTAACAAAATCACTATTATACAGATCATTATAGTCACTCAAGACCGTCAACTTATTAACCTTGGCCATTTCACGGGTGTAGTTGTACAAAAAATTGCTGTCTGTTTTCAAATGAATTTTACCCCCAGGCTTTAATAAATGGGCATACATGGTTAAGAAACGAGTGCCAGACAACCGCTTTTTAGCCTTATTCATTTGAGGATCAGGGAATGTAAGCCAAATTTCTGACACCTCGCCGGCAGAAAAAAAAGAATCGATCAATTCAATACGAGTACGGATAAAGGCCACATTATTTAACTCTTTGTCGACAGCCTGGCAAGCGCCTGTGTGCATCCGGGCGCCCTTTATATCTACTCCAATAAAATTAGTCTCTTTAAAACGGTCGGCCAATCCAACGGTGTACTCACCTTTACCGCAGCCCAACTCTAATATTATAGGATGATCATTCTTAAAGAAATTTTTAGCCCAAAGACCTTTTAATTTGTAGTCATTACGAAATACCTCATCAAAACTGGCCTGAATGACATGAGAGAAGGCATCCATTTCCGCAAATTTCTGCAACTTATTTTTTGCCACGAAAATAATTTTACATTTTAAAATAATTACGAACTAGTGCTTACAAAAAAACAACTTCTGCGTTATGCTAGTCCTCAAAGTGATCAGTTACATTAGTAAGTACAATTTTTCGGACTTCGCCAGCCTTGACGTTGAACTTTCTGGCTCAACCCCTCACTTTTCGGACACGCACTACCTAACGCACCCAAAAAGAAACCGATTTAAAATCGTTAAGGATTTCATTACGCATACCTTGCTGTACTTCAAAACGATATAACCCAGGCTCAGCCAGCCGCACATGAGGCTGAAAAGCTGCTGAAAGTGAATATTCACCGCCTGATTTTTCTCCCAGCCATTGTCCATCAACGGTTGCCAGTATCATTTCCAGGGTATCTTTTTTCTGTACCCCATTTGGACCCTGAATGGTTAAAAACACCCATAAATTACTGTAAGGATAATTGTTACCATGATTAAAGGTCAACCCAAAGTCCATAATATCTGTTGTATCGCTCAAGGTCATCTCAAACACAGCCGGTTGATTCATGTTCCAGCCTTCGGGTCCAAAAAGAATCTGCTTTTCATAAATTATTTTTGGACCGCAGGCCGCGAACAGCAATACCAAACCTAATAACCAACTAATTTTCATTTTTCTTCTTTTCCGATTTATCACTATTTGCCCGACGATTTGAAGGCTTTCGTTTCTTTCTCCGCTTGCTGGGCCGCTTGCCACTTTTTTCATCAAAACGGGTTAAACTTCCCTCTTCAACCACATTTGAATAGCCTATTTCAGGGGCCGCTTCGGGCATTACCACTTCATCTTCAATCTTTTTAACCCGGTTACCAGCCTTGTTCAATTCAATAATTTCCTTCACCTTATCCACTGACAGCATCACCACTTTGCCAATACTATCGCGGCCAGACGAAAACCACATCAGTCGCTTAAACACATCGGTCTTAAAATGATAAAACGTACCGTCTTCTGTTTCAAGAGGGATAGAAGTACTTGGAAAATCCTGTTGTGCATCCAGGTAGGCATCCAGTTCGTAATTCAGACAACATTTCAGCTTACCACACTGACCGGCAAGCTTTTGAGGATTGAGAGATATTTCCTGATAACGTGCAGCATTGGTGGTAACCGATTTAAAACTGGTGAGCCAGGTACTGCAACACAACTCACGCCCACATGGTCCAATTCCACCGATACGTCCAGCTTCCTGACGGGCACCTATCTGCCGCATCTCGATACGCACCTTAAAACGGTCGGCAAGCACTTTTATCAATTCCCGAAAATCAACGCGTTCGTCCGCTATATAATAAAAAATGGCCTTGGTTCGATCGCCCTGATATTCAACATCACCAATTTTCATGTTCAACCCCAGGCGCTGTGCAAATGTTCGCGATTCAAGCATCGTTTCACGTTCCAACGACTTGGCTTCCTCCCATTTTTCGAGATCCACAGATTTAGCCTTCCGGTATACCCTTTTAAACTCATAATTGGAAGGCGAAAGATTATTTTTTTTCATCTGCAAAAGCACCAAATCACCAGTAAGGGTAATGGTGCCTATATCGTGTCCCGGCGAAGCCTCAACCGCCACAATATCACCTTTCATCAGCTTTGTTTGGCTGGTATTGCGATAAAACCCCTTTCGGGTATTTTTAAACTGCACTTCAACAATATCAGAACCATTGGGCATATCCGGCAAATCGCCCAGCCAGTCAAAAACCTCCAGCTTCCCACACCTGTCTCCACAGGTACTGCATTTGCTGGCAGGTTTCTGTTCTATCGTATTAATATCCATTTGTAACAAAGGTTTATAGTGCCTTTATGCACTGGTTATATATTGAAATTTCCCGTTAACGGGAAGAATGAATCCCACGTTTAAGCTTTAAACAGCGGGATAATTTTAATTAATGTGTCAAACAATACCATTTTAGCATGGCCATTTTGATCGATGTGCGCATACGCCAATTCAAGTTCTTCAACCATCCGACCCACATTCTGATCGGTAATAAAACGGGCAAATTTCTGAACAAAAGCATTTTCCTGAGGCGTCAGAAAATTAAGTTCGCTTTGCTGAAAGTTAAAAATAAAGCTCTCTCGCAGCATATTAATTGCATAATCTAAAAAAGCTTTTATCTTATCCCGCGACCATGTAGAAACGACATCCACCCATCTCATCACCTCAAAAATTTTACGCGAGTAGGAAGCGCGCATCATATCAGCGAAATAATCAAAAAACCCCTGACTATCTTCCACTGCACCAATGTTGCGTATAGCACTCACGAAATTACCCCGCGCCAAACGGGCTGCCAAATCAGCCTGCTCCGACGAAACATGGTAGCGCTGCACCAACGATGCGGCCATCTCCTTGTTGTCAATACCGGGAAAATGTAATTGCTGGGTTCTGGATAAAATAGTTGCCAGCAATGATGCCGGCCGCTCAGAAACCATGATAAAAACGGTATCCGAAGGTGGCTCTTCCAAAACTTTTAACAATTTATTGGCCCCCGCATCATTCATTCTTTCAGGCAGCCAGATTATCATCACTTTATACCGGCCTTCAAAATTTTTCATGCTCAGTTTCCGGATGATATTACCACTCTCCTCAGAATATATCATCCCGGTTTTTTTGGCATCCGACAGACGCCCAAACCACTGATCAAGACTAAAGTAAGGTGCTTCGGTAACAACAGAACGCCAGGTTGACAAATAGTTATCGCTAACCGGAGTGGTACTGCTATCCTTAATTACAGGAAAAACAAAATGGATATCAGGATGAATCAGTTTAGCAGCCTTAACACATGAGCTACAGGTACCACAGGCATCATGTTCACCCGGGTTCAAACAATTCAAATACTGAGCAAAAGCCATTGCCATAGGCAATGTACCAACGCCTTCACCTCCGGTAAAAAGCTGAGCGTGACTCACACGTCCATCTTTAACCATTCGGATTAAATGTTCCTTTACAGCTTGCTGACCAACGATATCTCTGAAAAACATCCTTACTTTTATTTTATCCTGTCAAAGATAACAAAATGGAATTAATCCTACACTTTCATCCGAAAAGGGTTTCCCTCCAAACAATAGCTTATCAGATCACTACCACAGGATTTTATCAACAATTCGATCATCTGTTGGTTAAATATAAATCTAAAACAATGAATATAATCAATACCTTTCAACAAGCTATTTATGTACCGGACTCTGATTCGTCATTGCAAAACAGAAAATTTTTATGTAAACTCACATCGTTACAACAGTGAATTATAGAGCAATAAAAGCGTGAAAAAAAATCGATTTTTAACCATACTGCAAAGCTACCGTAGGTTTGTCAAGCAGCAATTCAAAGCACCTTCGTCGTCGAAAGGGCCGCTTGAAAAATGGCAATCTGTGTTTTTATCCGAACTAATGGTTTATATCCTGCCACTGGCTTTTATTGTTTATATTCCAAGCCTGATTATGTCGGTCAAGACAGGCCTCATCATGGTTGCAGTGTACGATACCATTGCTTTTATCATGGTTTATGCCATCACCTTCACAAATTCCATTCATTTTCGTCACAAAAAACGACTCATACTTTTCACACTCTATTCGTTGGGGCTGGTCCTTTTGGGTTATATGGGATGGATGGGGCCAGGACTCATCTATCTGGTAAGCTTTTCAGTGCTGTCATCGTTACTCATCAATAAAAAAGCCGGGCTTATCACCTTTTTTGGCAATATACTGGTTTTCATCATCTTGGTAATCGGCTCAATTTTTAATTTATTTGACAACACTTCTCTGTATGACATTGAGCCGGCATCAGCAGGCACTATAGGTTTAAACTATTTATTACTAAACCTCGTGATGGTTATGGCCAATCATTCATTAACCAAGGCACTACAGAAAAAAATTCAAGGAACCAGAAGAATCAGCCAACGTTTAAAAGAAGAAATGACTCTACACCTGCACGCACGCGAAAAAGCCGAAGAAAGTGATCGTCTGAAAAGCGCCTTCCTGGCCAATATGAGTCACGAAATCAGGACACCGCTAAACGGGGTTGTCGGATTCACGCAATTACTTCGGGACCCGGAACTCAACACCACAGAAAAAGACGAATATCTGGATATAATTGAAAAAAGCGGCGAACGACTGCTGGCCATCATCAATGACCTCATCGATATCTCAAAAATTGAAGCCAACCAGGTAACAATCAACAAAACGCCTATCAACATTCCAGCGCGAATAACCGAAATCATACACTTTTTTAAACCGGAAGCACAAAGCAAAAATCTCAACTTAATTTTTGATGTAAACCATAAGGAATGCAACATTACCATAAACACCGATGGCAATAAAGTAGATGCTATACTGACCAACCTCATCAAAAATGCATTAAAATTCACGCAACGTGGTTACATAAAAGCCGGATGCTACGTACAGAATAACCAGGTAATTATATACGTAGAAGACAGTGGCATCGGCATCTCGACAGATAAAAAAGCTGCCATTTTTGAACGTTTCATTCAGGTGGGAGATTCCAAAGCAGCCAAAGGTTCCGGATTGGGCCTGGCCATATCCAAAGGATATATTGAACTTTTGGGAGGAACAATACAGGTAGAAACAGAGCCTGGCAAAGGATCCAAATTTAGCTTCACGCTGCCCGTTACCTGATAACTTTAATGTAAAACTGCTACCTTTACCAAAAAATTCATGTCAACATTTCTTTTTAACGAAATCATATTTGGGCCTGTAAAAAGCCGCAGACTGGGCGTTTCACTGGGCATCAACCTGTTACCGACATATCGAAAACTATGTTCTTTTGACTGCATATACTGCGAATGTGGATTTAACCCTGACAAAACAGCACCTAAAGCAGAACTACCGACCCGAATTCAAGTCAAAGAAGCGCTTCAACAAATGTTGACTAAAATGGGGGCAGATCAAAACCTCCCCGACGTCATTACTTTTGCAGGAAACGGGGAACCAACACTTCATCCGGAATTTGCCGGCATTATTGACGACACCATAGAATTACGCAATCAACTATGTCCGAACGCTCGCGTCGCCGTATTATCTAACGCCACAAGAATAGGCTCTCAAAAGGTCTTTAATGCTCTTTTAAAAGTAGATGATAACATTCAAAAACTAGACTCAGGTCTAGCATCAACCATTCAGCTACTAGACCAACCGGTTGGACATTTCAGCCTTAATAAAACAGTAGAACAGTTAAAACAATTTAATGGACACGTAATCATCCAGACCTTATTTGTTAAAGGCTCCTACAAGGGGCAAAATATTGACAACACCCAGCCGGAAGAATTAACAGCCTGGTTGCAACTTATTAATAAAATAGCGCCGCGTGAAGTCATGGTATATACCATAGCCAGGGATACTCCGGTTGATACACTTGAAAAAATTTCAGAAAAAGAATTGAACATTATCGCTGATAAAATAAGGGAATTGGGCATTGCGGTACAAGTATCTGCCTGACAACATCCTCAACAGATGAACGAAACTAAAACAGCATTGGTTTGCCCGCTAAACTGGGGCCTGGGACACGCTACCCGCTGTGTACCAATTGTTCATGAACTTCAGCAAAAAGGGTTTAAAATTGTGATTGCGGGGGAAATACCGGTAACCTCGTTCTTTCAGATAACTTTTCCGGGGATAACAACAGCATTCTTCCCCGGTCCCAAAATTCGTTATCAAAAAACCGGACCTTTATGGATTAAGATGTTGTTTCAGCTGCCACATTTGATTGGATGGCCCAGGAAAGAGCGCCGGATAATACGCCAACTGGCAAAAAAGCACAAGCCACACTGCATCGTATCCGACAACCGATATGGGGCCAGAGTGAAAGGTATACGCAGCATTATCATCACGCATCAATTAATGATCAAGCTCCCGTGGTTACTATCGTTTATGGAATACCCAGTGCATTGCATCATTCGTTCGCTCATCCAGCCTTTCGACGAATGCATCATTCCTGATCATGATAAAGGCATAAACTTAAGCGGCGAATTAAGCCACCGTTATCCACTGCCAACCAACGCTTCGTTCAGGGGGCCACTATCCCGCTTCATGGTATGCGAACAGGCAACAGACATTGCCACCTTCCCCGATGTGCTCGTCATATTGTCAGGACCCGAACCGCAACGAACAGTGCTCCGAAACAAGCTCGTCAAAGTGCTCAAACGAACCCGGCTTAACGTATGGATTATGACCGGGAGACCTGACATCCCAGACCAACACATCACCTCTGGCAACTTAACGTATATTTCTCACTTAACTGATTCAGCACTAAAAACGATATTACTCAAGACGCCGGTTATTATCAGCCGTTCCGGTTATTCAACCATTATGGATTTAACCTATCTAAATCGCACAGCCATTTTAATTCCAACTCCCGGACAACCGGAACAGGTTTATCTGTCAAAACATTTAAAAAACAAGTTTTATATTCTGGAACAGTCAGAAATTAAAAATCAACTGATGGCCGTAATAAAAAACTTATCGGAGCGGAGCCACCTTCATCCGGAGAATCTGCTTTCAACCAGTAATCCTTAATTTAGCTCAATTCGTCAACAATAACAAGGCACTTGTCAAATCACTATGGCATACACATTTATTGTCCATTACTTTTATTGAAACAAAAAAGGTTTCGCATCTTTTCAATATAACGTGGCTAAAGATTTATCAAAAAAATGAACCTTTAATCAAAAAAATGTAACCTTTAACATTTTAATTCATAAAACGAACGATACAATCAGGAACAATAAACAGACTTAATCCTGATGGCTTTAAAGATTCCCCACGATGAATATGCTGATAATAATAGGTTTAATTTTACTATGTGCAACATTACTTTTTCTGACAGGACAAAGTATGCTTCAGTATTTTGTCACTCATAGAGCCATGGCTCATCTTGAAAAAATATATTTTAAAGACGGGCCAAAAGAAAAACAACGACTTCTGGATCAAATAGATGAGATAACAGATCACCGCTATACCAACTTTGAATTAACCGACTACTTTCTTAAGATAAAAGGCTTACAGAATTTCAGTAAAGATGGATGCAATAATTTTTGGGTACGTCAGTTTCTGAATCAACCAACATTAATAAAGCTGGACTATTACGAACAAATGAAATTTTATAAAGCCTTTAAGAGTCATCCTAAGTTGCCGAAGCAACCATCAAAAATCGCAGAGAAAGAAACCGCCACAACTCATAAAGAAACAACCCCTCTTCAGACAACCTCCTGTGTGGATTGATAAATTAATTTTTCGCGGCTTTGTTTTAATTCGCATAACTGCTTCCTAAAAGATGGAGATGACGAGCAGTCGTTTGTCAACAAGTACCTGTCATACGTTTTGGTAAGAACAACAATATCATGCCAAAATCCCAACTCCTGTTCCAGTATGCGATTTTCACTCAGCTTGACGTCATCCATCACCTCAGCCAATAACAATTTAGACAACAAATAATTACGTTTAAAAAAAGAACGCGCCGCGTGCCACTCTTCACCCGGACTGTTATCTGAAATGAGGCTTAATGCTTTGACCTTATTATCGAACAGATGTCTTTCAAGCAACTCTTTTGAAAACGTAGAAGCGGCCATCAACAATGACACCTCATTTTTAACATCCTCCGCTTTGGGAAGATCAATATCAGAAGTAAGTGCCTCAAATTCATTCTGCCGCCGAAGGAGTTGTCCCTCCAGATAGTTATAAAAACCATCGGGAACCTCATCAAAATGAGCACTCAACAAATCTTTAACAACATTAATATTTCTAATTTTTCCGGATAATTTATAGTATGGCTTCAATTGAAAAATCATCGTATTAGGCCAAAGAGCATCCCTTTTAAGCTCAAAAACAAAAACCATCAACCCTACAAAATTTTTCACATCCACCCGAAACCGATGAATCGCTTCAGGATCGCTCGATTGTGCCGCTGTTAGCAAGCCAGAGTACAAAGCAGAATAACATTCATTCGTTTTATCAATAAAATATTGTGTTGTCATACCCCAGCCATCATTTCACTGTTACAGATTTAATCGTCACAACTAATTATTTCACCTTGGCCGACAGCGGAAATTTCAGTCCTTCGTAACCGGACATAACCGCCTTAACAGCCCCAATCAAAATTTTTGCTTCAACAATAACAGGCACCCGGTTTTGGTCATTAGTCACCCAAACCGTCATATCTTCTCCGGCTTGAAAAATAGTTCCATCGACCAGCAATGGCTTAAACTTAAGGCAACTAAATTTCTGACCTTCCCGGTCCTCAACAACTTCTTCGCCCAGATAACGAATATAAAGCGAATAAATTTCACCATCGACCAATAAAGAAATAGGGATTCTATCGCCCGGCTTATATTTTAAAAAATCAATATTGCGAGCATGGTAAATCATCGATAACACATCAAAAGTGCAGTCGGGCCATTTCAGCTCCTTGCTTTCCTCCGGCGCCCCCTCCTTTGAGATACTTGCAGCAATCGTCTTCTTGTCCCAATTAAACAAATAATGATGTCTGGAAAAATAGGAGCCTTCGTTGGTAATACGTTTAAATTCGTATGGCATAAGCGTCGTTGGCGACAAAAACACCTCAAAAGTATCGCGCACCGAAAACAAGCGGTCGTATCCATGCTGAGTAACCCCGATACTTGTGAGTCGATAAGCCGCGAGCCCCTGCCATCTGTCAGCCGCCACTTCAAAAGAAACTAATCCAGCATCCAACCAGATAAAAGCCCAATTGTAGAAGGCGTGATAATAAATTTTTTCACCAGGCTGAAAGACCACGTCCTTATCCTTACTACACTGCCCATAGGTCAGGGACATCGATAATATCATTATCAATAAACCTGCGAGCAGCTTAAAACTGTGGTGTTTCACCTCTGTTACTGTTAAAAAGTTATACGATCAAATCATTTCCGGCTTTTATCCGGGGTTGAATCTTTTAATCTGAAACGCTCCGCAAAGTCATAAATATCGAATGTGTCAGCACGCCAGGGAATCATGCGTTCCCAGTTGGCCCGGATATTTATTAACTCCGGAAAATAGAACACCTTTTCAGGCTGAATCCCTTTTCCAAAATCACCAGTAGTCCATTTCCCGTTGCCATCGACATCTTCAACAATCCGCAACAAATAGTCGCCGGGCCGCAAAAAACGAAATCCGATTTTCCCGTTAGCCGGCACGGCGCTTTTTCTGATTATTTGTTCTTGTTTATTTAAGACTTCAAGCAGCCAATTTGTTTTAGGATGATCAATGCCGACGTAGAAAATCCCGTAGTTATCTTCGGTTTTAACTGAAAACGTCTGTTTTATCGCATCTGTCGTAAGACCATAAATATCGGTAAAAGCTGCGGAATCAGCTTCAAACAGATAGGACAGCCCTGGTTCTCTGTCAAAATCAACCACAAAACGACGGATACGAATTGAGTCCTGCTTTAATCGAAAATCCTGTTTAACCGGTATGGTATCTTCCATTCGGTAAAAATGAAGTGCTGTATCTTCGATGCGCTCAATCGGGGTTGGAAAAACAAGAGCCAATTGTTCTAATATTTCCAGCGACGATTTCAAACCTCCGGGTTTCAGTGTCGGGATCACTGCAATTTCTTCTTTCTTCTTCTTTTTCCGGTTATCCGAAGGTCCTAAATCAAAGAAATAGGCGTTAATAGTATCTAATTTTAAAACATCCTGCTTCAAAGAATCAAGTATATGGTATTGCACCGCCAAAAAAAGAGAATCACTTTGAATCAATGCCGTATCTTTAATCCAAAGGGTAACACTGTCGTGGTTAAGAGATTGCTCATACACCATCCAATCAGTGATATCCCGATTCAAAACCTTCACCTTCAACCGCTCTTGCAAACCCTTATTAAATAAAAAATCAACTCTGTTTCGTTCTGTCCTCTTTTGTTCTTTAAGATATTGTTCAACGTTGTTTTCCTGAAACATAAATAGTTTCATACTATCAGGTAAGAAAGCCATTTCTTCGACCATTACAGTAGAATCGGCAGAGATAGAATCGATCCGCATCCGGGTACCAATGTATGGTTCGACCAATTCCGGATACCACGCAATACGTTCGCCTGGCTGGTCAAATTTGTAATTACGGTTAGCATCTTCCAACCCATAGACGCGATATTTTCCAGGTGCCAGATTCTTTATAGAAAAATGACCTCTGGTATCCGTTTTAGTCACCCTGAGAGGCACCATCGTTCTAAAGGCCGAATCAGCCTGATTTGAATAAACCATAACCAAGGCACTCGCCACAGGAGCCAACGTCTCGGCGTCAAACAAAAAACCTGACATCTCAAGGCTATCAATTATCTCACCGGTGGAAAATGAAACTCTAAAATTTTCCAACACATTTCCTTCATTATTATCGCTGAGTGCATCGGCAAAATCAAGCGTGTAAGTCGTATTAGGTTGCAGATCTTCCTTAAACTTAACCACCAAACGCCGCGCATTGGTTGTAACCGTTGGTTGCTCATTAACAGGCGGCGAAACCATCAATTTCTGAAGGACATCAGTCACCTTTATGAGTTCATTAAACTCTACAATAATTTCATCTCCTCTAAAATTCAGCGCATTTTGCTCGGGAATAGATTTCACAACAACTGGTGGTTCTTCATCTTTTGCACCACCTGAAGGATATCCGGTACTGGCACAACCTCCCGTAAGAGCTACCAAAAATACGACTACAAAAAACACAATAAAGGAGACTATCTTCCAGCTTTTCAACCTACTCATAAAATGCAGTATTATATCGTTGTGCACAAAAATAACTTAATTAAGCCAATAAAACCGAAAATTGAATGAGTAAAGAAACAACTTCCGATAAAGATAAAAACTGAAATGCTTCTTCAAAAAACCGTTTCTCTTTTATTTTGCCCATCAAATAGTTTGATTTGCCTCAATAAAAAATTATACTTTTGTGCAACATGAAATTTAAAGTTGAAACAATGGAAATCAAAAAGCCCACAAACAGATCACTTCAAATACTATTAATCGTTTCAGGCGTGGTATTGCTTGGCGTGTCCTTGCTCTTTATTTTTCAAACCAAAGAAATGAATGAAATTGTTGATTCCCTGACAGAAGAAAAGACCATTCTGACCGAGGAATACCAGAATTTAATGACCAATTACGATTCACTTCACAGTGACAATGATACCCTAAACGAGATGCTGACGATGGAACGCGAACGTGTGGCGCATCTGGTGGAAGAACTCAAAACCGTGAAAGCGACCAACATGGGCAAAATTCGCGAATATCAAAAAGAATTGACGACTCTTCGAGGCGTATTACGCACATATATTGTACAGATAGATTCACTCAACCAAATAAATCAGGCTTTAACACTGGAAAATCAGGAACAACGCCGGCGTTATTCCCGCATCCAATCGTCGTATCAAAAGCTGGAAGAGAAAAAAGATGAGCTGGAAAAAAAAGTTACAATTGCCAGTCAACTGGAAACAGCCAATCATAAAGCCGAAGGTTTGTTATCAAATGGTCGGACAACAGAACGTAGTTCAAGAGCTGTTCAACTGAAAATTTGTTTTACCTTATTAAAAAACCTGACGGCTCCTGTTGGTATGAAAACCGTTTTTCTGCGTATCGAACGCCCCGACGGACAACTTCTCATGCACTCACGCGATGATCTGTTTACCTACGACGACGCCGAAATCAACTATTCAGCCAAACGCACCATCGAATATGGGGGAGAAAATACCGATGTCTGCATTTTTTACGACGTCGATGCCGGCGAACTAACCAGTGGTGAATACAAAGCAGATCTTTTTACCGATGGATTTCAGGTGGGACAAATGACTTTTAAGCTCAAATAGTGTTCGTATATAAAGTATTATAAAGTGCGGCCACTACATTACGCCCGCTCTCAAAATGAAACGATTTAGCAAGCTGTTTTATATATCAGAATGCTAAAAACAGATGGCATATCAACCATCAATCTCACCCAAAGTGTAAGGTGTTGATTGATAAACGTAATAATTAAGCCAGTTGGAATACAACAAATGAGCATGCCCTCGCCAGGTCACTAATGGATTGGCTTTCGGGTCATTATCCGGATAATAATGTTCGGGAACAGCAATCTCCAATCCTTTGTTTATGTCACGCCAATACTCCTCACCCAACGTATTTGGATCATACTCAGGATGCCCGGTCACAAACACCTGTCTGCGGTCTTCCGACATAATCAGATAAGCACCCGCCTCTGGCGAACGACTCAGCAACAGCAATCCGGGATGTTTTATGACCTCATCTTCGCGAACTTCAGTATAACGTGAATGAGGTGCAAAAAAACTATCGTCAAAGCCTCTAAGCAGAGGTTCCTTAGGCAACAAGACATCATGGCGAAACACCCCGAACATTTTTTTGGGAAGCTCATACTTCTTCAGCCCAAAATGGTAATACAAACCAGCCTGAGCGCCCCAACAAATATGCAATGTTGAAGTAACATGTTTTTTACTCCACTCCATAATACTGCATAATTCCTCCCAATAATTGACTTCGGTAAAATCAATTAATTCAATTGGCGCTCCGGTAATAATCATTCCATCGAAATAAAGCGATTCAACCTCTTCAAAAGTATGATAAAAAGTCAGCAAATGCTCTTGTGGAGTGTTACGATGCAAATGCGAGTTGGTCATCATCAGCTCGATTTCAACCTGCAGGGGCGAATTTGACAAGACACGCAAAAGCTGAGTCTCTGCCACAATTTTAAGAGGCATCAAATTCAAAATTAAAATTTTCAGCGGTCTGATATCTTGTGTTACAGCGCGGCTTTCGCCCATCACAAATACATTCTCTGCTTCGAGCAATGCTTTGGCAGGAAGCGCATCATTTATATTAACCGGCATAATGAATTAATTTAAAAATCTCACAAAGATAAACGACATAAAAAAAAAGCGGGTAGAAAAATGGCTAAAAATCCATTTTCTACCCGGCACAGACCCTTAGTACCGGCTTATCGCTTCATGACGCCGTAAAAAAGAATCGATAAAATATTATCAATTTCCTCTTGAAACATGCCAGGTGTTTCAAACCCTCTAAAAATCGGGATTTCTAATCCACGCAACGCCGTCCCGATGCCTATAGCGGCAATTCTGGTGTTTTTCACTGAAAACAGATCATGTATCACTCCCTCATCTAAAATAGACTTAAGAAGATCCGCTTCTATAGCCTCCGCTTTTTCGTTAACACCGCCCAAAAACTCATAGCCACCATAAATGCCTTCTTTCAATACACGTTGAAAATTTTTGAGTTCTGCCATCGACTCCATACGGGTCAAAACATAATTCTTCAACTTAACAGATGGGTCGCGATCGGAATGCACCACCTCCTTCAGTCGCGAAAAATATAAATCAGACTCCAGCTCAATTACAGCCTGAAAAATGTCTTCCTTATTTTTAAAATAGTAATAAAGCGAACTTTTGCCTTTACGCATGGTAGCGGCTATATCCTCCATGGTCGTTTTTTTATATCCAAAGCGAGCAAAAAGCTCTCTGGAAGACTCCAGTATTGTGTTGCGCGTAGCGTCCTGGGAGGGTGTTAAAGATGTAGTTTCCAGTGTCATCATTTTTTATTTTAGTCTGAATTAAAACAAATTTACAATATTTTCAGATCTTAATCCACTATTACATAGTGTCATCAATAAAATACCATTTTTTCGTCTCATTCGATTTCAAAATGGTCATTTACAACCAGCAAACTCACTTTCTTCAAACTTCGCAAGCCTCAAAAATAAAGCTTTCCTATCTGCCACCGGAGTTTTAGGGCAAGTACAATATAAAAAATTTCATTACCGCATCCATGCGTCATCGTCTTTAGCCAGGACAAAATCGAGCTGACGTTTTTCGAGATTAGCGCGGGCCACCTGTATTTTCACCTGATCGCCCAATTGAAATTTACGGCGGCTACGACGACCTATCAGACAATAATTCTCCTCATCAAACTGGTAAAAATCATCGTCAAGATCACGCATAGGAACCAAACCTTCACATTTATTCTCCACTATTTCGATAAATAAGCCCCATTCGCTAACCCCCGAAATGACCCCTTCAAATACTTCACCTTCTTTATCTTTCAAAAACTCGACCTGCTTGTATTTAATGGAAGCTCTTTCGGCATCGGCTGACCGCTGCTCCATCTCAGAACAGTGCTCGCACATCTTTTCATACTGCTCGGCCGAGACCGAACGTCCACCATCAATATAACGCTGCAGCAAACGGTGAACCATCATATCAGGATAGCGACGAATGGGTGAAGTAAAATGAGAATAATACTTAAAAGCCAAACCGTAGTGACCAATGTTATGGGTTGAATAAATCGCTTTAGCCATGGTTCGCACAGCCAATGTTTCAATAATATTTTGTTCCTTTTTACCCTGAACGGCATCGAGCAATCGGTTTAACGACTGGCTAATGCTCTCTTTGCCCTGTGGCGTAGCTTCCAGACCAAATTTCCGAACAAACTTACTGAAGGTCTCAAACTTATCGGGATCGGGAACATCATGAATACGGTACACAAAGGTTTTGGGCTTCTGACGCAAAAATCCGGAACTGAGCTCACTTTTTCCAATCAGCTCGGCCACCCGCTTATTGGCCAACAACATAAACTCTTCGATAAGCTTATTGGCATCCTTCGATTCTTTAAAGAAAACACCTAATGGTTTGCCCTGTTCATCAATATTAAATTTAACCTCCACGCGATCGAAACTCACGGCACCTTGTTTAAAACGAGCCGCCCGTAATTGCTTAGCCAAACGATCCAGCGTCAAAATTTCATCGGACAAATCGCCTTCTCCTGTTTCAATCACGGTCTGTGCTTCTTCGTATGAAAACCTTCGATCGGAATTAATAATGGTACGCCCCACCCATGATTTTTTCACCTCAGCGGCATCGTTCATTTCCACAACTACCGAAAAACAAAGCTTATCCTCGTTGGGACGCAAGGAACACAAATAATTACTCAACCGTTCGGGCAGCATGGGCACCACTCGATCGACCAGATATACAGAAGTGGCACGCTCATACCCTTCATTATCAATCAACGTATCAGGTTGTACGTAATGCGTAACATCGGCAATATGAATACCAACTTCCCACAAACCGTTTGCGAGCTTTTTAACGGATAACGCGTCATCAAAATCCTTGGCATCGGCCGGGTCAATCGTAAAAGTAGCCACTTTACGAAAATCACGTCGCTTGGCAATCTCTTCTTTCGGAATAGCCTCAGATATTTTCTCAGCCGCCGCCACCACTTCACTGGGATATGAATATGGCAGATTAAACTCAGCCAAAATGGCGTGCATCTCGGCATTGTTATTTCCTGTATCGCCTAAAATATCAACGACCTCACCAACCGGGTTTTTTGATTTCTCAGGCCATTCTACAATTTTAGCCACCACTTTCTGTCCATTGGCAGCGCCTTTCAATTTATCTTTGGGAATAAAAATATCCTTATTAATGACTTTGTTATCACATACCAAAAAAGCAAAGTTGGGACTTACGTCGAGTACGCCAACAAATAATTCCCGTTTACGCTTAATAACTTCCACAACCTCACCTTCCATCTGGTGACGCTTACGGCGTGCAAACTGTAATATCTTAACCCGATCGCCATGCAAGGCCGTTTTAAGGTTTGACTGAGTCACGAAGATGTCCTCGCCTCCGTCGTCGGGTACAATATAAGCAGCACCAGAAGCAGTCATATCAACAGTTCCAGTAATTTGAGAACCTCTCGACAGCAACTTGAAACGTCCCGTCGACACCTGACTTAAAAAACCACTCTCTGACAATTCAAACAATAACACTTCGACCAGTTGACGGGCACTTTTCTTAGTAGCCCCAATCAATGATGCGATTTGCTTATAATTATATGTTTTTTGAGGATTGTTAAAAAACACTTCCTGCACCATTGCTTTCATTTCCGAACGCCCCGGGCGCTTTTTCTTCTCTTTCTTCTGTTCCATAAATTGATATTTTCGTTGGGGTTTAAGACTATTGATAACCCCAACCAAATATAAGGAATTATAATTTCATGCGATGAACGAACCGGTCAATAATTTGAATATGTGAAACCAAACGGATATTACACTGTAGAAATAGACCCCGCCAAATAAACACTCAAACCGCCGTTTTTGTTTACCTCTCATTATAGAACCAATACCTTTATCAATAAAAAAAAATATATAGAATCTTCAATCATCAAAATCAAAAATAACCAAACAAAAAGAAATGTACAACCAATTTGACGACTCCATTCCACCTGTACTATTTTAAATACTTTGCGTTTCCAATATTAACATAAAGAGTCAGGTGCTCGAAGAAATGGCCAAACTCAAGGCTTGCGTAGCTCTAAAAATAAAAATTCATCGCCATAAACACCCTTGTTTAGGCCAGGCAAAATGCAGAAGCCAGACTTCACAGACAGACACTCAATAGAGTCGTGTTTGAATATCTTTTTTGTAACTTAGCGCGTTCAAAATCAAAATAAGATGGAACAATCACTTAAAATATTCAATACCCTTTCACATCAGAAAGAAGTTTTTGAACCCATCGCGGCCCCACATGTAGGTCTTTACGTTTGTGGTCCAACGGTTTACGGGGATCCTCATTTGGGGCACGCACGGCCGGCTATCACATTCGATTTGCTGTTCCGTTATCTCTCTCATTTGGGATATAAAGTGCGTTATGTGCGTAATATTACCGACGTAGGACATCTCGAAAACGATGGCGACGAAGGTGAAGACAAAATAGCTAAAAAAGCCCGTTTGGATAAACTGGAACCCATGGAAGTGGTGCAATACTATACCGAGCGCTACCATCATTTCATGGGGATGCTAAACGTAAAAAGCCCATCCATTGAACCCCGTGCTTCAGGCCACATTATTGAGCAATTGGCTGTTATTGATGCGATTGTAAAAAAAGGCTATGGTTACGAAAGTAATGGGTCCGTCTATTTTAATGTGGAACGTTATAACAAAAAACACAAATATGGCATCCTCTCGGGGCGGGTTCTGGAAGACCTTTACAGCACCACCCGAAATCTCGACGGTCAATCGGAAAAAAAGAACAGTTTTGACTTTGCCCTGTGGAAAAAAGCCAGTCCTTCGCACATCATGCGCTGGCCATCAAAATACAGTGACGGTTACCCCGGATGGCACATGGAATGCACAGCCATGAGTGCCAAATATCTGGGCGAACAATTCGACATTCACGGCGGCGGCATGGATTTAATGTTTCCACACCACGAATGCGAAATAGCACAAAGCACCATTGCTAACGGACAAGGCCCCTGCCGCTATTGGATGCACAATAACATGATTACCATCAACGGCCAAAAGATGGGCAAATCATTGGGGAATTTCATTACGTTAGAAGAATTTTTCACGGGCAACCACAAGACGTTACAGCAGGCCTATTCACCCATGACCATTCGTTTTTTCATTCTGCAAGCACACTATCGTAGCACAGTCGACTTTTCAAATGAAGCCTTACAGGCAGCTGAAAAAGGGTTGCAACGGCTGATGGAAGGGATGTCACAACTCGAAAAGCTAAAAGCCGGTAACTCTTCGGATTTTAACGTCTCCGAATTCCAACAAAAATGTTACGATGCACTAAACGACGACCTGAATAGTCCGATCCTAATAGCCCACTTATTTGAAGGCGTAAAAACGATTAACTCGATTGCTGCCGGTAAAATGAGTTTAACCAGCGATGATCTTGCCGAATTTTCATCATTGATGCATCTGTTTGTTGAAGAAATATTGGGTCTGACCGACGAAAAAAAAGCAAACAACAACCCGGAGACCCTAGACGGTTTGATGCAATTAATTCTGGACATCCGCCAACAGGCAAAAAACAACAAAGACTGGGGCACATCCGATAAAATACGTGATGAGCTGAGTCATCTTGGAATTATTGTAAAAGATGGGAAAGAAGGTGCGACCTGGGAAATAAAATAATAACCCAACAACTGAAATCATGATAAGTATCACCGTAAAAACATCGCTGCTATTTCTAACCACACTTATAACTTCTTGTGGGCAGCCATCGCAGAAAGCCCAGACTGCTAAAACGATCAGGCCAAAACTTACCACACCAGCCTTTAACGCCGATTCAGCCTATCAATACATCGAATCGCAGGTCAATTTTGGGCCACGCGTTCCAAACACGCCTGAACATCTGGCATGTGCTGATTATCTTGCGGAAAAGCTGACCCAGTTTGGTGCAGATGTAATTGTGCAGAAAGGAGAGGTCACTGCGTTTGACGGCACTCGTCTGAATATCCGGAATATCATTGGTCAGTTTAACCCCGAAAAAAACGACCGGGTACTCCTGTTTGCCCATTGGGACACAAGGCCATTTGCCGATCACGACCCGGATCCGGCAAAACGAAACAGCCCTATTTTGGGTGCCAACGATGGCGCCAGCGGTGTTGGCGTACTTATGGAAATAGCGCGACATCTGGGACAACACCCGACCTATCCGGGTGTTGACATCATCTTTTTTGATGCAGAAGACTATGGCACGCCCGACCACATTCAAACAGATTACAAACCAGACACCTGGTGCCTGGGAAGTCAGTTTTGGGGTAAAAACCCACATAAAAAAAATTACTATGCCCGTTTCGGCATCCTGCTGGATATGGTAGGAGCGCCCAACGCTCAATTTTATCGTGAACGTAACAGTTTGGAATATGCCCCTAAAATGGTAGACTACATATGGAATATTGCAGGAGAGCTGGGCTATTCAGCGTGGTTTAACTTTGAAGAAGGCGGTATGATTACCGATGACCACGTTTATGTGTATAAACATCTGAGTATTCCGGCAGTTGATATTATTCAACACGACCCAACATCATACTCCAGCTTTGGTTCTTACTGGCACACCCACGATGACACCATGAAAAATGTGGACAAAGAAACGCTAAAAGCCGTTGGACAAACGGTGATGGAAGTGATATACCGGGAAGATTAAAATTCAGATATTTTTTTCGGACATTAACCATGAAACACAATACACTCCTTCCATTCTATTCAGAACAAGAAACAGAAGCTGGTTGTGATGAAGCCGGACGAGGCTGTCTGGCCGGTCCGGTAGTTGCCGCCGCGGTCATTTTACCCAAAGACTTCTCGCATCCATTTTTAAACGATTCCAAACAGTTATCACCAAAACAGCGCAATCAGCTTCGCCCCGTTATTGAAGAGGCTGCAATAGCCTGGGCCGTAGCCATGGTCAATAATGAAGAGATTGATCAAATTAATATACTCAACGCATCTATAACAGCCATGCATCGTGCCATCGACCAATTAAAAATAAAGCCAACCTCATTGCTCATTGATGGCAACCGTTTTCACAAATACAAAGACCTGCCGCATCATTGCATGATAAAAGGCGATGGGCGCTTCTTGTCAATAGCTGCTGCCAGCGTTCTGGCAAAGACGGTTCGCGACGAATACATGACAGAAATGGCGCAGACCTATCCGCGCTACAACTGGGAACAAAACAAAGGCTATCCCACAAAAAAACACCGCCTGGCCATCGCCCGATACGGCATCACCCCACTGCATCGAAAAACATTCAGGTTGCTTGATGAACAATTAGCCCTCAATTTATAATAATACGTTACTCCTTCTCTCCTTTCAATATCAAACGTAACGAACTGTTTTGAGTCATGTAATTACCGGCCCAATTGATAAATATGATTAGTTTATTACGAACACGAAGAATCAGCATAAGATGTAAAAACATCCAGAAGAACCAGGCAAAATAGCCTTTAAAACGAATGCCCGGCAAATCGACAACCGCTTTATTCCGACCAACCGTTGCCATGGAACCCAAATCCTTATATTCATATTTCTTCAGTGTAGCCCCGTTTTCAATCCGATCGATGTTAGCGGCCAGATTCCGTCCCTGATTAATGGCAACATTTGCCACCTGCGGGTGCCCATTCGGATATTTCGGCGTCTCCATATAAGCGATATCTCCAATGGCAAAAATGCCGTCAGATCCGACGACTTCATTATACCGATTCACCTTTATACGATTTCCTTTTGCAACCACATCGTTTGCCAGTCCGGGCAATAGATTTCCGGTTACCCCGGCAGCCCAGATCACCTGCTTACTCATTATCTGACTGCCATCGCTCAGAGTTAACATCTCACCATCGTACGATTTAACAAGCAGATCAAGCCGCACGTCGACTCCCATATTGCGCAAATATTTCTCTGACGCCGCACGAGCCTTAGCGCTCATACTGTTTAATGTATGATGACTGCCTTCAATAAGATAAATTTTTAAATGAGAAAAGTCGATACGGGGATAGTCACCCGGTAAAATATCGCGTTTAATTTCGACGAAAGCACCTGCCAGCTCAACGCCTGTTGGTCCGCCTCCTACAATTACAATATTAAGCAAAGACGCTCGCTCTTTCTCGTCTACATATAATAATTTCTCGAAACTTTCGAGAATGCTGTTACGAATTCTTATGGCCTGATGCGTCGTCTTCAAAGTGAAAACATTTTTCTCAATCTCCCGATTTCCAAAAAAATTGGTCTTACACCCGGTCGCAATCACCAAATAGTCGTAAGAAAAATCACCAATAGAAGTACGTAACAAATGTTGTTGGCTCACAACTTCCAAAACCTCTGCCAGCCGGATATGTATGTCAGTTCGTTTATTAAATATCCGACGTAAAGGAAACGAAATACTCGATGGTTCAATCTGTGAAGTCGCCACCTGGTAAAACAAAGGTTGAAACTGATGGTGATTTAACTTATCAATCAACAACACGTCGTATTGGTTTTTCTTAAGATTCAATAAAAACTGAAGACCTGCAAAACCTCCACCTACAACAATAATTTTCTTTTTCATACCTGCCCCTATTAAAAAAACAATTACGATACAGTTAATGTCACGCGCAAAACCTATATAATGTCTATGGAACGCAGAATTTGAACATTCCCGATCAATAATCTTGCGTTCCTTAACATTCCTTATTGATGCTCATGCATTCCTTAACGGTGCCCATGCGTTCCTTAACAATGCTCATGCGTTCCTTAACGATGCTCTTGCGTTCCTTAACGATGCTCGGGTATTCCTTCGACTTTCGATGCAATTCCTTACCAATATCTGGTCATTTTCTTAATCCGTTTAATTCTAATAAGGTTTCTTCTTATTCTGATTCATTAGTCACATAACGGATTTATCGTTTCAATTCTTCATATTATCCGATTATCTGCTATTAATAAATATTGTCTAAAACCGAAATTATCAACAATATTCTTTAAGCAGATGAGGATTTATCAATCTGAGTCTAAAAATGTTTAATATTCCAGAAGTCAACCATCCTTGTCAAGCCTGGTCGTTTCGGCCATTACCGAAAACATCAAAATATAAACACGTTAAAGACATGCCTCAATCATTTAACTAGAGTCTGTCTATAAAGTCAACTACTTCGTTACGCTTGTCATAAAAACAGTCATTTACGAAAAGGAAACGCCTTGATTTTTAAGACTGTGCAAGCCTTGAATTTGAACTTTATAGTCAAACTCCCGAATTTATGGACAGATACTAACTAAACAAATAGAACAAGAAATAGATGCACAAAAAAATGTGAAAAATGTAAAACAAACACCGAACAATTCAATCCGGTAAAAAGCCTAATTAAAAAACAAGTATTAACCAGATGAAGGCATAATTGTAATAAAATAGTCCAAATTAGCTTTTACATTTAAGCTATTAGCCAATTCATAAACAATCAATCGGCATCATCCGCCCAATATTTAAAAATTGAAATCAAACTTGATTTCAGACATAAAACAGCTACCCATATATTTCAAATCCCTTTATAAAAAAAGCTCATTTATAAACAATCTAATTAAAGAGAGGCGAAAATCATTAAATATTACAACTCAGGCAATTAATCAAAAAAGAAAAAAAACAAAGACATAATACAGAAACAAAAACTTTCATTAACCAACAATTTCAGCCCCCTTTGTCAAATAATAAAACTTAAAAATTTAATATTTTAACAACAACACTTATCTTTGGCTTCACATAATCCGATTACTATCTAATAGGAATTGGGGAGTAAGCCGAAAATCCATAAGAGTAGGTCTAAACTTAATGATTAAAAACATGTTAAAAAAAGTAACTAAAGCATTTGCTTTGTTTGCAGCTGTAGCAATGTTAACCAGCTGTTCATTAACCTTACCAGTAAACGCAACTTCTAACCCTGTTGGCTCAAAAGTAGGTACAGCCACAGCTACTGGTTATTTAGGTGTATTATTCTTTGATGCCGACGCCAGCATCCAAACTGCTGCTAAAAATGCAGGTATCAGCAAAATTTCAACTGTTGATCTTAAACAAACCAGCCTTCTTGGCATCATCGTAACTTACGAAACGACTGTTACCGGAGAATAACTTAATATTACCTATGTGGACTGTCACGTCAGTTCACATAGGTTTTACATGCTTTTATTATGCTAAAGAAAATTACGGTTCTACTTATTGGTCTGCTTTTAGTTAATGTAACTGGCTGCCAACAGGAAAAAAGCAATTCTATTATTTTAACAAACAACGCTTATTTTCACCCAGTTGAAGAAAACCTCATCTATCCCATCGAAGAAAACACATTAAATACTTTTAAAACACTTTTCCCGAATCCCGATAATACCATAATCTTATATAAACACTTTAACAACGAGGATTATAATTTATTCATCGCACTTCCATATAAAACCTCGTTTAGTCAGCTAACAAACTTCAAAACGCATCATGCCGGGTCAAAAGCTATCATTTCGGATGAGTCGACCTATTACCGGAAAAGTAAAAATGACAGCATATTCATGGCAGAAGCACTTATCAAGATAAATGAAGAAAAGTTTGTTTACTTTAGTGCTTACGCTCAAAATGAAGAAAAACTAGATACTCTGTTTACGCCCAGTCAATTAAGAAAAAAAATCACAAAGCAATAGAGTTTGCAGAAAAAAAATCACCTTCTGCGTTATGCTTCTCTTCAAAATGGTCGCTGACCACAATAATCTCATACTTAACCGGATTTCGCAAGCCTACAATTTGAACATTTTTCACCAAATGTCTGAATTTCCCAGGTAATTATAAATAAGGATTAAGTTGTCGCAAAGTGACGCATGCCACTGCACAAAAATGATTATTTTTGACGCCGTGAATGTGGCAATAGAAATAAATGATAAACAGATGAGAAAAAATATTTTTTTATTGATAAGCGTATTCTGTCTGCTTATCACATCATGTCAAAATTTGTATTCGACTTCGAAACGACAATCAAAATTCTATAAAACCTTTTTCGCAGGAGATGAAGGTATTCGTTACTTTATAAAACCCATTACGTTACAAAACAAAAAAGAAAGCATCGATATTGATATTACATTTACGTCGAACACCGTTCTCAAAGACTCCGCAACAATCAACTACTCATTACAGACAAACCAATTAATAAATAAGCTGCAAAAAATTTTCATCTCGAATGGTACAGACACGCTTTACATTTGTAACAACCACCTTTTGTTTTTAGATCGAAACAAACACAACTTCACTTCAAGATTCTCTGGCAGAATGCCGGCTGAGGATTTAAAAAAGCTATTCGCGAACAACAAATGGACTGCAACTATTATTTCCGAAAATCAAATAAAACATTTCGATTCAAAAAAAAGAGCCGGTAAAACCATCGACTTCCTTAACAATTACATATTTATTTTACTACAATAGGGCTCGTCCGCGTTGAGCCGCCTTTATAGTGAATATACCTCCATTAAAAAAAATCAATACCAACTATTTTGAGTTTCATTTTCAAACCATTCTCCTGGTGGACTTTCAAAATCGCATGACTGAGAGAAAGACTAATAATCAAACAATTGTAATTCAACAAAGAAACTAAAACCGTGTTTCAAAAAGGGTTCAAGTTCTGATTATGCCTGAGCTCAAAACAACCATATATCATTGTATGTCCTTACTAATAGGACTTCGAAAGCCTTGAATTTAAACATTCCATATCAAACACCTGAGTTTCCTTATTAATTACCAAATGCGTTCTCACTATCATTCCCTAAAAAAACTTATAACAACGAAATATTAAATTATATACTAAAGCTAACGCACAAAATTAAAGGGAATTACTAAATTTAAAAAATTATCGTTACCGAGGAAAAATTACGATATGGAAACATTCATAAATTTTTTAGAATTTGAGCTCTTTAGCGTTGGCAAATACGAGATACGTGTTTATACACTCGTTTCAATTTTAATAATATTACTGATCACCAGGTTAATAGTCTGGCTAATTAAAAAAGCTCTTTTCCGGAAAGGTAAATTTGACAACTTTGACAAAGGAAATGCTTATGCGTTATTTAAAATTATTGAATATGTAATATGGGTCATTGCCATGGGATTTGTGTTAGAAACCATCGGCATTAAAGTAACAGTATTAATAGCCGGCTCGGCAGCTCTGCTTGTTGGCGTAGGATTGGGCTTACAACAAACATTTAACGACGTAATTTCAGGCATCATTTTACTTTCAGAAAAATCCATTAAAATAGATGACGTCTTAGAAATAGATGACGACATTGTGAAAATTCAAAGTATCGGATTGCGAACATCCAAAGGTTTAAATACGGACGATATATCCATAATAATTCCAAACTCATTAATTACAACAAATAAGGTAATAAACTGGAGTCATCAGACAAAAAAGACCCGCTTTAGAATTGATATTGGGGTTGCTTATGGCAGCGATGTCGATTTAGTAATCCAAATACTGGAAGAAAGTGCGTTTGAACACCCCGATATATCGGACAGGGAGTTAACGGAAGCCCGTTTGGTAAATTTTGGTAATTCGTCGCTAGATTTTCAGGTTTTATTTTTTAGCAAAAACATATTCAGAATCAATAAAGTAAAAAGTGATATCCGTCGAATCATTAACAGGAAATTTAACGAAAACAACATCGTCATACCGTTCCCGCAAATGGACTTACACTTAAAATCAAATCAGACTGACTCTTTAAGCAAATACAAGAACAACAGATAATACGAACCGACCATCAGGAGCCTGTTTGACGCAACCGTTTTTGTAGAACAAATAAAGGAATAATTTCAAACTTTATTAAAGCAGAAGAAGTCAGAGATGAAACACCTCTTTTGAGCCTCATGCCGCTATCGTAGCTGCCATGAAACGTTTGCGCAAACCCTGAACATGACCTTTTCATCTCAAAATAACGACTTTCAGAACAGAAGCCAGATAGGATCCTGCTGGCATGCAAAAACCATTTTCTAAAACAAAACTTATTCAGTTTTTACCCGAATTTTTATATCTTGTTCAGTCGTTAATACAAGACGAAAAAAAGGAAATATTAAATCGGTTTTTAACCTACAAAGGAAATTGTAACAGCTGAAACACCTAACAAAAAAAGTATGCGACAAAAAGATGATTTAAAACTGGCCGTGTTAATTGATGCAGATAATATCCCGTACTCAAACATAAAAGGGATGTTGGATGAAATTGCAAAACTTGGAATCCCAACAATAAAAAGAATTTATGGAGACTGGACAAAACCGACTGTTTCGGGTTGGAAGCCAGCCCTGTTGAAACACGCAATAACACCTATTCAACAATACAGTTATACCACAGGCAAAAATGCAACAGATTCAGCAATGATTATTGATGCAATGGATATATTGCATAGCCAAAAAGTAGACGGCTTCTGCCTGGTGTCAAGCGACAGCGATTTCACAAGATTAGCAATACGATTAAGAGAATCAGGGATGCTTGTGGTTGGAATAGGAGAAAAAAAGACCCCAAATCCTTTTATTGTTGCCTGCGACAAATTTATTTATATCGAAATTATTGGACTCACTCAATCAAAACCAACAGAAACAATCGCAACCAACAATCAAGCCAGCCAACCGAATATTACTGTGCAAACACCAGATCCGGTCAATGAAGAGCTGATAAAATTATTAAAAGGCACCATCGACGATTTGGCCGACGATAATGGCTGGGCGTTTCTTGCGGAAGTTGGCGGTCTTCTGATGAAAAAGAAACCTGATTTTGATTCCCGTAATTATGGTTTCCCAAAGCTAACCCCCCTGATAAAATCACTAAACACACACTTTGATATTGATGAAAAAGAAGTTGAAAACACGCATATAAAACATATCTACGTCAAGAACCGAGAATAAAATACAACAATTTTAACAACCGTGTTATCCGGACAACGTACCCGCTCCATTAAAACCAGACATTTAATTTAATTCCTGTTCATATCGTGGCAAGTTTAATACATCTCATATTAAAGGGTTACTCAGATCGAAAAAATGTGATTTACTTTTGCAAATGATTATTTTGAGAACAATCAAAACGCATAAATTGGACTTAAAAGTCAAGCTATATTAACTTTACAGACTATATGGCAAATAACCATGCTTGAGCGGTTTTACACAGGCGGCAAGCATCGGGCTGCCATTTTATGCGAACAAAGAAATTTGAAAACGGCCAATCTTCTGAACCAAAAAATCATCGAAACAGCTACGATACACTAACATAATCGAATCATCCTAACAAAAATCAAACTTTAGAATTAGCATAATTGCTATATTTGCCATTTGATATAATTAGAAATTAAAATAATGAAGAAAATTTTAGCAATGTCTTTCATCCTGTTGATGGGTTTCGCAGGCGGGGTAAAGGCGGATGAAGGCATGTGGTTGTTGCCACTGATCCAAAAACTAAATATCGGAACCATGCAGGAGATGGGTCTTAAGCTCACGCCTGAACAAATTTACAGCGTTAACCACTCTAGTTTAAAGGATGCCGTGGTTATTTTTGGTGGCGGGTGTACCGGAGAACTGATTTCAGATCAGGGACTCATCCTTACCAACCATCACTGTGGTTACGATAAAATACAAGAACTTAGTACGCTTGAACACAACTACCTTGATGATGGCTTCTGGGCAGGATCAATGGAAGAAGAAATACCGGCACCGGGACTGACCGTTACATTCCTGAAAAAGATGGAAGACGTAACCGGTGAAATAATGTCGGCAGTAACCAACGATATGACCGAAGAAGAACGCGGCAAAGCCATTCAGGACAAAAGAAAAGAACTGATTGATGCCGCCTCGAAAGACAATAACTACAAAGTACAGGTGAAAGATTACTTTGCAGGGAACCAGTATTTCCTTATTGTATACGAAACATATACCGATGTCCGCTTTGTAGGGGCACCCCCATCCTCCATCGGGAAATTCGGATTTGACACCGACAACTGGATGTGGCCACGTCATACAGGCGACTTCTCAATGTTCCGGGTTTATGCCGATGCCGAAGGTAAACCGGCCGACTACTCGGTTGAAAACGTACCTTACCAGCCCGCCTATCACCTGCCCATATCAATAAAAGGCTATGAGAAAGGCGACTTTGCCATGACCATTGGTTTTCCGGGAAGCACCGAACGGTATCTGCCTTCATGGGGTATCGAAGAAAGGATGAAAAGCTTCAACCAAACACTTATCACCGTTCGCGGTGTGAAACAGGATATTTGGGCTGACGCCATGGCACAGAGCGATAAAATACGTCTTCAATATGCCTCCAAATTTTCGCGCAGCTCCAATTACTGGAAAAACAGTATTGGTATGAACCGCGGACTGGAAGCCCTAAACGTAATGGACAAAAAGAAAGCACAGGAAAGCGAATTCGCTCAGTGGGTGAATGCCAATGAGAGTCGCAAAGCCGTCTATGGAGAAGTTCTACCGATGCTTGAAAAAGGCTACACCCAACGGGCAGATGTTTATAAAGCCTACATGTATTTGCGGGAATCATTTCTTAATGGCACCGAAATCTACCTGTTTTCTTTGGTTGGAAAAGATCTGATCGAGACATTAGAATCGGGAGATCAGGAAAAAATTGACAAACAAATTGAAGAAATTCGCGAAACAGCAAAAGACTTCTATAAAAATTACGATGCAGCAACCGACCAAAAAGTCATGGTTGCCATGCTCAACCTATACCAGCAAAACATCGCAAAAAAATACCAGCCCAAATTATACGACACGGTAAATGGTAAATACAAAGGAAATACAGAAAAATATGCTGCCGATGTTTTCAAAAAGACCATTTTTGCTTCTCCCGAAACATTCGAAGCATTTCTGGCAAACCCTAAGTCTAAAATTCTAAAAAAAGACATGGCTCTAAACGCAGCCAACACTTTATTGGACGCCTTCTCTAAGATTAGAGAAGAGATGTCTTCGACCAAACCATTGATCGACAAAGGAAACAGACTATTCATGGCAGGTATGATGGAAATGCATCCCGAGAAAGTATACTACCCCGATGCTAACTTCACCATGCGTTTAAGCTATGGTACTGTTGGCGATTACGAACCCCGTGATGCCGTCAACTACAACTATTTTACGACACTTAAAGGAGTCATGGAAAAAGAGGACCCCGACAATTTTGAGTTTAACGTCCCGTCAAAACTCAAAGCGCTGTATAAAGCCGGCGACTATGGCCGCTATGCTGCCAATGACGGTCTTTTGCATGTTAACTTCACAACCAATAATGATATTACCGGAGGTAATTCAGGCAGCCCTGTTATCAATGGTAACGGCGAACTCTTTGGTCTGGCCTTCGATGGTAACTGGGAGGCCATGAGTGGTGATATAGCATTTGAAACAGAATTACAAAAATGTATCAATGTCGACATTCGGTATGTCCTTTTCATTATCGATAAATATGCGGGAGCAACCCGTCTGATTGATGAGATGACCATTGTTGAATAATCGTTTTTTACAACTGATAAAAAGGCCATGGGGTACTCAATCCTATGGCCTTTTATTTTTTAAAAGCATGACAAAAAACAGATGGTAATACGCTGGCCTTTTACTACTTTTGCGCTACTGACAGATCGGATAACGAAATTAAAAAACATCAAATAACCGCTTTAAATAAAACTATATGCACTTAAATTTTCTGGAAATATTATCAGGCTTTATTGTCCTGTTTGCAGTGATCGATATTTTTGGCTCACTACCCATAATCATCGATATACGTAATAAAGGAGGTAAAGTAAGTGCTTTTCAGGCCGCCGCCATATCATTCGTTATTCTTATCGTTTTTCTATTTTTGGGAGAGGCCATTCTGGGTTTATTCCAGGTCGACATATCTTCCTTCGCCATAGCGGGTGCTTTTATCCTGTTTATTATGGCCATAGAAATGATATTGGGCATAGAACTCTTCAAACACGACTCACCCGCCGGGGCTTCAATTGTACCTATTGCATTTCCGCTGGTGGCAGGAGCTGGTTCGTTCACGACACTGCTTACACTAAGAGCCGAATTTGCCCTGATCAACATTATTCTTTCCTTATTGCTCAATATTATTATCGTATTTATTGTATTGAAATACACCAATAAAATAGAACGATTTATTGGAAGTGGTGGCGTCTACGTCATGAAGAAATTCTTCGGCATAATTTTGCTCGCCATATCCATTCGCTTGTTTTTATCTAATTTGTCAACATTGCTTATTGATTTAATTCCAAAAATCAAAGGTATATGAGTAAAACCAAGTTTTATGTAGTCTGGAAGGGACGTCAGCCCGGCATCTATAGCAACTGGGCCGACTGCCAGTCACAAGTCTTCGGGTTCGAGAAAGCGATATTTAAAGGATTTGCCACCAAAGCAGAAGCCGAAGCGGCCTTTAAACAAAATCCCTGGCACATCCTAAACAACAGCACTAATAATAAAACAGCTAATGGCAAAACCGCGTCCATCATAGCCAATAGCTTATCGGTTGATGCGGCATGCAGTGGTAATCCGGGCGTAATGGAATATCGTGGCGTGCATGTTGGCACCCGGGAACAATGGTTTCTGGTAAAATTTCCTTTGGGAACTAATAATATTGGCGAATTTCTGGCTATTGTGCATGGATTGGCCGAATTAAAAAAGAAAAAACTCAACCTGCCGGTTTACACCGATTCAGCCACCGCCTTAGCGTGGGTAAAGAAAAAGAAATGCGGCACCAAACTGCCTGAAGATACATCTACAGCGTCTCTATTTGAAGTGATTAGAAGAGCCGAAAAATGGCTGCGTGAAAACCAGTATTCACAGCCACTTTTAAAATGGGATACAAAAAAATGGGGCGAAATACCAGCCGATTTCGGTCGAAAATAAACCTAAACAGTAATATAAGGTAGTTTAAACCGAATACGATTTCCGCATCGTTCGCCCACACAGATTCGCTCTTCAACCGATGTCGCGGCAATGGACCGCATTCGTTCCCGTCTGGTTCGGAAATCAAAAGTTTCAATATAACTACCTCTTACAACATCCTGGTAGTATTGCATCAATTCAATCCGCACAGCCTCCGGAAACAACATGCCTGTATCCTCAAAAATGACCTCAATCACATTATTCCTTTGTATAAAACCAATATTTATATTTAGCTGCTGGTCTGAATGAACAACGTTATTTTTAAAAACAGTACTCAGAAATTTAAGACAAAACAGTGCTGGAACAATCGTGCTATCTAAGCGTCCTTCAAGATTAGTTTTTATCTGCAGATTTATTTTCAAACCTGTTTGTGCGGCGCCACGAAAATCGCAAAAAACACGAACCAAATCCATTTCCTGCTTTAAAACAATATTAGGCCTCACCGAAAGATCGAGCATCTGTTTTACCAGTTGTTCCCGTTGTTTTGATGCTTCAGACGCTTCTTCATTATAACCAATAACTAAAGGCAGATAAAGATCAGGGTCAAGTCTTTCGCGGAGCAATCCTTCCTGCAGACGGTAATTCCCCGCTATTTTCTTAACCCGTCTATTGGATTGAAGCGCCCAAATAAACATCAAAATGCCAAATAAAAACAAGACCGTAATAAAACCAGAGAACAAACGGGTTCGACGTTGATTTTTGGCCAGCGCCAAATCTCTGTCTAAAAGCTTCTGCTCCGTTTGTTGATCCATAATTCCGCTGTCGAAAAGATGATTATCAACACGCATGGAATCTTTCAATGCCACATATTTCTCAAATGTAATCAAAGCATCATCCCAATCGCCCAATAGTTTATACGTCGAATAAATGGAAAAAAGATTAGAGAGTTTCATATCCCTATAATTCAAATTGTCAGACTGTTTATCGCATAACTGGTACATAAACAACGCCTGATAATAGTCCTTCTGGTCCTTATATAAATCACCCAATAAGGAATAGGCATTAATCTCCCCAACTTTATCATGATTACTTTTAAAAAGAACCATCGCTTTCTCGATATAATCCTTCCCTTCATCATACCGCTTTAATCGAATCAGTAACGACCCAACATTATAAAGAACACGAGACTCTGTTTTGGCGTCACTCTGATTGTGAACGATGTCCAACGCCTTCAGATAATATTTTTCAGCATTCTCCAATCGATCGGACCGGGCATAACATGCCGCCAAATTGTTATAAAGGCTAGCCATTTCATTTAAAGACTGTAGCTCCTCATAAACATCCAACGCCTTTAAATACATTGAAATGCCCCTATCAATCTCCCCATTTGTTTCCAACACCAACCCCATATTCTGGTAACATTGTGCGGCACCGAATGTATTGCCTCTTAACAGATCTATTTCAAGCGAATTAGAGAAAGCCTTCAGGGCATCATCATAAAAAGCCTGATAATAACAAACCAATCCAATGTTATTATGAATAACGGATTGTTTAGCAGAATCATTTATCAAAACAAAACTGTTTAAAGCTTTCCGATAAAAATCGTCTGCCTCGGCCCATTGCGATTCTTCGTAGGCTTTCTCCGCCACATAAAAATTCACCAACCCATTTACCAAATCCATGGTTCTAGGAGTTACTTCTTCCTTTATGGAATCAAGGAATAACTCCAGAACCCTACGATCATCCGCATTAACTTTTAAAGCAACAAGTTCTTCAATATTCGGAATTACAAGAAGCGAATCAGACTGTTCGCTCATAGCAAACAATTTGTTTGTCAATAACAAACCAAGAAAAACAAATATAATCCGGTTATAACTCATTTTTTATTATTTCGAGGAACGGTAAAATTAGATAAAATTAACAATCGCCCGTCAATATTATGCAATTAAAACCAGGGAGACTTTTTTCAAGTTACAATTTAGCAAACGTTATTTGCCAATATAGTCCATAATTTTTTCTGAATATCAACCAAACGGATCTAAATAGTGTTTGTCTATAAAGTCAATTTCTGCGTTATGCTTGTCGTAAAAACAGTCATTTACGAAAAGTAAACTCCTTGATTTTTATGACTTCGCAAGCCTTGAATTTGAACTTTATATTTTAAACACTTCGTTTATAGACAGACTCTAAATAGAGCCTGTCTATAAAGTCCAACTTCTGCGCTACGCTTGCTTTCAAAATGATCATTTACGGGAGTAAACTCACATTTTACGAGCTTCAAAACGAACCTGCTTACGAATAGAGCAAATACCAATAGAGAATTTCCATATGGTAACTGAGAAACAAATTATAAACACATGAAATTCTCGAAAAATAGATTTTTTATATAACGCGAAAGTTCCCGGACAAACACGACATAAAAAAAACGAGGTGACGTTTTATCATAAAAAAATCTTGTATCTTAGTTTTTTAAATATTAAAACTCTTTCAAACTAACACATGATGCAAAAACTATTTGGATTAATCATTGGACTTGCGTTGTATTCGTGCACAAATTATAACGATTATGCCGATGTTCCGTTTGACGAAAAAGTGCCGGCCGATTGGGAAAATCCGGCTGTGAATGAGATAAACAGAGAGAGCCCAAGAGCCTGGTTTGTGCCTTTTGCTTCAGAGGAAGAGGTGGATGCCAATGATATATGGGCGTCGTCGTTGGTTCAGTCATTAAATGGTGAGTGGTTATTTAAGTATTCCGATAACCCATCATCACGACCTTTCTATTTTTTTAAAGATGATTATGATACCCGTAAGTGGTCCGTCATCAAGGTGCCTTCCAATTTCGAATTAGAGGGTTACACTTATCCTATTTATACTAACTCTCAGTATCCTTTTGCGAAAACACCGCCATCTATTCAGGATAATTATAATCCGGTGGGTTCGTACAAGCGTAGTTTTACGATTCCGGATAACTGGTCAGGAAAAGATATTTATCTTCATTTCGGCGCTGTAAGCTCTGCCATGTATGTGTGGGTCAATGGGCTTCAGGTTGGTTACAGTGAAGATAGTAAGACACCTGCTGAGTTTAATATTACAAAATATTTAAAGCCCGGGAATAACACTTTGGCTGTTGAGGTGTATAAATGGAGTGACGGAAGTTATTTAGAAGATCAGGATTTCTGGCGTTTGGGCGGAATCACCCGTGACGTATTCCTGATGGCCCGCGAGCAAATGCACATTCGTGATTTTCGCGTTGAGGCGGGTCTGGATGATGATTATACGACCGGAAAATTTGAGCTTTCCATTGATGTTGCCGGAACTGCGCAGGGTTCCATTGAAGCATCTCTTAAAAATGGGGACGTTTTGTTAGATCAATTTTCAGGACAAATCAAAGACGGGAAATTTAACTTTACTGCTACGTATGAACAGGTGAAGCGTTGGACCGCAGAAACCCCTAATCTTTACGAATTACTTATTGCTTTGAAAAATGCGGATGATACCGTACTGGAAGTTATCAGGCAGGATGTAGGTTTTCGAAGGATAGAAATCAAAGGAAATACGCTTTTGGTTAATGGACAATATATTTATTTGAAAGGGGTCAATTTACATGAACATCACGATATTACCGGTCATGTTGTGGATGAGGCCACGATGCTGAAAGATATTAAAACGATGAAAGCTCATAATATCAATGCGGTACGCACTTCTCACTATCCGCAACCCGAGCGCTGGTATGAGCTTTGTAATCGTTATGGTCTTTATTTAATTGATGAAGCCAATATTGAGTCGCACGGAATGGGTTATGGCGCTCAATCGTTAGCTAAAGATTCGACCTGGAAAGCGTCGCATTTGTTCAGGACACGCAATATGTTTGCACGGGATAAAAATCAACCTTCGGTGATCATCTGGTCGTTAGGTAATGAAGCCGGTAATGGTATTAATTTCGACGCCACTTACGACTATCTAAAGTCGGTTGAATTGAGTCGGCCGGTTCAGTATGAGCAGGCACACGGAGGGCGTAACACTGATATTAATGCCCCTATGTATGCGCGTATTAATTATTTGGTACAATATGCCGAAAAAGATCCCCGAAAGCCGCTCATTCAATGTGAATATGCTCATGCCATGGGCAATAGTGTTGGAAATCTTCAGGACTATTGGGATGTAATTGAATCGTATGAGGTTTTACAAGGCGGCTTTATTTGGGATTGGGTTGATCAAGGCCTTTTAACCAAAGATTCTGCCGGCGTAAAATATTGGGCTTATGGTGGCGATTTTGGTCCCGATACGGTTCCCTCTGATGGCAATTTTTGTATTAACGGATTGGTGAACCCCGATAGGGGCGTTAAACCAGCTTTGTTGGAGGTGAAAAAAGTTTATCAGTACATCAAATTTCGTCCTGTAGATCTTAGTAAGGGTATTATTACCATTGAAAATAAGTATGGTTTTATTAATACCAATAAGTTTGATTTTAGTTGGGTGATTAAAGGCGATGGCGAGAAGGTTCAATCCGGCTCTTTTGATAATATCGCACTAGCGCCCGATCAAAAAGCCAATGCAAAGGTTGATATGAATTTTGAGGTTCAACCAGGTGTTGAATATTATCTGACCGTAACGGCGGCTTTAAAGAAAAATGACGGACTACTTGCTGCGGGGACAGTCCTGGCTGCCGAGCAGTTTAAACTTCCAATAGATATTCCCGGTTCATCCAAAACAGAGGTATTATCCCCATTAACGCATCAAACAAATGGTGATACATTAATTATTAGCGGTCAGAATTTTACTGTAACATTTGATTTGGTCAAAGGAGTTATGACGGGTTTTGCTGCTGACGGCATTGAAATGTTGCAAAGCGGGCCGGAGCCTTCCTTGTGGCGCGCACCCACTGATAATGATTTTGGCAATGACATGCCCGTGCGTTCACGTATGTGGCGCAAGGCCGGCGAGAACCGTAAAGTGACAGCCACCGGAGTCAACCAACTGTCGGAAGGAGAGATACAGGTGGTGTTGACGTTTGACTTGCTGAATAATGATGGCGCAAAGATCGCTTCTTATACCAGTCAATATCTGGTTAAAGGGAATAAAAATGTTGAGGTTGAAAATACTTTCGTGATGACTCAGCCCGGCCTGCCTGAAATTCCACGTATGGGTATGACTTTGATAATGCCTTCTCAATTTGACCAAATGACATGGTTCGGACGTGGTCCGCAGGAGTCTTATCAAGATCGAAAGACTGGTGCTTTTGTAGATCTTTACTCCGGATCTGTTGCTGATCAATACTGGCCATATATTCGTCCGCAGGAGAATGGCAATAAAACCGATGTGCGTTGGATGTCGATAACCAATTCAGAAGGCAAAGGATTAAAATTCACAGGAAATCAATTGTTGGAAGTGTCGGCTCATCATAACCTGATTGAAGATTTTGAATCTCCTCGTCGTACTGACGGCCGTATTCCTTCAGGCGAGAAACGCGCCGTACAGCGCCATACTAATGATGTTAAGAAACGTGATCTAACAGCTGTGGATGTCGATTTTAAACAAATGGGCGTGGGCGGTGATGACAGTTGGGGCGCCTGGACACATAATGAGTACCGTTTAACAGATAAGTCCTATAGCTATGGCTTTGTTATATCTCCTGTGAACTAGCGTCTACCTACTCCTGTGGCACATAAACAAGCCTCTTTTTTGAGGCTTGTGAAGCTTAAAAATGTGAACTTACTTATGTAAATGACCATTTTGATGGCAAGCATAACACAGAAGTTGAACTTTAGAGACAGACTCGTACTAATTGTAAGGATGACTGAATTCTTATCTTTTATATGATGTCACTTGTTTATTGATTATATTTGTAAATGTATAGAGTCTGTTGTTATTCAACAGACTCTAATTTTTAACAGAGTCTGTTATTTGACGATCAATTTTGGTCGTTTTAGAATGTTTTTTTACAGGTACAATCCTGTTAGTTTTAACCTTCTGACATCCATTGTTACCTTTGCTTTTTCCTAATACCATATTATGCTGGTAATAACCCAAAAAAAATGTATAACCGCTTTTTGTTATTTTTCAGCTCTTTCTTACTGACAGTGCAATCATTTGCCCAAACAACCGTGGCTACCGGCGTCGTTTTTGATGCGGAAACGCATGAGGCTTTGCCTTATGTAAGTGTCACCTTTAACAAGACAACCGTTGGCGTGATGACCGATACTGTAGGTCGCTTTCGAATAGAAATTAAACAACCGATAGATTCTCTTAAAATATCGACCGTAGGATATGAGCCAAAGACACTTCCTCTTCAAAATGGGGTAGTCAACAGTTTTAATATCGCCTTAAAACCGATTGTTTTTGCCCTGAATGAAATACAGGTAAAACCCGATGAAGGTCCGGTACGAAGTCTTATGCGTAATTTTGTGACTCACAAAAACCGGAACAATCCTGATAACATTAAAAATTATGCCTTTCGCCGATATAACCGTTGGAACTATCAGATTAACAATGTAGGCGACCAAATGCAGTCCTGGCGCTTATTCGATAAGGCTCAGGATGCATTTCAATATGATGAGAACGGAAGGCGGTTTCTTCCTGTTTATTTCTCCGAGCAAATTGTTTACAATGAAATCCAAAACAACCCGCCACGACGTAAATCGACCATTGAAGCAGATATTACCAATGGACTGGGAATGCTGCAGGATACTGAAATAGCAGGTTTTACTTCCGGTCTCGATAATGGTATTAATTTTTATAATAACACCATTCAAATACTGGGACATAGTTTTATAAGCCCGGCGGCCGACAATGGCTGGTTTTTCTACAACTATTATCTGCTTGACTCAGTGGTTACCGATGCCGGAAAAACATTCACCGTTCGGTTTACGCCACGTAGAATCGGTGACAATACTTTTACCGGTCAAATGTCGGTCGAAGACAACTATTTTTCCTTGGTCAATGTAGAGGCGGAACTCACCAATAATAATCATTTGAATTTTATAAAAGGGTTAAAATTATCTTCGGATTACCGGTTAGTAAATGACTCCATTCCTTTTTTTTCAAAATCAGAGGTGACTTCTATTATTGATTATATGCCGGTTGAATTACAGAAAAACAATCGACGTGTGGAGTTACAGGCGGTTAATAGCATGATTTTTTCAGATGTGGAAGTGGATAGGAAAGAGGAGGTTGTACTCAGCCATCCGCGATTGACGTATGAAAGTGTGAAAGAACGTCAGTACAACAAACGTGATTCAACCTATTGGTTATCGGCCCGTCCGGCGGGTGTACATGAAGATAACGTTGTATTTAGCGCTTCCATAAAAAAGGTGAATAATTTGCCGGTCATTAAAATACTGGATAATGTGGCCCAGATGACAATCAGTGGCTATTATGATTTGGGTCAATGGGAATTAGGACCTTATGATTATTTGTTTAATCTGAACGAGGTGGAAGGAAAACATCTTTTCATAGGTGGGCGCACCAGTTCTGAACTTTCTGAATATTTTAGTCTGTGGGGCGGTGTTGGTTACGGTACCCGTAACGAGCAGTGGCTCGGACGTCTGGGAGGCGGCTATATGTTACCGACACCCCGACGGAACCTGATTAAATTAGAGTACTCGGATGACATTGTTTTGATAGGTGAGAATGAAAAGATTCTTATGCTGTATGAAAACAAACAACACACATCCGAAAGCAATCTGGTTTCATCCATATTTAAACGCGACAAGCTGGATGAGCTGATGCATAGGCGTCGTATTCTGGGAACTTTAGAAAAAGAAATCCGCACAGGCTTCACAATCAAATCGACCGCCTCATACACCACGATGTATTCGCCTGAGTTTTATCCTTTCACCACCAGTGGTGTTGAGGTACCTTCATTTGATGTATCTGAATTAAATTTCAACTTCAGGTGGTCGTGGAAAGAGAAGTTTTTGGATTATGGTTATCGTCGCATGTACATGTCAACGCCTTATCCAATCATCAATTTGTCATTGGCCGGGGGAATGGCCAATATAGATGGAGAACAGCCCTATGGACGCATCCATGCCAGCTTGAAACACTTTTTTTATATGGGGCAGATGCGTATGGATTATGCCTTTGAAGGTGGCTGGATTGTTGGCTCAGTGCCCTTCCCATTGCTTGACATTCCAAGGGCAAACGAAACATATGGATTCCAGAGCTATAATTTCAATATGATGAATAACCTGGAATTTGTACACGACCGTTATCTGCATACGTTTGTTGAATACCGTTTAAATGGATTTGTGTTTAAACGTTTGCCCTTGATAAAACATCTGGGATTACGTGAAGTTTTAAGCGTTAAAGCAATGGTGGGCCAAGTCTCAGACAGACATAAAGAATTACTCGATTTTCCTGTGTCCATATCACCCTACAATAGTGATCCCTACTCGGAAGTTGGCGTTGGCGTGGAGAATATTCTTCGTTTTTTTCGGATCGATGCCGTCTGGCGTTTGTCTCAATCAGAAATGGGGCCCCGTTTTGGCCTTCGTGGACGCATGGAAATAAGAATTTAAGATTCCCTGTTCCGCGCCCATAAACCGCAAAAAAACAAAAAAACATCCGGCACCAATTAAGGCGTCGGATGTTTTTTATTTCTAAAGTGGTGTCACCCTTCCCGGATCTATTTATTCTTTCCTTTTTTATTCCAATTGTCTTTTAATCCCACCGTTTTATTAAAAACAATTTTTTCAGCAGTGGAATCTTTGTCGACCGAGAAATAGCCGATACGTTGAAACTGAAAACTATCCAACGGTTTTACCCCGGCTAATGAAGGTTCTAGTTTACAGTCGGTTAATGTTTTCAACGAGTCAGGATTCAGAAATTCTTTAAAATCCACCCCTTTATGCCCATCGGGTTCTTCATCCATAAACAACCGATCGTACAGGCGAACTTCGGCATCAATAGCATGTTTGGCAGATACCCAGTGCAAGGTTCCTTTAACTTTTCGGTCACTTTGCGGCATTCCGCTTCGGGTTTCAGGGTCGTATGTACAGACTATTTCCGTGATATTGCCTTCAGCATCTTTTTTAAAACTCTCACATTTTATTATGTAGGCACTTTTTAGACGAACCTCCCGTCCAGGTCCCAGACGGAAAAATTTCTTAGGTGGCTCTTCCATAAAATCATTCCGTTCAATATATAATTCACGACTGAACGGGATGGTACGGCTACCCATACTTTCATCCTCCGGGTTATTTATGGTCTCCAGCATCTCCTCCTGATCTTCTGGATAGTTGGTAATAACCAATTTCACAGGATCGAGAACGGCATTAACGCGTTTGGCCCGCTTATTCAGGTCTTCGCGTACACAATACTCCAAAAGGGCTAAATCGATAACATTGTCGCGCCGGGCAATACCTACACGGTCGGCAAACATTCTGATTGACTCAGGCGTGTAACCTCTTCGTCGTAAGCCTGAAACAGTAGGCATTCGCGGGTCATCCCATCCGGAAACAATTCCTTTTTGAACCAGTTCGAGCAGTTTTCGCTTGCTCATTACCGTATAGTTGAGATTCAAACGTGCAAATTCAATTTGTCGGGGACGTACTTTTACATCTGGTTCGTCTTCAAGAATCTGATCCAAAAACCAGTTGTACAATGGTCTGTGTACCTCAAATTCCAATGTACAGATAGAATGGGTAATTCCTTCAATAAAATCACTTTGTCCGTGCGTAAAATCGTACATGGGATAAATGCACCACTTAGTTCCGGTTCGGTGATGCGGTTTATGCATAATACGATACATGATAGGATCGCGCATTTGCATGTTGGAGGCAGCCATATCAATTTTGGCACGAAGAATTTTTTCACCATCCTTGAATTCTCCCTTACGCATCCGTTCAAACAAATCAAGATTTTCTTCCACAGAACGGTTGCGATATGGACTATCCTGTCCGGGCGTGGTAGGGGTTCCTTTTTGGGCAGCGATCTCTTCTGCTGTCAGCTCACAAACATAAGCTTTCCCCTTTTTTATAAGTTTTACAGCCCATTCGTAAAGCTGATCAAAATAATCGGAGGCATATTTGGGCTCATCTTTCCAGTTAAACCCCAGCCATTTAATATCTTCCTGGATCGACTGCACATATTCTGTTTCCTCCTTGGAGGGATTGGTGTCGTCGAAACGAAGATTACAGGCTGCATTATAGTGTTTAGCAATACCAAAGTTGAGACAGATTGATTTAGCGTGGCCGATGTGCAAATAGCCATTGGGCTCGGGTGGAAACCGGGTGAGTATTTTACCTCCGTTTTTTCCTTCTGCCAAATCTTTATCTATCTCCTGATAAATGAAGTTTTTAACTTCTGCACTTTCTGGTTTAGGTGCGTCGTTATTCATATCTTTCTGGATTGAAATTCAATTTACAAAAGTAAAAGAATTTGACGGCATTTGGTGTATTTCCACCGAAAATGTAACGTACATCAACAGGTATATTCTATTTTTGTAACGATGTTCGAAATCTACGTCACACTCTGTTATTTCAAACCTTTGGCATGTTTTTGTGGCTTTTTAAAATTAACTTTGTCAAACAAAACGGTCTCAATAGTGATATTGCAGGCCAGATGTTAGGTGTAAAGACGATCAATTGAAACGATATAAATTTCTAAAACAGGTTGATGTCTGTTTTTAGAAACGTTACAATGCAAAAAGTTTGTTGTTAGTATTAAATGTCGGGGATAAGCTGACATTGTGATCATTAAATAGTAGAATCAATTTGTATGCAATTATTTTATAATTTGGGTATTGCTGTTTTTGGCTTAGGAGCTCGCCTATGGGCGTTATTTAGTGAGAGGGCTGCTCTTTTGGTGAAAGGACGTTCCAGTGTCTGGAAACAACTGAAAGCCATCGATCTGTCGGGACCCGTGATATGGGTGCATTGCGCTTCGTTGGGGGAGTTTGAGCAGGGACGGCCATTGATTGAAGCAATTCGGGATGCGAAACCTGATTATAAAATTGTACTTTCGTTTTTCTCTCCATCAGGCTACGAGGTGCGTAAAAATTACAACAAGGCCGATGCGGTAGTTTATTTACCTGCAGATAGTCGGCGTAATGCCCGTCGTTTTGTCCAATTGATTCATCCCGAAAAAGTTTTCTTCATCAAATATGAATATTGGTTCCATTATTTTAAAACACTCAGCGAAGCCGGAATTCCTTTATACAGCGTCTCATCAATTTTTCGTCCCTCGCAGATATTTTTTAAATGGTACGGTGGTTGGTTTCGCAGAATCCTTAGCCATGTAACGCAATTTTACGTACAGGACGAGACTTCTTCAAAATTGCTTAATTCGATTGGTATTCACAACCATGTTGTGGCGGGCGACACTCGTTTTGACCGTGTGGCCGACATTGCAAAACATGCCGATGAGCTACCCGTGGTGGCTGAATTTTCGCATGGTGCCAGAGTTCTGGTGGCGGGAAGCAGCTGGCCGCCGGACGAATCCATTTTGGCTGATTATATAAACAGCGCTGCTTCTAATGTGAAATTTATTATTGCGCCCCATGAAGTGCACGAAGGACATATATCGGAACTGATTCAAAAATTTGAAGTGCCGGTTTGTCGTTATTCTCACCTTAAAGAAACCATTCCGGCCGAAGCGCGTGTTTTGATTATTGATACCATAGGCGTATTGTCGGCCATCTACCGTTATGGTAGTGTCGCATATATTGGAGGCGGATTTGGAAAAGGAATTCATAATACGTTGGAAGCAGCAACTTATGGCATTCCTGTTATTTTTGGTCCTAATCACCAAAAATTTAAAGAAGCCATGGATCTTATTGCTGTCGGCGGCGGTTTTAATATCAATACACGCGATGATTTCAATATAATCATGTCTGAATTGTGGAACGATGATCCGGCAACATGTTTATTAGAGGCTTCGGGCCGCGCAGCCGGCGACTACGTTCAAAGTATGTGCGGCGCAACACCTCTGATTATGAATAATCTGTTTCTTTAGTTTTTCTCTATAAAAATTTTATCATCGATATTTTTTTCGTTGATATTATTTATTTCCATTTAGAACCTGTCCCTAAACTAAGTGTTTGAAATATAAAGTTTAAACACAGGTCTGGTGAAGTTTTTGAAAATTAAGGAGTTTGCTTTTTGTAAATGACTGTTTTTATGGCAAGTATAACGAAGTCGTCGACTTTATAGACAAACACTTTTTAGTGGCTGTCCATAAAGTCGGGAGTTTGAGCTATAAAGTTCAAATTCAAGGCTTGCACAGCCCGAAAAATATGGGTTTCCTGTTAATGATCATCCTGAAAGGAAACATAACGAAAAAACATGGCGTTTTCTTGCTGACACTCTTTACGATCTTGATATCTGCAATCCCGTATCACTTATGGTCATATCAACGAACCGGGCTTTGTCGTTGGGTGGACTATCCTGCAGAATTTGCTTAATATTCCCGGCTGCACGACTGTCTTTTGCGCAAATTAGCAGATATCCTCCTCCACCAGCACCTAAAAGTTTGCAGGCCAGCGCATGATTATTGATTTTATCAATAATTGACTGAATTTCAGGCGTATTTGTGCCGGAGTCCAATTGTTTATTCAACTGCCATGAGTGGGAAATCATACGTGCAGTTGTTTCATAGTCACATTTTTGAATCGCTTCAAACAGATGAAAAGCGTGTGCTTTTATTTCATCAAGAATCCGAAGTCGCTCGCCTTCGTTAAGGAACATGCCGCGTGTAATCTCTGACAGGATGTTTTTAGCAACCCGGGTAATACCAGTGTAATAAAGTAACCATTTATCTTTGTTCTCGGGTGTCTTAAACAGCCGATCGGATAACCAACTTACATTTATACTACTGGGGAGTCCCGGTTGCGATTGAAATAATTTTATACCTGGAAAAATTCCGCCATATTGATCCTGCCACCCTCCACCTGTAGTTAGCATTTGCTCAAGAATGAGCGTGTTGAGGCAAATCGCGTGATTATCCCAGCCCAGCGCACAAAAATCTGACAAAGCCCCCATTATTGTGGCTGCCAAAATAGAGCTGGTACCCAGTCCACTCCCTTTGGGTATGGCCACCAGCAAGGAGATTTCAATGCCTCCTCCGAATTTTTTTAATTGTTCTTTTAGGGAACCAAAAGATTGTCCCTGAAAATCAGGATGAAAACCAGCCATACACAAGGCGGCACGTGGAATGGAAAATGCTGAACCGACATTGTCGTAGTGTCCAATTTCTTCATAAGTTTCAATGGTTTCCGAAACGCCATTGTCGATGCTCCGTAGGGTAATTTTGTATTCGTCCGATAAACGGATAAAAACCTGTAACGGCGGTTGTCCGTTGAGGTCAACAGCTATATTTACCACTGCGCCGCCATTGTGAAAACAGTATGGAGGTGTATCTGACCAGCCTCCTGCCAGGTCGAGACGCGCCGGACTTCGGCCCCACACAATTTGATCGGGAAAAACGTTTAACCGCGGCAGACTGCGGATATGGATTGCTTTCTTTATAAATTCCTGTAAAGTGGCATACGCCTTTTTTTCATGCGTTTCACCATCTTTTCCCAAAAGATTTAGAACTTCGGAACGAAACATCTGATCGGAAGCAATAACCAATGGGGATGTATTTTCATCCGGCTCTGACGGAAGCGATAGCTTGTTGAATGCATAATCGGCCGCAATTTGTTTTAAATCGGCCTGATAAAAAATGCTGCGTTTATAATTGGACGCTAACAGTGGTAAATCATTAAGGGCAAAATCCAATCGCTGTTTGAACAACCGTTTAAGATTTGCTTTATTGCTGATGCCATTTGCTGATAGTCTGGGTGCTGACAACCACAAATTTTTCATGATCTCATTATCGCCATAAAGCATCCAGCTAATTAACGACTGTGATAAATTTTTGCGGGAAATCACTGGAAAAATTGGCGTGTTTTGTATGTCGAGAGTGGAGTCAATGCCAGCTGTCGCAAAATCAATATCTCTGACTGAAAGCCAATGCGACAATTTTTGATGCATCCAATCGGCGTCTTCAGCCATACCACTAAAAGTGTCATTTATGCCGTATGGACGTATGCAGAATGTTTCCTCATCAATCGGAACGATGTCGAGACAAATGCCGGAATTTAAAGCTAAATTCCAATTGTTGTCAGGAACGCCGGTAATAATATGGTGATCAGACAGCTGCCAGGTCGCAGGTACATGACTGTTTTCTATCCAAATATGGTGAAGGTTGGAATTAAACTGAATGCCACAATTTGCATTTAACACAAATACCGAGGGATGCGGTTTTACTTTATGGTGCCAGATGGCTCGCTGGTCTTTTACCCGATTCTGAATAGCCTCTGTTGAGGTTATCAGCTCAAGACTGGTTCCAAAATGATAAAACTCGCCTTGCTCCAATGGTACAATAGCGGTGCTTAATGCTGAAATTTCCTGATCGGGTTGTGTGGGAGCAGAGCCCAAACCTGTACCAAAAGTACTGTAAAGATCATAGAAATCAGGTGTTTTATTAATAAAATCATTGCCGGTCCAGCCACATTTTTTCATCAACACTTCAATGGCCCGGTTGCTCAGAATCCAGATGCCAACGTCCATCATAAACAAATGCGTATTCGTCAATTGTTCTATGATTTCGTGAGATGGTTTTTGTAACATAAAGCTAAGGTGGGTGGCATTATCACGAGGCGTAAAGAATACGCCATGATGTGAGGCCAGATGAGGATCGACCCATATACCTAAGCAAATAATATCAGCTTCGGGAAGTTGTTGAAACGACTGGTTTGGAATTACCAAAACATCACCACTGGCAATAAGTGTCCTGTTTTGTGGGGGCGCAGCTTTCATTAGCTGATTATACAAAGGCATCTGTATGTCCATCAGATTTTGATGCAAATTCTGACCTCGACTCCACCTGAATATAGGAATGGGTGCCAGTACTTTGCCTGAAGGCGCATAGCCAGGTAATCGTCGGCTCTGTCCACCGGCATGAATAATGATTCGTTGGTCGGAATGCAGGTAGCTGGCAAAATCTGTTGTCTGACAATTTTTGAAATGTTGTGCTAACAGCCAGGAGGTTCCTCCACCCGAGCCTATTTTGCTTCCCTCAGGATCCGATGTTACAAAACAGGGAGGATGAGAGGCCGGCAATAATTCATTAAATGCTGTGACGAGATTTTCGGGTACTGACAACAATATTTGCATCTTTATATAGTAATGTTTTTTACAAATATAGAATAAAAAATGAGTGGAGGATGAGGTTTAAATGAGGTGATATTTTTTCTACAACAGAGTATTAAGAATAAATTTATAGCATAAAATAAAAAAATACATTTTTTTGCCTTTGGGCTAATGATGTGCAAATTTAAAATGATTATTATCTTTACAAAACCAGATAAGTGTACTATTTACACTAAATATCGTTAAATTCGTTTTAAATCAACCCACTAAATATTCGACAAATGAAAAAAACGTTATTATTGGGATGCGCGGGAATTGCCGCATTTCTAAGTTGTAATTCTCCCTCGGGGATTGACCCATCAGCCAACGTTGAGCGCATTCCTCAAATAGAAAAATTGTTATCGCAGATGACATTGGAAGAGAAAGTAGGACAAATGGCTCAGATAACGGTAGACGTCCTTACTGTAGGCGCCGACGCCTTTCACACCGACGAGCCGGTTCGATTGGATACTGCCATACTGCGTAAGGCACTTATAGATTACAAGATTGGTTCAGTATTAAACACACCGGGGAACAAAGCCCGGACACTTGATGAATGGCATACTATTATTAGCCAGATTCAAGACATGGCTATCAATGAAACACGCTTGGGAATCCCCATCCTTTATGGTGTGGATGCCATACATGGTACCACCTACACTGCCGGAGCCACTTTTTTCCCTCAGCAAATAGGGCAGGCAGCAACCTGGAACCCAACATTGGTTCATCGTGCCGGTGAAATTACGGCATACGAAACGCGCGCATCCTCTATTCCATGGGACTTTTCGCCCGTTTTGGATATTGGCCGCGATCCTCGTTTTCCCCGAATATGGGAGTCATTTGGTGAAGACATGTATCTGGCCGGCCAATTAGGTGTAGCTCTCGTAACAGGTTATGAAGGTGATGATATAGGTAATCCAAATAATATTGCCGCTTGTGCTAAACATTATTTAGGTTATTCAGTCCCATTGTCCGGAAAAGACCGCACACCGGCTTACATCCCCGACATCGAATTGCGTGAACGACATCTGCCCACATTTAAAGCTGCCGTGGATGCAGGTGTGCGTTCCGTCATGGCCAATTCCGGCTTAATTAACGGTGTCCCGGTTCATAGTAGTAAAAAACTTCTTACCGATTTGTTAAAGGGGGAATTGGGCTTTACCGGGTTTATCGTAACCGACTGGAAAGATATTGAAAATATTCACGACCGTGATCATGTTGCCAAAGACCAGAAAGAAGCAGTGAAACTGGCCATTAATGCTGGCATTGACATGTCGATGATTCCTTACAATTTTGATTTCTGTGATTACCTTGTTGAATTGGTCAACGAGGGAGAAGTTCCCATGTCACGAATTGACGACGCTGTTCGCCGGATCTTAAATGTGAAATGGCAACTAAATCTGTTCGAAACGCCTGTGACACATTATAAAGACTATCCGTTATTTGGCAGCGATGAATTTGCTCATGATGCTTATGCTACCGCACAAGAGTCAATGACCTTATTAAAAAATAAAGATTCCGTTCTACCACTTCCCAAGAATGCCCGGGTACTGGTGGCAGGCCCAAATGCCAATAGCATGCGTACGTTAAACGGAGGATGGACCTACACCTGGCAGGGGACTAATAACGATGCCTTTGTTAAAGGCTACTCAACAATACTGGATGCCGTTACGGAAAAAGTGGGCAAAAAAAATGTCCTTTTTCGAGAAGGGGTTCGTTACATTAACGAAGGTAAATATTGGATGGACGAGACTGTTGATATTAAAGAAGCCGTTAGAGCAGCAGCCAGCGTCGACTATATTATTCTTGCCTTAGGTGAGAACTCGTATACCGAAAAGCCGGGTGATTTGCATGATCTTTCATTGTCTGCGAACCAGGTGGCTTTAGCACAGGCTTTGGCCAAAACAGGAAAGCCCATAATATTGATCCTTAACGAAGGTCGACCGCGTATCATACGTCCCATTGAGCCTCTGATGAAAGGCATTATTCATGCCTTCTTGCCGGGCAATTATGGCGGCATGGCTGTTGCCGACGTACTATTCGGCGACGTGAACCCCAGCGGAAAAATGCCATATACCTATCCTCTGTATGTCAACTCTTTGGTGACATACGATCATAAGCCTTCGGAACATCAATCCAAAATGGTTGGCGTTTACGATTATGAGTCCGATTTTGCAATACAATATCCTTTTGGGTTTGGTCTAAGCTATACCACATTCGAATATAGTAATCTGACCTTAAGTTCAAATACTCTTAATAGTGATGGAACAATAGAAATTGGTGTAACCATTAGAAATACAGGTAGCAGACCGGGTAAAGAAGTGGTTCAGTTATATACATCCGATTTGTACGCCAGCATTACGCCTGATGTTCGCCGCTTGCGAAAATTTAAAAAAATCGGGCTTAAGGCCGGCGAGTCCAAAACCGTCTCATTCAATCTCAAACCAGAAGATTTGTCATTTATTAATGAGGCTCTTCAACGGGTAACCGAACCTGGTGATTTTGAAGTCGAAGTTGCCGGACTTAAAGACAGGTTTACATATGTTGAATAAGGAGTTAAATACTTTTTAAATTGACAAAGGGGAAGGATTAAAAAATTCTTCCCCTTTTATTATATGCCAAAAAGCAATGGTTCATCCATTTAAATATTGCCAAATGGGGGCAAACAAATCCCGTGCACTTTCATCAAGTTGCGACAAAGACAAAAGCCAGCCAGCAAATAATACTTAAAAACAAATGGACGGCACTAAATTTAATTCGCTCAAAATTTATTCTTTCGGCAGTATCTCTATGGCTTTATTCAGTCGTTGAAGCACTTCCTTTTTGCCCAAAACTTCGACAATTGTGAACAAGTCAGGCCCGAAACTACCTCCCACCAAAGCCAAGCGCATCGCATTCATCACGGCTCCAAAATTCGCCTCTCTGGTAGTTATTAAATCTGACACGGCCTGTTTTAGCGCGTCCGCCTTCCATTCAGACAAGTTGCCCAGCAAAGTTGTCACGTCAACCATAAAAGAAGGGATACTGCCTTTCCATCGTTTTCTGGTCACTTTTTCATCATAGCTCTGAGGCGCCTCAAAAAAGAACGATGTCTGCTCCCACAACTCAGAGACAAAATGCACACGTTCCTTCACCATTCCAACAATCACCGCAACGTCATCAACCGCCGGCGCAAACCCTTTCTGTTTAAGAACAGGCAGATAGAGTTGAGCCAATTCAGTATCACTCTTTCTGATTAAATACTGATGATTAAACCATTTTGCCTTCTCTGGATCGAAGCGCGCCCCAGATTTATTCACGCGCTCAAGAGTAAACAACTGCGTTAACTCTTTCAATGAAAACAACTCCTGTTCAACACCGGGATTCCAACCGAGCAACGCCAAAAGGTTATTAACAGCCTCAGGAAAATAGCCCGACTCACGATAGCCAACCGAGACATCACCGGCAGGTGAAGTATATTCCAGCGGAAACACAGGAAACCCTGCTTTATCTCCATCGCGTTTGCTTAACTTCCCCTTACCACTGGGTTTTAAAATTAACGGTAAATGAGCAAACTGAGGCATTACGTCTTCCCACCCAAAAGCCCTGTATAACATTACATGCAAAGGCAAAGAAGGCAACCACTCTTCACCACGTATAACGTGCGAAATTTTCATCAGATAATCATCAACAATATTGGCCAGATGATAAGTAGGTAAGCCATCAACTGATTTATAAAGCACTTTATCGTCGAGGGTATTGGTATTAAATGTAACATCGCCACGCACCAGATCTGTAGTTCTAACTTCCACATTATCTGGCATTTTAAACCTAATAACATAATCGACTCCCGATGAAAGCAGACTATCTGTTTCAGCTTCCGAAAGCGAAAGAGAGTTATTCAGACTGCCACGTGTAGCAACACCATATGCAAACATCTTCTTTTCAGCTTCATATTGAGAACGCAGGGTATCCAGCTCCGTCGGCGTATCAAAAGCATAGTAAGCCCAACCGGTATCTATCAACTGTTGTGCATACTTTTTATATATTTCTCGTCGTTCCGACTGTTTATAGGGACCATAAGCGCCGCCCTCATTAACGCCCTCGTCCACTTGCAACCCCAGCCATTTCAGCGATTGATTGATGTATGCCTCGGCTCCGGGAACAAATCGGGTGCTATCGGTATCTTCAATGCGCAAAATAAATGTGCCGCCCTGTTTTTTAGCAAACAGATAATTAAAAAGTGCCGTACGAACGCCACCGATGTGCAGCGGACCTGTGGGACTGGGAGCAAAACGCACCCGAACGTTACTTTGTGTCATTTTATTTTTTTTGCAAAGATAGTTAATTACTACTTGCAAGAAAAGTCCAACTTCGGTGTTATGCTTGTCCTCAAAATGGTCATTAACGACAGGAGGCCCACATTTTCGGAACTGCGTATGTCTTGAATTGAAAAGCCCGGCTTTAGGGACACCAATTACGAGAAAAGGGCGGTCTTTCGACACGCCCCTTTCGCCCTAAGAGTAATCTTAACAACAGTATTCTAACAATAATATCAACCGCATTTTGAGGAACCGCAGTTTTGACAAATCAAACACCCCTCCTGATACACCAGGTGGTCCGAATTACAATTTTCGCAATGGCCTTTCTTTGCTTTGGTGCCATTGGGAATGTATTTTTTAAGTGCTCTTTCCACTCCATTCTTCCAGTTGTTAATGTTCTCATTATCCAACTGAAGCCCTGCAACTAAATTTATAACGTCTTCGATAGGCATCCCATGACGCAAAACGCCGGAAATCAATTTGGCATAATTCCAAAACTCCTTATTAAACTTAAATGATAAACCTTCAATAGTTGTTTTATACCCACGTTTATTCACATATTGAAAATCGTAACGACTGGTACCATCCTCATCCCGATTTTTAATGATGCTACCTTTTAGCACAGATTTAGGGAGGAGAATTCCTTCATCATCGTCAGCCAGTCCGGTAAATATTTCGTAAGGCCGATCATCAAGCAATCCAACAAAAGCAATCCACTTCTCTTTGTTATTCTGGAAACGCACAACATCAGCTTCTAATATCTGGGGCCTTTTTTTAGAAAATCTGCCGGCTTCATCGGTTTTTTTCTCATTATTGGCAATCAGCACACCTGACCGGCTGCCATCCCGATAAACGGTAACCCCCTTACAGCCACTCTTCCAGGCTTCAACATACAACTGCCCAACCAAATCTTCGGTAGCCGTTGATGGCAGGTTTATAGTCACACTAATAGAATGATCCACCCACTTTTGTACATCCCCCTGCATACGTACTTTACTGAGCCAATCCACATCGTTGGAAGTCGCCTTATAATAGGGCGATTGCTTCACCAAATCATCAATCTCTTCCTGGGTATAATTATTTCTACGTTCAAAACCATTGGCATCCATCCATATTAAAAACTTATGATGAAATACGGTATATTCCTCCCAGCTGTCGCCCACCTCATCCACAAAATCAACACGCACTTGAGGATCATTGGGATTCACTTTTCGTCTGCGTTTGTATACCGGCAAAAAGACAGGTTCAATGCCACTACTGGTCTGAGTCATCAAACTCGTAGTTCCGGTAGGAGCAATAGTCAATAAAGCGATGTTACGCCGTCCATATTTAGACATACGCTGATAAAGTGCCGGGTCGGCATCCTTAATACGATTGATAAAAGGATTATTTTTCTCTCTTTCTGAATTATAGATTGGGAAAGCGCCCCTTTCCTTAGCCATCTGCACAGATGCACTATAAGCAGACAATGCCAGTTTCTGATGAACTTCCACCGAAAACTCTGTGGCAATATCACTGCCATAACGTAACCCAAGGGCTGCCAACATATCACCTTCACCTGTTATACCAACACCTGTACGACGCCCTTCGGCAGCCTTATGCCGTATATTCAACCATAAATTTTTCTCTACTCTTTTAATCTCTTCCTCTTCCGGATCTTTGTTAATTTTATCAAGAATCGCATCGATTTTTTCAAGCTCCAGATCAATAATGTCGTCCATGATACGCTGCGCATATCCTACGTGTTCGCTAAATTTTTCGAAATTAAACCGGGCTTTTGGCGTAAAAGGATTCTCAACATAAGAATAAAGATTCACAGCCAACAAACGACAACTATCGTATGGGCACAATGGAATTTCACCACAAGGATTAGTACTCACTGTTTTGTAACCCAAATCGGCATAGCAATCGGGTACCGATTCTCGGATAATGGTATCCCAAAAAAGAATACCGGGTTCTGCTGACTTCCATGCATTGTGAACAATCTTATGCCATAATTCCTGAGCCTCCACCGATTTTTTATATTTTGGATTCTTTGAATCGATAGGATATTGCTGCACATAAGAACGTTCTTCAATAACTGAATGCATAAAATCATCGTCGATTTTAACCGATACATTCGCGCCTGTCACTTTCCCCTGCTCCAGCTTCGCATCAATGAATCTTTCTGAATCGGGATGCTTAATGGAAACACTCAACATTAATGCACCACGACGGCCATCCTGGGCCACTTCACGTGTCGAATTAGAAAAACGTTCCATGAAAGGAACAACGCCTGTAGATGTCAAGGCAGAATTCTTAACAGGAGAACCTTTAGGACGAATATGGGACAAATCATGCCCCACTCCACCACGACGTTTCATCAGTTGTACCTGCTCCTGATCAACCTTCATTATACCACCATAGGAGTCAGATTCACCTTGATTACCAATCACAAAACAGTTGGATAACGACCCAACCTGATATTCGTTTCCAATACCAGCCATAGGACCGCCCTGCGGAACAATATAATTAAACCCCTTAAAGAGTGAATATATTTTTTCAACAGACATTGGATTGGGATAACGGCTTTCGATACGAGCCACTTCGCGTGCCAATCGCCAATGCATATCATCCGGTGTCAACTCATACAAGTTACCCTCCGAATCTTTTAACGCATATTTATTGACCCAAACCCGAGCTGCCAATTCATCCCCTTTAAAATAATTCAATGCAGCATTGAAAGCCTCTTCATTTGTAAACATCTTTTCAACGATATTTGCGGCCCCTTGTTTCTTTACATCTACTTCCATTATTTAATTTACTGTTAAGCTGAAGGTTAATATTTTTTAACTCCGATTTTTTAGTGTTTGCAAGTTACAAAGGAATTAAAAAATGGCAAACATTTTTTATCAACAGACATGAAAAGTTTTCCATTTTAAAACACTAAAGCAATAAGGGACAACACACTAACAATAATCAAAAAGCTCAAAAGTTTTCCAAAAATAAAAATTAATGATTTTTAAACAATTATATACCATCCAGTTCTTGGAAATATAGACCTCTCTGTAAATGGGGAAAATAGCCGACTGCATAAACGAAAATTAACAATTAGAGTAAGAAGAATAAGTAAAATTTCCAAATAATGGAAAGTTATAAACATGTGTTGATAAAATTAAGCACTTTCACAATAACCAACAAAGTATCAATGGACAGAGACAAAAAACTAAACAAACAAATATTTATGAAAATTTCAACTCGAAAAAAAGGCACTATTTAAGAGTCTGTCTATAAAGTCCAACTTCTGCGTTTCGCTTGCTCTCAAAATGGTCATTTACAGGAGCATATTAGTGTCTGCCTATAAAAACATTCCTTACTTCTCTCAAAATAACCATATACAAGTATAAACCCTCACTTATCGAGTAGCGAAAGCCTTGTATCTGAACTATATATTTCAAACACTTAATGTTTATGGACAAGGGCTACTTAGTATATTCGACAACGTTTCCGAATTGAATTCGAATGTCATACATTTGCAAAAGAGCCATAAAAAAAACAATACAAAAATACGCAACAGAATGAGCATACGAACATTAACCACCCTCCTGTTATTTTTCATCACCATATATACGCGCAGCCAGCTTCTTCAAAACTACACTCTTGAAATAGCCGCACTTAACTCAGGCGGCGATGGCGTCCCTCTTTGGCTGCAAAGTCTGGAGGAAGGCCGATGGAATCAAAAAGACGGCAGTCAAAGACTCGTCTCCTTCTGTCCAAAATACTCGTATAAACCAAACACCAACTGGCTATTATCAGCCGCAGGCGAAATAAATTACAACCGCAATGTTGATAACTTACGCCTTCATCGTGCCACTCTTCACATACAATATAAATTTCTAAAAATTAGTATAGGACGCCACACCTTTGCACCCATTTTTGACCAACCTAACAATGGCAGTGGAAGCTACCTTTATGGGAATAACTCCAGACCTATTAACCGCATCACGATTGGGATACCTCAGTACACCGCACTCCCGGGACGATTAAACAACCTTGAAATAAGAGGCGGCATTAGTCACGGACGACTTGATGACCATTTCGAAAGCTGGTCACACCAAAGTGTTATTTTACATGAAAAATATTTTTATCTGCGCTTTAATGCAGGACGCATTAAACCCTATGCCGGACTTAACCACAGTGCATTACTCGGCGGCTATCGAACCGATGGAACAAAAATCCCCATTGATTACTGGAAATCGTTTTTTGCTAAAAGCTCCGATAAAATTGGAGGCGGCGATGCCACAAATGCAGCAGGCGCCCACATGGGACTCTATGATTTTGGGTTTTATATGGAGAACCAGGCAGGCTCTTTTCACATATACTACCAGCCCCCTTTTGCCGACAAATCGGGGATGAACTTATTTGCACGCAATAAAGATCAAATTGCCGGTATCAGTTGGACACCTGCCAAAAGCCGCTTCCTTAGAAATTTAACCATAGAATGGGTCAACACAGCCCATCAGTCCGGAAATGGTATGCCCGATGCTATAATCACCCTAAACAACGGCGTCACGCAAACCATAATTGCCTACCAGTTAGACGATCCGACATTCAGAGAAAACCTAATGACAAACCTGGGTGTAGAAAACCCCGAAACCTACACCAAAGAAATGGTCTCCCAATACCTTCAGAATAATTTTAATCATGGCAACCAATTCGGTGGTCGTGATGGTTATATGAACAATGGAACCTACCCCGCCGGGTGGACCAACGCAGGTTACATAATGGGCTCGCCCCTCAATTTGACGCAATATCAGCTAAGCGGCATAAAAAACACCACAACCAACGCAGGCGATATGCTCATCATAAACGACCGTTACAAAGCCATTCATGCTGGTGCCAATGGAATCTTTAACAGTCATTTTGCCTGGCATGTTAAGATAACCTACAGTCATAACTATGGCTCCTACTACCAGCAATATCCCGGACGTTATACATGGCAAGAAACTTCAAATTACTTTTTTAAAAACGGGGTCAATCAGTTATACACCCAACTGGGATTTTTATGGCAACCCAAAAATATTAAATATTTAACCCTGTCAGCAGACACCGGATGTGACTATGGCGAAATATTAAATAACTATGGCGCTCGAATTGGGCTTCACCTGAATTTTTAAAAAACCGCATTCTATATTCGAAATTTTTCAACCCACAAATTGCATGAATTAGACGCATAAATAAAATCTCTCACCTTTATGAATAAAACATAGTAATCAATGAAAGGCAAAAAAAACAATGCTGATTCCAGAGAATAATAAAAGGCATAGTATTTGCGTCATAAAAATCAATTTATTTGGAAATGCCACACCTGATTTTTATCAATTATGAATAAAATATCAGCCTAAAGAATTATCTTCGTATCCTCCAAAGAAAAAGAAATGCTTAAAGAAAAAGCAAAAGCAATCGGCACCATTATGACGATGGTTGACATTGCCCTCGCACTTATAAGTTTTAATCTGGCGCTCTATTTTGACTTTGGTCAGTTGACCTTTTTATACAGTAAAGACAGCGTCATACTACAACTGTTGGTAATTATCATCTGGACATTACTCAGTTCAGGTGTTCAATCCAATATTCTCTACCGTTCGAGGCCATACTCAATGGTATTATTTAATTGTCTGGGCCTCGTTTTCTCAGGAACCAGCTTACTGATTTTATCGGCCTGGACTTTCAACCTGTTTTATTTGGGTCTTAGACATTTTTTCGTCTTTGCAGTTATCGATTTGGCGCTGACATTTACCAGCAAATCGTTCATTTATCATTTTTTGAAAAGAGCCCGAAAAAAAGGATACAACTATCTGAATATGGTAATTATAGCCGACAATACCGGGCGCTCTTTCATCAGAAATGTCATTTCACACCCCGAGTGGGGCTATCGCATCACCGCCATCATAGGCCCGGAAAGCCTGAAACAAACGTGCTCATCCTTTGTCCCGCTGCTTCCCGAGAACACGGATCTTGAGCAACTTCTCAGAGATAAAACCGTTGATGAAGTGGTGTTATGCCGTGACTCCAACGATAACAAAGAACTTGAGCAAACCATTAATATTTGTGCCGACATTGGTGTCGTTTTCAGAATGTATTCGCCATTCTTTAACATGCTGACAAACCGAACGCAACTCCATTTTTTTGGCACCACGCCCTTTCTGACCATTGCAAATGCGCCAATGGACTACATTGCACTGAAAACAAAAGACATTTTCGATTTTATATTCTCCAGTCTGGTATTAATCTTCTTGTCGCCTCTTCTTTTGGGAATTGCGATAGCCATAAAGATAGACTCCCCAGGGAGCATCTTTTTCAAACAAAAAAGAGTCGGTCTAAGAGGACGTCGTTTCGATGTTTATAAGTTCCGAACAATGGTGTCTAATGCGGAAGCACTAAAAAAGCAACTCATAGACCAAAATGAAATGGACGGACCGGTGTTTAAAATCACGCACGACCCCCGCATTACCCGTGTTGGAAGATTTCTGCGAAAAACCAGTCTCGACGAGCTACCTCAGTTTGTTAACGTCATACGGGGCGAGATGTCGGTTGTAGGCCCTCGTCCCCCACTTCCTGAGGAAGTAGTAGAATATGAACGATGGCAGCTTCGACGCCTCTCTATGAAACCTGGGATAACTTGCATTTGGCAGGTTTCCGGGCGCAACAATATCCCCTTTGAAGAATGGATGAAAATGGATTTGGAATACATCGACAACTGGTCACTCAAACTAGACTTCGTTTTGTTTCTCAAAACCATTCGCACCATGCTAAAAGGCGACGGTAAATAATTAAAAAATGAAGAAATTCCTATTTGTAAAAACTGCCATTCTCCTGGTTATCATCATTTTTCTTGCAGGTTGTAAACACTACAACCTGCCCAACGGTTTTCCTGATGTGGAAGAGATGAGCAATATTCTGGCCGACCTGCAAATTGCCGAAAGTTCTTTATCTCATTTACCGGGAATAAAACTCCCCCAAAACAACAATCAACAGGGGTACTATAAATATGTACTTGAAAAATATGGCTATACAACAGCTGACTTTGACACCATCAGGAAATGGTATGTTCAACATCCAGAACTATATGTAAAGGTTTATGATCGGGTTCTTATAAAACTAAGCAAAAAAGAAGCCAACGCTAAAGTTCAGGCGGAACAAGAAAAAGAAATGGAACAAAAAGAACTCAAACGTAAAGAAATGGAAAGACAGCTGCGTAATCTATGGCAAGACTCGCTTAACTTTACGTTAAATGCTAAGGACAGCATTGATTCACGCCTTCCTTTTCTTATAAATAGCGACACCCTTGAATTGCACGGACGTCTCCGGTTATCAGCCACCTATAAATTTATGAAAGAAGACGCCAGTCGTCAGCCTAAACTGTTCCTGTCGGTATGGTATACTGACAGTACAGCCGACTCTATCAGAAAACTAATCCCTCATTCCTTCAACGAAAGAGCGGTAGAACTGGAAATGGCGCTTAAAGACTCACTATCTCCTTCGCGCATAGAAGGTTTTTTACTTGATCAGGATTCCACAATTAATGTTGCAGTTCAAATTAGCAATATCTTTTTAGAAAATATTAAAGACACCACCAGTCACAAAGAGAAAAACCCTTCGGCACGACCTGAAAATATAAAATTTCGTAAAACCAGCAACTAAGGTTGATGCACCATCCATCAAATAACATAAGGCAGATTGCCTCTCATTTCATTCTGCTTCCCGACGGGCATCTGGGCAAATGGCCAGTTATAACAATCAACAGTTACGGCGAAATTTTGGATGTTGAAACCAGACTTTCATTTACGGAAAAACCCGGACTTGAATTATATCCTGGCATATTACTCCCTGCCTTTACCGATATATTCATAAAAAAATCCATCAATATTCAATCATCAACAATAAATTTTAATCGCCACTTTTCCGAAGGAACAATACTCCTGGGCTGTCATAATTGCCATTCCAATGGATTTCCCATAACAACGGAAGCCTTATCGCCCCAATTAAAGCAGGCTGACTTCATGATACGACCGAACTATTCAGCCCCCCCAATGTTAACAAGAATAAAGAACAACACGACCACGTCACTGGTTGAAAAGCTCTATTTGGGAACTTATGTAAGCGCAAGCCAAACTTCATACAAGAACCAACTGGGGCAATTATCTCAGGGCTTTAAACCAGGCTTATTAGTCTTACAGGGAATCGATCTGATAAACATGAAACTCACAGATTATGCAAAAATAAAATGGTTAAATACGCCATCTTTATAATAAAAAGTAGAAACAAAAACAACAATTTTTCTAACACACATTAGACTAGGCCAATATGTTCAATCAACAATTCATTTTAGCCATACAGGCTGCGCTAAAAGCAGGTGCCGCCATCTCTCAGATATACAACAAACACAACTACACGGTAACCTTAAAGGAAGATCAATCACCGGTTACAGAAGCCGATCTCGAAAGTCACCAGATCATAACCCAGCAACTGACTCCGACGCAACTCCCCGTCTTAAGTGAAGAAGGAAATCCTGATCTATGGAACCAGATACACCAAACCGATCGCTATTGGATGATTGATCCGCTCGACGGGACGCGTGAATTCATCAATCGGAACGGTGAATTCACCGTTAACATAGCCCTGATTGAAGACAAAAAACCAATTTGGGGCATTATTTACATCCCCGAACAAAGACAGCTATATGCAGGTGTAAAAGGAGCTGGGGCATGGAAATGGGAAAACATTGACAATCATTATTTATCAAAACAGGACTTACAAGAAAAAGCAATCACACTACCGACACGGGAAGCGGATAACGAATACCGTATTGTGGGCAGTAAAAGTCATAAAACACATACCACAGACGCTTTTATAGCACGAATATCAGAAGTCATAAGCGAAATAAAAATAGTAAGAGCCGGAAGTTCCCTGAAGTTTTGTCATATTGCATCAGGCGAAGCAGACCTATACCCACGTATGGATACCATAATGGAATGGGATGTCGCAGCCGGACATGCCATTATTGAAGCAGCCGGCGGGCTATTAAAAAGATGGCCCGATGGCGATTCGATACTATACAACAGCGATGACATGCGGTTCCCCACCTTTCTGGCTCTGGCTCCCGGACGCACTGACACCCTCTTCTTTAAATAGAGTCTGTTTATAAAGTCCAACTTCTACGTTGCGCTTACTCTCAAAATGATCATTTACACCAGCAACCCATATTTTCAAATTTCGCAAGCCTCAAAAATGCGAATTTTCATTCTACTCCTGGCGTTTTCTGGCAAGCACGAACAAACAATAAAATAATCCAGCAACTATCACAAAAAAATAAAGGGTTCAGGAAAACCCCAAACCCTTTAATATTATAAATTTTAAATCTAACCCCTGATAGCCTTTATTCCGGGGAGCTCTTTACCTTCAAGATATTCGAGTAAAGCACCACCGGCGGTAGAAATATAGCTAACGCCATCGGCCAGTCCAAATTTATTAACGCAAGCCACGGAGTCACCACCTCCAATTAAAGAAAATGCGCCTTTTTTGGTCGCTTCAACAATGGCTTCGCCAACCGCACGTGAGCCTTTGGCAAAATTATCCATTTCAAACACACCCACAGGACCATTCCACAATATAGTTGAAGAATTTTTAATGACCTCAGTAAATAGCTTCAGTGACTCAGGCCCGGCATCTAAACCCTGCCAGCCATCAGCAATCTCCATAGCTGAAACCACCTTAGTATTCGCATTGTTGTCAAAAGCATCGGCTGCAAGAACATCGCTTGCCATATAAATCTTAACGCCTTTAGCAGCGGCCTTTTTCTCCAATTCACGGGCCAACTCCAGATATTCATCTTCACAAATAGAATCGCCAATTTTACCGCCTCTGGCTTTCATAAAAGTAAAGGTCATTCCACCACCTAAAATCAAATTATCCACTTTATCGAGCATATTTTCGATAATGGTAATCTTAGATGAAACTTTAGCCCCTCCCATAATAGCTGTAAAAGGACGCTTAGGCGATTTCACGACTTTATCGAGACTACTGACTTCACTCTCAATCAAAAAGCCAAACATCTTGCTATCGGCCGCAAAATAGTCGGCAATAACAGCCGTAGAAGCATGAGCACGGTGAGCGGTACCAAAGGCATCATTTACATACACATCGGCTAAAGCGGCAAGAGCTTGAGCAAACACTTTTTGTTTTTCCTTCATATCAGCCTTAGCAGCTTTGGCTTCCTCATCAGAAATACCTTCTGCCAATTTAGGCTTACCTTCTTCTTCAAGATAAAAACGAAGATTTTCAAGCAACAAAACCTGTCCGGGTTTTAGCGCCTCAGCTTTAGCTTTAACTTCAGGTCCCACACAGTCACCTGCGAAAATCACATCAGTACCTATGGTTTTTGCCAAATGTGCCTGAATATGTTTCAAAGAAAAATCCGGATTCACCTTTCCTTTTGGACGTCCTAAGTGAGACATAATGATAGCCGACCCGCCATCTTTTAAAATTTTCTTAATGGTAGGCACTGCCGCACGAATACGAGTGTCGTCAGTAATTTCAAATTTCTCATTCAACGGCACATTGAAATCCACCCGAACAATGGCTCTCTTGCCGGCAAAGTTAAAAGCTTCGATTTTTGACATATACATTAATTTTTATTGGTTCTTTGTTAACCCAAACAATTAGATCTGTTGATTTTGAATGTCGTAAAGATACAAAATGACAGGAGAATTCATTCAAATAATTTAATTCAACACTGTTAATTAAGATAATTTTCTGTAATCAAAACTGGTCTATAAAGTCCAGCTTCTGCGTTACACTAGTCCTCAAAATGGTCATTTGCCATAGAAAAATCACACTTTAGGACTTCACAAGCCTTAAGAATATTTCTTAACAAGCTCATGAATTTTCTTGATGGAACAACAGAACAACCTTATACTTCTATCATACATCGCAGAAAAAGATAATTCTCTCTTATACCGATCAAGTTTTGGTTCATTAAAAGATTACCTTTGTCCTTCTAAAGAAAGTGTAATGACGAAACAAAGTACTATCGCCACCATCGATCTCGAAGAAATGGTTTTCTACGCCTATCACGGCTGTTTTAAAGAAGAACAAATTGTAGGCAATCGATTTCAGGTAAATATCACACTGAAAACTGACGTAACAATTCCCATGGAAAGTGACAATATAAAAGATGCTCTTAACTATGTGAATGTCTACAAAATAACAAAAGAAGAAATTTCACAGACCTCACATTTGCTGGAACATGTAACAGGCCGAATCATTGACCGGTTGTTTGAAAATTTTACAAAGCTTTTATATGCCCGTGTAAAAGTGTCGAAGATGAATCCCCCTATGGGCGGACAGATGAAATGTGTCAGTATAACTCTCGAGAGAGAACGTAATATGAGTTTGTAGATAAAGTACAACATTTGCTTAACACTTGTGCTCAAAATGCACAATAGTAAACTTACCTGTTCAATCTGCACAAACCTCTAAAATAAGCGTTTTGCGCGGCCACCGATATTTTCAGGCAAGCATTCGTTAAGGTAAATCCCCCACTAATATTAGCAAAAAATACCTATGACGCATGGTGATGTAAAATAATTTTGTATTTTTGCACCACCCAAAAACGGTCGGTTGGCCGAGTGGCTAGGCAGCGGTCTGCAAAACCGCGTACGGCGGTTCGAATCCGCCACCGACCTCAACAAAAAGGGACGAAGCTAAAATTTTAGCTTCGTCCCTTTTTGTTGAAATGATTTCTCTAATTTTAATCTTTTCGCTTATAGCCGTCTAAAACCTCATTATATTTCGTCATTAAGCGTTTATTATAAGTCTCCATGGAATAGTTTGTCAAGATTGTCTGACGTGCATTCTGAGCCATCTTTAGCCTCTGTTGCGCATCCAGGGCAAACGCCTTTTTCATTTGCTCTACAATATGAGTGGCAGACCTCCTTTTAACCATAATACCATTCTCAAAATCAGTAATCATAGAACGCATTGAGTCGTGATCGGAAACCACCGGAATTACCCCGCAACTCATCGTCTCCAAAAGAGCTATAGGCAAACCCTCTGTATATGATGGCAACAAAAAATAATCGGCCCTTTTTATTGCCTCCAATTTGCTATCGCCTGAAACCACCCCTTTAAATTGAAAATCACTTCCTAATACCGCTTCAAAACGGGTCCGGAATCGAGCCTGAAAAGTTCCAAATCCACACATAACAAAAGTAAATGGAAAAGAAGGATAAAGCTGACTAAATGCTTCAAGAATCTCATTTAAACCTTTCTCTTCATGAATCCGTCCCAAAAACAACAATACCGGATGTTTCTTCCCTCCAAAACTATCCTTAAATGAATAATAATCTGTATCTATGACATTTTCAAGTATCTCCGTTTTCTTGCCATACAAATGAGCCACCTGAGTCTTTTCATAATCATTTAAAACAATAATTTTCGAAGCGTTATCAAAAATGGAACAAGTCATTTTATACAACCAACGCGATGGTGCTTCATCAATATATATTCCTCCATGCACATGAACCAAAACAGGCAAATGACACCACTTCGCCAACCAACTAAAAAGAAACTCTCGAATAATCCCCTTAGTAGTAAAAGGAACATTTTGATGAAACAAACTCACTCTCTTCCCATATCTAACAAAAGGAAAAGAGATTAAATTTTTCAGTAAATTAAAATAACCGGCAATCCCAAACCTATCCCTATCGGACCGCCCTTCCTTTAAATGCAATAATTCAACACCTAACGCAGGCATTTCCCGCATAATAGCCCGAACCACAGAAGATATTCCACTCACATTCTTCCCAACATCCAAGTCAGGTGATGATATCAACACTCGCATAGTAACTCTTTTAAATTAAAGTCATTATCGTAAATACTTATTCTATTTCACACCTTGTCCAATTATCCAAAAACAATTCACCAACACCAAACAAAAATCGGGAAACCACAAAACGGGGAGATAAGACTCGCTAGCACTACCAAAAAATAGTGGCATAAAAACAACTTAAATATGATTAATACCATTTTATAAGTCGTACGACAAAATCTTTTTTTTAGCAAGCGACCTTTGGCTCAGGGATTCACTTCGTTTACCTTCTTTTTTAATCTTTTGATAAAAACATCATTCTTAATAATTTCCGCATTTATACAACCGAAAAGAATCTATCTTGAAAAAGACAAGAAATTTCCTCCCAATAAATCAAAGGAAACAACTATGATTAGGACTAAATATGAAATAGTTCATCGTGAAGTCCAAAAAATACTTTAAAATTAATGTCATCTCAAATTAATTGCAGAGAAATAATCACCAAAATATTCAAATTCAATTTGCAACGAGTAAATTTTGCTCTACAGCTATCACTGCATCGCATTGACTTCAAAAAGGATCATCTAAACAGCTATTACCACTTCCACCATAGGTTTTTCAGAATGAGCCATCCATACCGGAATTTCGTTAAAAACCTTTATTTCAAAAGCAATAACAGAATTCTAAACCAAACGATACGGATTAGTCATATCAAAGGATCCTATACTTTCTAAACATAGGGGATGATAAAATAAGGGCACTGAAAAAAATAAATTAACTAGTAATAAAGCACATTTTACTAGGTGAAAAAATCACAATTACTCAGAATTTCTAAAACAATCTTTCAACAAAAAACAACACTTAGTCGCGACGCCCAGCCGTTTTTGCAGATACGTAATTATAATCCGGTGTTTTATCCATTACAATAACGCGACCTTTGCGTAACTTTTTGCGCTCTTCAAAAATCAAGCGGGGCAATATTTTAATAAAATTCCAATAACGAGGCACGTTCTTGTGAGGTTCTTCAAAAGCCCTATATAACCATTCCAATTTCAACTTTCTCATTAAGGCGGGAGCTCGCTTAACACGTCCAACACCACTAAAAAAGTTAAAAACAGCACCCAGACCAAACATTATTCCTTTATCAAGATAAGGAAGAAGCCGGCTCATAAATAATTCCTGTTTGGGTGCTCCTAAAGAAACCCAAATTATGTCAGGTTTCGCCCGATTAATATCAGCAGCAATAGACTCATAATCAAAACCATCGACATCCCTAAAGGGCAGTTCAACAAATGGCATTCCCAATATGGCAGGATCAATTTTTGAAAGGTTTTCTTTTAACCCTTCGAGAACTGGTTGTGTATTACCCAAAAAGTACTGTTTATATTTACAAAATTGAATATACTTAATAAACAAATCAGCCCCAATGTATGACGTAAACTGTTGTTTATAAATTCTACCAATCATAGTAGCCAAAACCGATCCATCGCAAATATTTACCAACGCCTGATTTACAACTCGCAGAAAGTCATCATTAGTATTGGCAACTGTAAGGTTATTACTCTCTATCGCGCAAACATATTCAGCAGATTGAGAATCTATTGCATTTAGAATAATCTCATCAACTAAAGCATGCCTAAACTCGAGTCGGACATTAAAATATGATTCCATAAAATAAAGATATAAAGAACATAATCATAAAAAGTAAACGTGACTTTTTATTTTCTATTGCTAGTCCTTCACGAAGACTCTCTAGTTTTCTCTAAAACAGATTTTGTTTTACTATAATCAACATTACGTGCTTTAGTTCCCGGAGGTTTCAATACATCAGAAGTAACTGCAATTCCTTAAACGACAAAAGCGAAACATCTTCTCGTCAACAATGATGATAAATGTGACCCAAATAAATTAACCACATATCTCCTTTACCTAGCAAAAAACAAAATATTAGCAACATGAAAAAGCCCATTTCTCATCGGCAAGTCAACTACAAATATATTTAAATGATAATTAGCTTTCCAAACTGACATCCGGTCTATTCGACATCTCCGAACGCTTGTATTCATTCAACAAATAGCCTAGAAAAACCATAGAAATAAAGCCTCGATTATTAGTGAATGTGGCATCAGCAACCATCTCTATCACAAGAAAAACAATAATCAAAACTACAAAAAAATAGGCCGGATTATCAGGGTCCATCTCTTTACAACGATTCGCCATTTGTATTATCGCTCTCCAAAATAAAATAAACAATAAAATACCTACAACACCGAACTGAGCTAAAGAAGGATAATGTGTGTCAGCGATAAAATAAGGATAATCCCTACTCAGTCCCCAGACCTTATCAATACCATACTCTTCATAAATCTCGGAATACGATGTACGTGAAGCATGTGTTGCAAAACTGCCAAACCCACTTCCAAAAGGAAAATAATCGTAAAGAATTTTACCGGCCGTTAAATATAAAACAGGGCGTGCTAAAAAATCTTCGGTATCTGCTTTATCAGCCAAAAACCCTTGAGAATAATAGATAACCTTCTCTTGAGCCGCGAATAAGACAGCTGATAAAGCCAGTACACCAAAAATCAGATTGCGAAATGACATCCGCAAATAAAACCGATGACCATAAATTATAGTAAATAACACTGCAAAGGCATAAAAACCATAAAACTTCCCTTTGGCTGACAACAGTCCAAACGAAAGCATAACTAAAAAAATAAACTTATTAGTCCTGTTAAACTTTGACGCATACAAATAAAGCATTGACAAAAGAACAATCGCAGTTGCATATCGAGAGGGATGCATATAAAACCACTTTAAAACACGATAAAAACTTCCTGAAACCACTCCAACCAACAAAACCAACAGACTCACAAAAAACAACCCCAAAACAACTAATCGTAAAGTCTTTTTTTCCTTACCCGACATCACTTGCCCGGCATAAAACACACAAAAAAAACCTAAAAAAGGCTTTGCTTGTAACAAAATATCCAAAAAAATGGAAGAAGGAACATTTGAATGAATCGCGAATGAATAAGCAGAATAAAATATAAACGAAATAAGCCAATAAATGCCCATCCGCCTATATACTAAATCCCGATTCCAGAGAACAAAAAGTAAAAATATTCCAAGCAGAATTATTTGAAACATTTCATCCATCGGATCAAAACCGATAGCCTCGTAAAAAAAAACGCCAAAAATCAACAACAGTAAAAAAAACAAAAAGAAATAATTAATGTCCCTTTGCTTTTTTACAAATAAATTAAGGCTGCTAAATATCAGGCTCATATAAAACTATCCGATTTAAAATCAACACCATACCCCAAAAAATAAGTATTATGATTTACCATTCTGAAAATTTATCTTCATTTTTAATATAAAACCAGAAAGAAACTGTCATTCCATTTCGTGTCTACAACCGTCAATACGCTCATTCGCAAAAGCAATCCTCATTGTTTAACATCGAAATTCTCCAGAATAAAGCATACTTATTCCCGAGGTTCTGAAGCAAGCACTAACCAATTTTACCTGCTACCTTTTCAATCCTGGGATCTATGCTGCTGCCGGCAAAAACCACTTCTACTCCCATCTCTTTATAATGCAAAGCAGCAGTAGAACTAATGGTAACAACCTTTTGAGGTCTATATCCCAAAATATCAAACAACTGAAGAGGAATGGGTTCACAAAACACTGTCGAATCCTGAAAATATTGATGATAATCAGTACTTTCAGCATAATGGGTCTTAATCAAGACCTTTTTATTATCTACTCCGTCGAGCAAACGATCATATATAGCAACTTTATCCTTCTCAGGAATAGGCAAATGCTGAGTTATTAATAACACCGGATAATTTTGAAGTTGTGACAAAAAATCGGTCTTCATACCAAACAAAAATAAAATCTCTTTTTTTTCCTCATCCGATTTCTGCTGCCATAAAACAGCCAAATCAATTAACTGCACCTTACGTTCTATTTCCGGGTCAACTCGTTGTAATCCTGTTAATATAATTTTTTTGATCAACGGAGAAAAACCAAAAGGCAAATAATTTTTTCCGTAAAAAACCCGAATAGGGAAATAAAGAAAATCCTTTTTCCTACGCCGTTCAAAGAAACTTCTACCTTGATAATTAATCGTTCCATCTTCAATTAAAGTCATGCCCTTCTTTAAAAATGGCAAGGCGAAAACCAATTCGTCATTACCAGCAGCAGAAGAATAATTACGACCGGCAATAAAAAAAAGAAATCTTGGGAACTCAAAATAAATTGACAACCGATATAACATCTTTCCCAAAAAACCGTTTTTGCGTCCACCAACATTTTTTTGAGAAAAAACTCTAAGACCTAAAGTCTTCAAACGTTTTTGTATAACAAGAGGCATCCTGTCTGTAAAGACGTAATCGTCAAACCTCCAATTTTTATTTAACAACACATATATCAATAGTGAATATGGCGAATTATTTATAAAAACCCCATGCTGCTCACTTTCTCTTCTCATAACCTCTTACTTTTCTTATCAATCCCGACAACACTTTAATAAAGTAATAGACGGTCGACACACCTCTCAACCACTGTATCCCCAATTCAATACTGAAAACCAAAAATTCTGTTTTTAGACTTATTAAAGAGCCTTGCGTTCAAAAAAAGCATCCGAACAAATTCGTTCTTCATAAAAAAAATCAGCATCTTGTTTATTCGCTCTATTAAGCCGCCCAATTTTTCTGAATTGAGATTAATATGGCACGACCAACCACCCCAATCACTCCAGCCAAAAAGCCAAATATCAAGCCCAGAATCATAAAAAAAGATTTTTTAGGCCAGACCGGTTCAAGCGGCACTCTGACCGGCTCAATCATTGAAAAAGCAGGCGTCTGTTTTTTCACAGCCACAAGGGCTTGTTCCTTTTGTTCTGCCAAACTCATATACAGATTTCTGGTTAAATCATAATTATCAGCCAACAACTGATAACCAACATCAACCCGCTCCCCAACAACATTTCGATTGGCATCTTTATAGGCATTTAATTCTGCCCTGTTTTTCTCGAATTCCTCTTTTTTATTCAAATATTGCGCTTCGATAAAATCCAGATTCTGACGAACCTGTTTGGTCTCAAATGCTATGATATACCTTTGCAAAAGCTCCGTTGTTCTCAATGCAATTTCGGATGTTTGTAAAGCCTCTTTCCCTTCAACGGCTATATCGACCAAACCCGTTTCAGGGTCATAGTCAACGCTTATCATTGCACGTACTTTCTCGTAAAGCAATTCAACCCGTTTGTCCAAAACAACCAAATTAGTATCATTGGTCAACGCAGACGGGTCTCTGTCATCGCTTTTTAATGCATCCATTATAGTCCACGGTAATCGCACCGTGTACATAATAATTTTATCACCAAATCCTGGGACAGTATCTTTTCGGGCTTTCTCAAACAGTGACATTTTCGATGGCTCGTCTTCAAAAGAAACAGGGGTATTCAATAACTCCTTCAAAAAAGGAGAGCTCCCTATTATTGTTGAATAAATTTCAGGCGAAATACCAGATGTTTGTCCAATCATTGAATTCAGATTAACGCCAGCCAGAGATGCCAGCCCGCCTAACTTATCAAGACTATTTTCCGATTCAGCATTGGGCAATATTACAGCACGCGCTTCATAGCGGTCAGGAATTACCAACGCCAAAAATAAAGCCAGTAGAGCTGTCAGCAAGGTACTATAAAGAATCACCAACTTCCCTTTTCTCAAAACATCAAACAGCACCATCAGATTCAACCTATCACCTTTTATCAAAGGCTGAAAATCTCCTTTTTTGTCAGTATTCTCACTCATAACTTACCAATTTTTGCTTCAGGACGACGAAACTAATTCAATAAATTTATTAACGTAGCCAACGTCAATGCGATGGTTGATATACCGCTTCCAATGGCAATCCATGCGCTTACTGGCATATCTTTCTCCGGCTTTTGTGGCACAACAATTTCGCTACCCGGCAGCACACGGGGATAGGATCGTAATCCCAGGAAAGAACTGGTTGCTCCGGCACTCCCATTTGGATATACCACATACACACGATTACGCTTAGCACGAAGGGCGAAGCCCCCACTACTTTTAACATAATACTTCACCCCACGCCCCTCAATATAAGGCATACTAAGTGGATTCAAGACGCCGCCACCAACCTGAATGGTCTGACTTCGACGCGGGACGACCAATTCATCGCCATCGCGCAGATAAATATCATCACGGCCTCCGGGCTGTTTGATCGCCCGGGCCAAATCGACCCCTACTACTTCAAATTCCATCTGAGGCGTCTCCAATCCTTCATTCTTCGACTTCGCGAATTCACGCAAACGACGTTCTTTGGCTGTCAGTACAATGGGGCGAGTTAACATGGCTCCGGGCAAATAAGCTTCGGCTGTAAAACCGCCACTGCGATTAATCAAATCAGACAAACGCTCATTTTTCTTTACCAGCGCATATTCGCCGGCATGCATTACCTCTCCACTGATGCGAATAGACCCTTCTTTAATTGCACCTGGTGCCATGCGCACATAGACTTCATCAAATGGCATAAGTTCAAACGCCGCATCTTTGTTCTTTAAGGACAAATTACGGGGAATGGAAAACTGAAACAACTGCGCCACTGTAGCTGCTGTTTTTTCAGCTTCTTCATAACTTAATCTCCTGGTCACCTCAATATAGCTCTCTGAAGCGACCTCTTTAAATCCTCCGGCCATCATGATTAAATCGCCAAGACTCATTTCCTCCATATAATCAAATACTCCGGGAGTTTGAACTTCACCACGAATATGCACCACGCGCTTTTCACGCATCTCGTCAATGGAACGAATCGTTACCACATCTTCACGTGAAAGCAGCATATCACTATTGCCATTCACCACATCGGTAACGCTAAACGCAACCGAAACGGGACTCAAATCTTCCTTCAAACGGGATACCACGCCACGTTCCATAAAGGCATCTTCACGCAACCCATCAGCACGGGCAATCAGCTCACTCAACTTCAGGCCCTTGGTCAGCTCATAGGTTCCCGGACGGAATACAGCTCCCTCTATACGCACACGGTTGACAAACCGATCCAAAACTTTCCCCACATAAATGCTATCGCCATTTTGTAGCGTAACCATCTCAAAGGTATCCGCCGCAACATCCTTCACTTCCAGCTGGCGTCCGTTATTTCGATGCAGCTCCACACGCTCGCGAAACGCCTTTTCATTAAACCCGCCGGCAAAATCAATAAGCTGCTTAATGGTTTCAGTTCCTTCTGTTTCAAAAATTCCGGTTCTGATAAGTTCACCACCTACCCTGACACGTTGATGGTAAGTTGGAACCATTACGACATCTCCGTCATTAAGCGGCACATTAACAGCCCCGTTGCCATTAATCAAATAATCATACACATCTAAACGGTGAACAATCTTACTGTTGCGGATAATACGAATATCCCGAAAAGAGCCCCTGATATTGGGCCCGCCTGATAAATACAAAGCATTAAAAGCCGTGGCATTGCCAGGCAATGTGTAAGTACCAGGAGCAAAAACTTCCCCAATAACATTAACCGTGATAGGCTGTATGGCCCCTAAATGAATATTAACAAACGTTTCGGGCACAGCAGCCACCAAATCACGATAGATAAGCGCCAACTTTTCCCGCAATATTTTTTTTGCATCCCTAAAAGAACGACTGCCAACTGCTATAGGACCAATATTTGGGATAGAAATCTGCCCTGTTTTATCTACAATAGCAACATAACTTTGTTGTGAGGCGCCATAAATATCGACACGAAACTCATCCCCAACGCCAATGATATAGTCATCAGTTATGGCATTTGTCGCATTGGGCTCAAATGTCAGATTCTCACTATTAAACAAGCGAAAACCAAAAAGAGATTCTTCTTCCGGTGTTGTCATGAAAAATGGCTTCTCAGAAAACTCGTTTTGCGAACCAAACAAAAAATCGGATGACATCCCATTATCGAGATCCAGCCCTGTATCAGAACTACGCGATATGGAACCGTCGGCCGTAACCGATAAAAGACGTTCGCGCAACATACTAATTTGCTCCTCGCTCACCCCCTTTGCCCGGGCCAAAGCCAATGCCTGCTCTTCGGTCATCCCCCGCTTTTGCATTTCACTGATAATCTGTTGAATTTGACTATCACTCAAAGCCGACACATCCACCGATGCCGGATTAATAGTCTGCGCTATGCTCACCAAAGTAAGGCAACTGATCACAACTGCCACAAAAATCTTCTTTATCATATATCGTTTGTTGTTTTACCTAAAAAACCACATCTATTAAGCTATAAATCAGAACACAAAACAAGATACGCCAACATTTCCAATCACGCTTTCGCCGCCTCACCCACAGGTATTACCCGCAAATCAGTCGTCAAACCACGGATGCGATCTTGCGACCTACGTTGCGCGTTCAAGTCCAGTTCCATCCGTTTTATAAAGATGAAAACGTACCCAATTCTAAAAAATTGTTAACGTAATTAAGATTTTTCGTTCCATTTAGAGCGAATAATAAAACCATCTTGATTAGCTTATTGAATGACATCACATTAACATCTAAAATAAAATGAGGGCTCAATTTCAATAAATAGAAAAACGCACCTCATTCCGAACATATAGCCATCTGATTTGCCAAATAAACAAAAAACGGCCATAATGGCGACAAAGATAATCATTTAAAAGTCGCAATTAAATTCCAAAACAGACGGTTTATCTAAAATATGAACAACGGACGACCGATCATATCAGAAATTGATTTCCAATGATGACTCTCCTATTTGAATAAATTACCTTTATAAATAAACCTGTCAATTAATTTTTTGTTATAACAGAATGACAAACACAACACTCCACATAAAAAACATGGTCTGCAACCGCTGCCTGAAAGTTGTAAGAGATGAATTTACAAAACTCAACCTCAACGTTGAAGCAATTGAATTAGGCGAGGTGCGCATTTCTTCGGCGCCCGATGAAGTACAAATAGAACAGATCAGGGAGATGCTGAAAGAAAATGGCTTTGAACTCATTGACGACAAAAAGAGCCAACTGATTGAAAAAATTAAAACATTGATTATTGAAAAGATCCATTACACAACAGATTTACAGGAATGCGTCATTAGTTCGGACTACATTGCAAAAAAAATTGGTTACGACTATTCTTACCTAAGCCACCTGTTTTCGTCAGTAGAAGGGGTCACCATTGAGAAATATATCATTCATCAAAAAATTGAAAAGGCAAAAGAACTATTAGTCTACAACGAATTAACGCTTAGCGAAATTGCCTACAAACTCGGCTATAGCAGCGTTCAACATCTTTCAAATCAATTTAAAAAAATTACGGGCTTAGCTCCTTCCCACTTTAAAAAACTAAAAGACAATAAACGTAAACCATTGGATCAGGTTTAAATCGTGTTTGTCTATAAAGTCTGCGACTTAGTTATGCTTGCCATAGAAATAGTCATTTACGAAAAGCAAACGCCTTGATTTTTATGACTTCGCAAGCCTTGTATTTGAACTATATATTTCAAACTCTTAGTTTATGGACAGATTCTAAGTATGCCAGATGAACTTCTAACTGTGCCAGATACACTTCTAACTGTGCCAGATATCCTTCTAACTGTGCCAGATATCCTTCTAACTGTGCCAGATAAGCTTCTAAGTCTGAGAATGTTCTTCTAAGTGTGCCAGATTTCCTTCTAACTATGCCAGATACTCTTCTAACTGTGCCAGATAACCTTCTAACTGTGCCAGATAACCTTCTAACTGTGCCAGATAACCTTCTAACTGTGCCAGATAAGCTTCTAAGTCTGAGAATGTTCTTCTAAGTGTGCCAGACATCCTTCTAAGTCTGAGAATAAGCTTCTAACTGCACCAAACGGCCTTGAATGTTTAATAATGAACAAGGTATGCCCGACACGTATAATAAAACCAGGTGGAGTGTCTTCTATATTCTGTGCGCATAATTATTGGACTCCATCGGAGTCCTGAGGTAGGTTGCCAATCATTGGCTACAAACCTACGACCTCAAAGAGGTCGGACAATTCATCAAATCAATCAATAACCTAAGTCTTGAATCGGAACAATATCGTTCAAACGCCTTACTTTATAGACAGACGCTCTGATAATCCAAAAATAATATAAGCCTTATCCAAAATAATGTAACAGGTAAAAGCTGCTTTTTGGTTTATTTTGTATGATAAAAATAAACGCAATGGACATCATGGATTATATACAAAAATTTTTTAGTGATTTTGCAACCATCCTGAGTGAAATGGCTCCGTTCCTGTTACTGGGATTTTTCTTTGCCGGCATGTTATATGCTTTCATGCCCCGTCGGAAAATCGAAAAATATTTTAGTGGCAAGCCCCTGAAATCGTCAGTTTTAGCCGCCATCTTTGGCGTTCCTTTACCGCTGTGCTCATGTGGTGTGATACCCACAGGTGCGGCACTGTATAAAAACGGGGCATCAAAAGGAGGCACGGTCTCATTTTTAATTTCTACGCCTCAAACAGGTGTAGACTCAATCCTTGCCACCTTTTCGTTGTTGGGATTACCGTTCGCAATTATACGTCCTCTGGCCGCATTGATTACAGGTATTACCGGGGGACTGATAACGAGTCGTATTACACGTGCGGAAATAACGGAAACACCATTTCAAGACGACGAAACAGATAGAAAAAGTTTTATGCAACGTGTTAAGGCGGTGTTCAGATATGGCTTTGTGGACTTTATCCAGGACATTTCCAAATGGCTGGTCATTGGATTGGTGTTGGCCGCCATCATATCGGTCCTCATCCCCGATAACTTTTTTAATGTATTGCAACTATCGCCCATCCTTCAAATGCTGTTGATATTAGTGGTGTCGATTCCTTTATACATCTGTGCAACAGGCTCCATTCCGCTGGCCGCCATTCTTTTACTCAAGGGAATCAGCCCCGGCGCTGCGTTTGTTCTATTAATGGCCGGGCCGGCTACCAACGTAGCCACCATTACTATGATTGGCAAAGTGCTGGGTAAAAAAAGCTTATTTTCCTATCTGGCCACGATTATCGTTGGCGCATTGGCATTTGGTTTACTGATTGACTATGCAATGCCGGTAGAGTGGTTTACCCGGGTAGCCAACGAGCATCTTGCCCATAACCACGGACAAACAATGACCTGGTGGCAAATAGGGTCGGCCATTTTACTTATGGCGCTGATCATTAATGGTTATATTCAAAGAAAAAGAAGCGCCACAAAAGAGATATCACAAATTAAACACAATAATAACATGGAATTTCAAACGATAAAAGTAGAAGGCATGACTTGCAATCATTGCAAAACAAATGTAGAATCGAATCTCGAGAAATTAGGCTTTATTAAAAGCGCGAAGGTCAATTTAAACGACAAAACGGTTTTAATTGAAGGCGACAACATTGATATGGATACCACGCTCAAAACCATTGAGTCGCTGGGATATAAACCGGTAAAATAAATATTTACCCCCTTATTCAAACAAGGGGGTAAACTTATAACACCCGCAATGCACCGAAAACCAAGATACAGAGTCAGCATGAAAATATTCTTTTTGCAGACAGGACAAAGGTGAGCCCTCATTTTTTGAACTGCGAAACGAACCTGCTTACTAAAAAACGCAAATACCAATAAGAATTGGATCTATGAGCTCCATACGACCGATAAAAAACAAATTTTTGACGTACGAAAGTTTCAAAACCGGAGCTTTCGTATCTGTCAGCGGCGTATTGGGCCAGGCACTACATATTATATTAGCGTTACTCCTGATGGCATCAACCACCGGGATAACCATTTCTAAGCACTACTGTGGCGAAGAATTGATTTCGGCGTCCATTAATATGGAAGCAAAATCGTGTTGTGACACAAAAGATGGCTGTTGCGAAAATAAAACGTGCCATTTTGAGGTTAAAGACGATTATATTATGGCCGTTGAAATAAACAACCAACGGATTGCCGTATTAAACGTTCTTTTCCCGATCGTCTCTTTCATCGGCACACAACGGCCTGCCACGGAAAATAAGACTGAGACAGTTTTCTACTATAAATTTCCGCCGCCCGAACGACAGACCTGCCGTTCATTGTTACAGACCTATCTTTGTTAGCATTCTGACTCAGAAAGCTCAACGTCTGTGTCATGCTTACGCTCAATATGGCCATTTACGGCAGTACACCCCTGTTTTCCGGCCTATGCAAGCCATGATTGTGAACTCTCCGGCTCTGGCTCCCGACTTTATTGCCGGCCTCTGATTAGCCGGTCCAGACCTCAGACTTTGAGCCTATGGCCACTCTTTCACCGCTATTTTAAGAAACTAACAAATGTCAAAACCATAAGATATGTTGAATCGAATCATCAAACTATGTCTTGAAAACCGATTAGTCACCCTATTGGTATTAATTGTTTTAATAGGCTGGGGCGTTATCAATTCACCTTTCGCCTGGGAAACAGGGCTCCTGCCTTCCGACCCGGTTCCTGTAGACGCCATTCCCGACCTTGGTGAAAACCAACAAATAGTATATACCCAATGGGACGGTCATTCGCCGCAGGACATCGACGACCAGATCACCTATCCTTTAACAACGTCGCTTCTGGGCATCGCAGGCGTTAAAACAATACGCAGTCATTCCATTTTTGGCGTATCAAGCATCTATATCATTTTTGAAGATGACATCGATTTTTACTGGAGTCGCACCCGCATTTTAGAAAAATTAAATTCGCTGCCCTCCGGCACATTACCGGATGGCGTCACCCCCTCTTTGGGGCCCGATGCCACAGCTCTGGGACAAATATACTGGTACACGCTCGAAGGCAGAGATGAACACGGTAATCCGGCGGGAGGGTGGGATCCGCAGGAGCTTCGTTCCATCCAGGATTTTTATGTGAAATATGTCCTGACGGCTGCCAAAGGCGTGTCGGAAGTTGCCTCGATAGGTGGATTTGTTAAGGAATACCAGGTTGACATAGACCCCAACGCCATGAAAGCATATGGCGTAAATGTAGCTCAGATTATGTGGGCCGTTAAAAACAGCAATCTCGATATTGGTGCGAGAACCATTGAATATAACCGTGCCGAATACCTGATCAGAGCCATCGGATCTGTCAAAAACATTGAAGATCTCGGGCAAAGTGTTGTGTCCGTGCATGATAATGTTCCGGTTCGATTAAAAGACGTTGCCCACATACATTTGGGTCCGGCCGGCCGCAGAGGTGGCCTTGACAAAGGCGGTTCCGAAGCCGTAGGTGGCGTTGTGGTAGCGCGATACGGGGCCAATCCTTTGCAAACCATCGATAATTTAAAAACTAAAATTGCGGAAATTGAAGCCGGATTGCCATCCAAAACCCTGGCCGACGGGTCGGTGTCAAAAGTGACCATTGTTCCGTTTTACGACCGCACCGGGCTGATAAAAGAAACGTTGGGCACCCTGGAAGAAGCCATTAGTCTGGAGCTGCTCATCAGCATTCTGGTCGTAATTGTTCTTGTCTTTAATCTTCGTGCCTCATTTTTAATTTCAAGCCTGTTACCCATCGGAGTTCTAATCACCTTCATTTTGATGCGTCAGTTTGGGGTTGATGCAAATATTGTCGCCCTTTCGGGCATCGCAATAGCCATTGGCGTGATGGTTGATGTTGGCATAGTTTTTACCGAAAGCATCATCCGACATTCCGAATTGCCTGAAAACATTGGCGCCAAAGGCAAGCAACTGGTACAGGTGGTATATACCGCAACAACCGAAGTGGCAACGCCGGTAATAACGGCCCTGGCAACGACAATCATAAGCTTCCTGCCGGTTTTTGCCATGCAGGCAGAAGAAGGAAAACTGTTCAGACCGCTGGCATATACCAAAACCTTCACCATGCTTGCAGCTTTGCTGGTTGGACTAGTTATAATACCGACACTGTCGCACCTGATGCTCTCCATCAGATTCAAAACCGAGACCTACAAAAAAATTGCAGGAGCCATTACAGCAGCAGCCGGAATCGTTATTGCCATTGCAAGTGGTTATTACATTGCCCTGGCATTAACGGCCTATGGCGCCAATGCCTTTTTCCACGACAGATGGAAAGAACCACACAAAAGATGGATGAATTACATCAATATCGCCATCACAATAATTGTTGTTGTTTATTTCTTAACAAAGGTATGGCTGCCGCTCGGCGCTCAAAACAGCTTATTTACCAATTACCTTTTCGTAATTGCAATCATAGGTTCGGTATTAGGCGCCTTGTCGCTGGTCCTCTTTTTTTATGAGAAAATACTAACATGGGCATTGGCCAATAAATGGAAATTCTTATTGACTCCCATTTTAATTCTATTGTCTGGCATCACAGTCTGGCAGGGTTTCGATACTCTTTTTGGATATATGCCGGATTTTATAACAAACAGCAACGGTTATAAATCCATAAGCAAAGCAATGCCCGGAATAGGGAAAGAGTTTATGCCCGCGCTGAACGAAGGCTCCTTTTTATTTATGCCCACCACCATGCCTCATTCAGGCGTTGCTGAAAATACCGAAGTGATTCAGCTGCTGGACAGGAGAATTAATTCCATTCCGGAAGTTGAGAGTATCGTAGGCAAATGGGGACGCGTAAATTCAGCCCTCGACCCCGCACCAATCTCCATGTTCGAAAACATCATCAATTATAAGCCGGAATACATCCTCGACGAAAAGGGGCATCGGATGCGATTTAAAGTTAACCACAACAATGCCTTTGAATTAAAGGACGGCACCACTTATAACCCCCAAAAGGAAGCCTTCCGGTTGATCGGTAAAGACAACCTCATCAGCGATAGAAACGGCAACTATTTTCGGCAATGGCGCAAAGAAATAACATCGCCGGATGATATCTGGCAGGAAATCATTGACCAGGCAAAAATTCCGGGGTTGACCTCAGCTCCAAAATTACAGCCTATAGCAACACGCCTGGTTATGTTACAAACAGGGATGCGAGCGCCCATGGGACTTAAAATCTATGGTCCCGATTTAGAGACCATAGAAAAAACAGGACTCCAACTCGAAGCGTTGCTTAAAAATGTAAAAGGAGTATCACCATCCTCTGTTTTTGCCGACCGGGTAGTAGGCAAACCCTACCTCGAAATGGATATTAAAAGGGATGCCATATCGCGCTACGGAATAAGCATCAGCAGTCTGCAGCGTGTATTAAACGGGGCAGTTGGCGGCATGCCGCTGACAACAACCATTGAAGGACGGGAGCGGTATTCCGTCAGGGTGCGTTACGCCAGGGCATTCAGAGACAATCCGGATGCTTTAAAAGAGATCCTGATACCAACCCCTTCGGGCCAACAAATCCCGTTGGGCGAATTAGTCTCCATCAATTACGTTCGCGGCCCTCAATTGATCAAAAGTGAAAACACCTTTTTAGTGGGCTATGTCATTTTTGACAAATTACCTAGATTTGCAGAGGTTGATGTGGTTGAAAACGCCATCCAATATCTTGATGCCCAAATTGAAAGCGGGGATCTTCGACTACCGGCAGGCGTTAGTTATGTCTTCACCGGAAACTATGAAAATCAGATTCGCGCGACGAAACGATTGCTGTTGGTAATCCCAATATCATTAATTCTTATTTTTCTGATTCTCTATTTCCAATTCAAATCTGTCACCTCAACGGCATTAATCTTTTCGGGTATTATTGTGGCACTTTCGGGAGGTTTTATGATGCTTTGGCTGTACGGGCAACCCTGGTTTTTGTCGGGCAGCATAGGAGGCATTGAATTACGCCAGCTATTCCAGGTAAAAACCATCCATTTAAGTGTGGCCGTTTGGGTGGGATTTATTGCCTTGTTTGGTGTTGCCACCGACGATGGGGTGCTTATAAGTACCTACATCAGGCAACTCATGAATAAGAAAAAGCCAAATTCGGTTGCCGGGGTGAGAGCCATCATCCTGCAAGCCGGCTCAAAAAGAGTCAGACCGGCAATCATGACCACTGCCACTACCATCATAGCACTATTGCCCATTCTCACTTCAACCGGTAAAGGCTCCGACATTATGGTGCCCATGGCAATTCCCTTATTTGGCGGAATGACCATTGAAGTGCTTACAATGTTTATTGTTCCGGTACTTTACAGCATGTGGCAGGAAAATAAGCTAAAGGGAAAGAAAAACCCGGCGTAAAGCAACCATGAAATAATTGGTAACAAAACGACCATGGTAAAACTTTTCTCACACAGAAAAATGACTGTGGTGGTGCGTTCCGTAAGACTATTAAAAATCAGACAGATGAGAAAATATATAATCATACTATTGGGCCTATTGGCAGTGCAAAACATTGCGCTGCATGCCCAACAAAAAATTGACGACTACCTGGCGGTGGCGGCTAAAAACAATCCGGATTTAAAAGCACAGTTCAATGCCTACCTGGCAGCTCTGGAGCAAATTCCACAAGTTAAGGCTTTGCCCGATCCGACTGTTGCATTTGGTTATTTCATTCAACCGGTTGAAACCCGTGTGGGAGCGCAACAAGCCAAAGTAAGCATCGCCCAGATGTTTCCCTGGTTTGGGATGCGCACCGCCAAAGAAAACGTTGCCATTGAAATGGCTCAATCGAAATATGAACTGTTTGAAGAATCTAAATCAAAACTCTTTTACGAGGTTAAATCAATCTGGTACAGTCTTTATTATACAAACAAAGCCATTGCTGTCACACAAAACAACATCCGGCTCCTTAAGACCCTAAAAAAATTAGCGCTGGTGGTTATGGAAGCAGGAAAAGCTTCGGCCGTTGATGAGTTGGCTGTAGAGATGGAAATACTTGATCTTGAAAACCAATTACAACAGCTGGTTGATAAGCGACAAACACAAATCGTTGACTTTAACAACCTGTTGAACGTGGATACAACGGCGGATATTGACCTTCCTGAAGAGCTTCAGCCGCTGCAACTCATCGCTAACAAAGAAGCAATTCTGGATAGTATCAGGCAAAACAACCACCAGATATTGAGTCTTAACTACCGGCAGGTATCTCACAAATATCAGCAAACAGTGGCCAGAAAAATGGGCAAACCAAATTTCTCAGTTGGAATGGACTACACCTTTGTGGGAAAATCATCAAACGCAATGCCGGCTTCCGGCGAATCAGGCAAAGATGCCATTCTCTTCCCGATGGTTGGAATAAGCATCCCGATTTATCGTAAAAAATACACGGCAATGATTAAGGAATCCTCGTTTTTACACGAAGCAGCCCAAAACCAGAAAACCGGTAAAATCAAAACGCTTGAAAGTATCTACGAGAAAGCTTATGCCGGTTATACAGATTCGCAACGACGAATTGATCTGCACAACAAACAATTGGAACTTGCGGAAAAATCGCTGCGACTATTACAGTCAGAATATACTACAGAAGGAAAAAACTTTACGGAACTGTTACGAATGGAACGTCAGATTTTATCGCACCAACTGGCGTTGGAAAAGGCCAAAGCCGACGTCGGCACCAACCTTGCGCTCATAACCTATCTGATGGGCAGATAATCACGCAGAAGAGCAACGCACACAACAATCTTAAAACCAACAGAAAATGACAACTATCAGAAATAAAAAAATACCAACGCTAATCATCGTTTTCGCGGCTGCCTTAACAGGCCTGTTGGCCGGCTATCTGATCACCGGTTCATCGTCGGCGCCTTCAACCGAAACGCCAGCCGGTCAGGACGACGCATCCTCACATGAAATATGGACCTGTTCGATGCACCCGCAAATCAAAAGCGAAGTGCCCGGCCAGTGTCCCATTTGTGGCATGGATTTAATTCCTTTGGAAACAAATACAACCAACAACAGCGGGATTAACACCAACGAAATACAAATGAGCGAAACGGCCATTAAGCTGGCCCAGATTCAAACGTCAACGGTACAAAAAGCATATCCCAACAAAGAGATTCAGCTGTTCGGCAAAATAAAACCCGACGAGAGAAATATCTCAGAGTTATCGGCCCGTTTTGGCGGACGCATCGAAACATTATTTGTGAATTTTACCGGACAAGAGGTTTCGAAAGGCGAAAAACTGGCAAGCATTTATTCACCGGATCTGGTCACAGCACAAAAAGAACTGATTGAATCCGTGGCATACAAAAATTCGAACCCTGAGCTTTACATGGCTTCCAGAAATAAATTAAAACTTTGGAATTTAACGGCGTCTCAAATTGATGGTATTGAAACAAAAGGGGAACCCGGATACAACTTTGAGCTGTTATCGCCCATCACAGGAACGGTGACGCAACGACATGTATCAACCGGCGACTATGTAAACGAAGGCACGCCCCTTTTCCAGGTCATCAACCTCAAAAAGGTTTGGGTTATGTTTGAAGCTTATGAAAAAGACTTATCGTGGCTTCGTAAAAATGATGTTGTGACATTTACCGTAGAAGCCATCCCTGGTCAGGTGTTTTCAGGTAAAATTTCACATATCGATCCGTTTCTGGATGCAAAAACAAGAATTGCAAATGTTCGGGTAGAGGTGGACAACAGCGACCTGAAACTAAAGCCCGAAATGTTTGTCAACGGGCAAATTCAACCTTCATTGTCAAATGGCCGTAAAGAGCTGTTGATTCCAAAAACGGCGGTATTATGGACGGGCAAAAAATCCGTTGTCTATGTAAAAGTCCCCAATCGGGAGGACGTCACATTTTTATACAGAGAGATTATCCTCGGAGCGGAAGCAGGCGACGCTTACATCGTTAAAGAGGGTTTGAACGAAGGGGAGGAAATTGCGGTAAACGGCGTGTTTAAAATTGATGCGGCCGCGCAGTTACATGGCAAAACAAGTATGATGAATCCACCAGAAACCATGGCACCCCACAGTCATAACCACACTAACGGCGCTATGACTGGCGACCCTCAAGCCGACCACGCCGGTATGAACATGCATGGGAAACCAGATCCTGAAGAATCATCGGCCGCCAAATATGAAAGCCACACCATGCAAACCAACCTCAAACACACAACATTTGAGGTGTCCGGCAATTGTGAGATGTGCAAGTCAACCATCGAAACAGCCACCACGAACCTCGATGGCGTAAATACGGCCGATTGGAATATGGAAACCAAACAAATAGAAGTGTCATTCAACCCCGACAAAGTAACTATCGACGACATACACACAGCAATTGCGGCAGCCGGTTACGACACAGATAAAATGACCGCAGATGAGACTGTTTACAGCAATCTGCCGGAATGTTGCAAATACGAAAGATAAATGGGATATGATGATTTACTGAACTTTTAAAAAACCACCCGTCTCAAAAAACAGATAATTTTTTGAGACGGGTGATAATAAGTGTTTATTGACTTCGTAACTTTCAGACTTCCCAAATTCTAACAAATACTATTTAAATTCAATTTTGTCATTAGGGAAACTACCTTCATAATTTTTCACTTCACTTAATTCACCACCTGATATTTGTAATGCTATTTTCACAGAATCGGGGTATGAAATATCCGACAATTCAACATCTAAAACATTATCAAATTTAATCACAGGCCCTGACTCAACAGACAACTTCATTTTTTTCATTGTGATATTGGCAGACTCACAAAACTCAGCACCAAATCTTGATGTCATACTGATATTTTCGAGATGAATACCCTGAATTTTCATTTCAGGTAAGCCATTAAAATACATTGATCTACGGGACTGGCTTGAGACAATATCTTTAAAAAAAAGATTTCTGAAACACGGCGTTTCATCCGTCACAGACACAACCTCCCTTTCTTCATTATTTTGACCATCGCCAGAGAGGAGTTCTTCGGAAGCAGAACGACCGCCATAATATAAATTAAAAGACAGAGCATCAGTAGCAATAGCCTGCATCGTAATATTTGATACATAAATATTTTCAACCACTCCCCCACGTCCTCTTTTACTTTTAAAACGAAGTCCGACATCTGTACCTAAAAAGCCACAATTACTCACCTTGATATTTTGAACGCCCCCAGACATTTCGCTGCCCACCACAAAACCGCCATGACCACTATGCACAACACAATTATCAACGATCACATTTTTGGTAGGGCGCGCTCTTTTTCGACCGTCCTCATCCTTGCCTGATTTAATACAAATCCCATCATCGCCCACATCAAAGTGACTGTTAACGACTAATGCATTTTCACAAGACTCTAAATCCAGTCCATCTCCATTTTGAGCAAAATCAGGATTCCGTACTTTTACATTATCAATAATCAGGTTTTTACACATTAAAGGATGAAGGTTCCAACTCGGCGAATTAGAAAAACAAACGCCGCTCAGCAGCACATTTTCGCACTCAATAAGGCTGATCATCACAGGGCGTAAAAAATCTTTTACCGACAGCCATTCCTCTTCTGTTTTAAGATTACGAGGGACATTCATATCACTTATAGTATCACCTTTAAGAGCTTTGGCCGAAGGGAACCAATAATCCTCCCTTTTGAAGACACCACCTCGCGCTAAAAATTTTTCCCATTGACTTTCTGTCACCTTTTGTCTTTTAACAGGCCGCCAAAAATCGCCGGATCCATCAATATATCCTTCCCCGGTGATGGCAATATTTTTTAAATTCCGACCAGAAACAGGCGACTGACACCGACGCGTGTCCAATCCTTCAAAAATGGTTTCGACCAAAGGATAGTCATCATAGTCTCTACTAAACAATATCAAGGCGCCTTTTTCAAGATGCAAATTAATATTGCTTTTAAGTACGATGGGCCCTGTAAGCCAAATGCCATGCGGAACATTTAACGTGCCACCCCCCTGGCGTTCGAGGGCGTTTATAGCTTCCTTAAATACAACCGTATTTTTAAATTCACCATCGCCAACACCCCCAAATTCAGTAATATCTAATTTTAAATCAGGGAATACCGGTTCATAAACCTCATCCATTTCAAAAGGAAGATCATCATACAAATAGGCATATTTATAATCATCCTTTTGCAAATTACTGCAATTGACAAAACCGCAAAGCAATATCCCCCCGCAAATATATTTTAATACTCGATTCATAAAAGCCCAATTTAGTGTTAGCAAGAAAACTCAAGTACCTGATGAGAAAAATTCAAATTCAAGGCTGACGAAGTCCGGAAAATATGATTTACATCTGTAAAAAATCATTTCGGAGCCGCGCATAACGCCGAAGTTGTACTTTTCTTACAAGCACTATTTAGTGCCTGTCCATAAAGTCGGAAGTTTGAGCTATAAAGTTCAAATTCAAGGCTTGCGCAGCTCGAAAAATGTGAGTTTACTCCCGTAAATGACCATTTTAAGAGCAAGCGTAACGCAGAAGTTGGACTTTATAGACAGACTCTATTTAGATTGAATGCACATATCCCATTCGGCATTCAATTCAAATTCATAATTACCTCAAAAAAACAACATCACTTATTTTCCCAACTCAAGACATCCCATAATAAAGGGACCTGTAGCCTTCGCATCATTATTACGAATCCGTTCATTTACATAATATTCAAAACTGCCGTCGCGATAGGGAGAGCCACCTAACCCTGCAACAGCGCAGCACCTGGTAAGGGTTAAGGTACCATCATCATTTTTCACAATTAAGTTATCCATCAGTCCCTTATAAGCTTTAAGAGCCACATTTTTATACCGTTTATGAATATACCCCTTATTTACAGCCTTTGCGTAGGCGTACATGAACATGGATGACGCAGAAGCTTCAAGATAATTCCCCTCTCTATCACCCTGATCAATAACCTGATACCACAACCCGGTGTTATCCTGATATTTGGCTAAACCCCGGGCCACACCATTAATAATGCTAATTAAGGAATCTCTTTCAGGATGATTCTCAGGGACAAAATCCATGACATCAACCAATGCCATAAACCACCACCCCATACTTCTGCCCCAGAAATTAGGGGACTGACCGGTCACTTTATTGGCCCATTTTTGATTTTTACTTTCATCCCAGGCATGATAATTTAAACCTGTTTTTTCATCATAAGTATGACGAGCGCATACCATAAATTGGTTGATGGCATCGTCTAACATTTCAGGGTGATTAAATGTAACGGCATATTGAGCATAAAAAGGAGCGCCCATATACAATCCATCAAGCCAAACCTGGTGCTGATATCTTAACTTATGCCAAAAAGCGCCTTCGTGAGTTCTGGGGTGATGCTTCAACTGATCAATTAACCGATCCATTGCCAATTTATACTTTTCGTCACCGGTTACCTTGTAAACATCGAAGAGTACCTTCCCCGAATTAATATAGTCAATATTATATGCTTCAACCTGATACTTATATATTTCACCCTGCTCATTAATCAATGAATCCGCCCACTCTACAACATAATCGAGATACTTATTATCATTTGTATGTTTCCAGACTTTCAACATGGCCAAACAGCCTAACCCTTGTGAATAACCAAAGTAAAGTCTTTTGCCATGATCCAATTGCCAGGCTTCCGGGAATCGTTTCATTTCAGAATCAGCAAACCGGACACCAGTTGATTGTGCCTTTAAAAAAGGCGCCAACATAAATAATATAGCAAACAATACAGCTCTCATATCTTATTCGATTTTATTGTTAATATTCAGGATCAATTCTTCCGGAAGCGGATAAAAACCCGTCTCCATAAAATAATTACACACGACATACAACTCTGTTTTCCCTTAATTTCATATGATTATAATTTGTTTCTCAATTGCCATATGGAACTCGCCAGGATTAATCATCTTCTTGTGTGTGTGGAACAATTTCCAGGTCTCGTTTCATCAGTGTTAAACTCATTAAGCCAACGACTACATCGTTAGCTGTACTTTCGATACTTAAGGATTTTAAATTTTTCAACTGATTCAAAGGTAAATCAACTAAAATACCAGCTCCACCATCAATCTCTCTTCCATACACTTCATTTTTGTCAATTCCGAGTTCTTCGCCCAAATGGCGACTAATACTACCTGTTTTAAACGCGACCCGAAATGGGTTTGGTCGTTTAAGTTGAAAAGCGTACATATCAGTATATAAATCCTGCTCTACAGGCAACCAATTATCGGGATTTACCAAATCCAGTGCGTCAACAGTTCCATCGGTATAAGTGATTTTCACTTTACCATTGGGGATATGACATTGCATATGATTTGTACTGCCTGCCAGCAACAAATAGGCGTGTCCGGCATTTCCGGTTAAAGGGATTTCAACTTTATCCGGATAATTATCCCAAAGAGTCGTAAAAACAATGTTAGGCTTAGTACTATCGGCGACTGTTCTGAAAGGAATTTTAAAAGGCGTATTATACACCTCATTTTTAACCGCCGATCTGAAGCCGGCATCGTCAATAACGGCTGTATGCATCGGATGACACCACTCACCTATTCCCTGTGTTGGAATTTGCAATGTTGTATATGGCGATCGGGGCGTTAGATACGCCTGATCAAAAATATCGGTAACCGACGCATTAAAATAAGCGTCTAAAGAAACCATTGTATAGCTGGCTTTCCTATTGATGACATTCCAGTTAATCAACTTAGTCCGGAAAATAAGGCTATCATCTTTACCAATTAATTCTAAAGAATTGGTTCCGAAGAGACTGACAGAATGAGGGACCTCGAACCATGCACTTGTTTCGTTGCCCCGTATCTCAACTGATTTTTTTAATTGGTAACTCCCTTTGTTAAGAATGAATGCGCCAACAAAAGGAACATTCTGATTATTCTTAATTTTAAATTTAAGCCGATCATCTTCGGCCGGGTAAATGACTTCGAATGGTTCTTTTAACTGAATATTAATTGGTTCCCACCAACGCATATCACCTTGTTCCAACTGAACAAATAATGTATGATGCCCAACGTCACCCTTAAGACGGCCCGACAATGAGTGATTTGAGAAGGATTCATCAGTTAGAATATTTTGGGGATCATATATCTCTAAAATCTTACCAACAGATTTTAATTGCCAACTGTTTCCAGGCACTCCTTGCCTGACGTAATCGGATTTCAAAAAGGGTTCGCCTTCCCAAATAATGTTAATATCAGCACTATCCAACTTATTGCAGGTAATGCGTATCATTGGCACACCAACACTTTCGACCAAAGCCCACGAATGCTTCTTACCATTCACAAGAACCTCTTTAACACGTGATTTCCCGGCCTTTATCATTAAGTCAACCGATATATTATCTTTGAGTCTGTTTATAATAGTATAAACGCAAGAGCCGTTATCCCTCTTAAACCGATACGTAATATCAGCATTTTCAAACTTTGCATGATCCCATTGAGAAGGAAATCCAGGTTGAATCACTAACCGATTATTCAACAAATCGGGTTTTATACCAAATAATCCTTGAACAATGGCGCGTGAATACATCCCAACCGGATCGCCAAAATCGCGGTAACATTCGCCTCTTGCTTTATCATAGAAGCTTATTTGGCCAATATTTCCGGGACTGCTACCCAAATACATCCCGTCCAATACCGAACTTTTAAAAAGTTTAAAGGCCTTCTCATATCTGCCGGATTGCCAATATGCCAATGCCGTATGAGCCACTTCGGCAAAAGCCACATTATTAATAGACCATGAATATGGGAACCAATGGGTTGTAGAAATCGTTTCATAATTATCATCCTTCAGCCCCTTCGCTATTACGGGGATGTGAGGAATTTCAGTATCGATATACCGGGTGGCCTGATAAGCCTGAAAAATATCCGGGACATCAGAATCTATCGCATGATAAACGGTCCATATTGCGGCATCGGGATGAATATTTCCGGGTGCCAAAAAATCGATATATTCAGCCCAACACCCCTTTTCGGGCATCCATAATTTGCTATTGATTGCGGCAATAATTTTTTCAGCTTCCTCTGAATAAGGTTTTGGATCCACACCAATTTTTGATGCAATAAGAGCGGCTAACCTATTGGCTCTGTAATTATAAGAAGAAGAATGAGTCACGGCACCGCTATTATAGTACAAGGCATCGCTGGCCCAAATGCTGGCATAGGCATCGTACAATCCATCATCATCGGGATCGAAATTTCTTTTTTCCCATTTAAGATGAAGTTCAATGACCGGCCATATTTTTTTGGCATAATCCCAATCGCCTGTCCAATTCAAATGCCATAACAATTCATCAATATAACATAGATTCATGTCATAGTGGTGCATTTTTGTATTTTGTCCGGGGTTACGACAGATATACCCGTTACTGTACATTGGCGTCCCCCATATTTTAGCTGCTCTGGCAAAATGCCTAAGCGTATCCTGAGCAGGATGGGGTATGACAGGCTCAACCTGTGTAACCTGTGATGCAGCATAATTATCAAAATGCATTCGTGCACGGTCGTGCCATCCGAGGCAATCGCCAGTATAGGCGGCTCTCCAGCCATTTAAAGGCATCCGCCAGCCAATAGCCCCATGCATCCAACAACTATCCCAAATAGCATCAGCCGCCGTACTTAAAACACCTCCCAATGGATTAATATATTGATCGGGGGTCTCAATTTTAACCGTATTCGCAATTTCAATTCTTTTTTCTTCAGCACGATCAAATAAGGATTGTAGCTTATTTTCATGAAATACGTCGTCTCCTTTTAATTGAAAAGCAAGATATAATTCACCACTACTTTTAAGTACTGTTTTAGCCGTTAAAACAGGGATGTCGTTTAAAGCTTCCGAGGCCCAAACCTGCAAAGGAGAATCTAATTTATAAGGAGAGCTAATTTTCAATTTCGAGCCAGCAGGGAAAATCCCCTCTATACTTTTTGGCTGTTTTGTATTCTGACCATAGTTCAACACAAAACGATTCTGCGCAATCGTATAAGCATTTCCTTTGCAAGCCTCCGTGTGCAAATCAAAACAATCGGGCTTATCGACACCTAAATCGCCATTTCGGGAAAAGCGCTTGTTGCTGGCGCCCCCGTACATGCAAAAGAGCTCAATGCCCCCGGGCAAATTACTCGTTGTAATCTGCATGACCATTCCATCAGCATTAGCCAGAGCAAGAACTTTCAGTTTTATGGTCCCTTCTCCAATAACCGGATCTTTGATTTCATAAATCCGTGTTCCCGGATAATAAATTGATTTAATAAAATCAGCCTTGTTAAGCCAAATACTTTTCTGGTTAGCCACAATCCCGAACTGAAGGTTGCCACCCATATCAGGCATAAAAAATCCAAACTCAGGCACATCACTCGTTTCAAGCCTAAAAGCGGTATTTGTGCCATAAAGAGCCCTGGTAAATTTTTTATCTCCGTTGATTATTACAAAACCGTTATTCTCGGGTTTGTAACGTAATGTTCGTTCAACAGGCTCACTGTTAATTGACGTCAGCTGCGCAGCGACATTGACAGAACCAATAAACAGAAAAATAAATAGTGCTTGCAGGAAAAGCCCAACTTCAGCGTTACGCTTACCCGGTAAATGGTCACTTACACCAGCAAACACACGTTTCTCAATTTTCAAAAGCCTCCGCAATAAGCCATCCTTGTGGGGCACAGGCGTTTTTCTGCAAGCACCAAATATTAAAATCTTCATCCAGAATCAATTTATTATAGTTTGTCTATAAAGTTCAACTTCTGCGTTACGCCTGTTCTCAAAATAATCATTTACAGCAGCAAACACATATTTCCCGAGCTGCGCAAGCCCTGAATCTGAACTTTATAGCAAACTCCCGACTTTATGGACAATCGGTAAATTAAGGCATTACTTTTAAATCTTCCCACATCACATTCCATGTTCCGTCTTTAGGAAATCCGGGAGTTTCCACGGTATTGCCATCCCAACCTGCACACATCATGGCAACAGCTGTTAGCAAGCCCCCATTACCAGGTAAGTATACCCTTAAGCGACTATCCTGATAATTATGACCATTAACCAGATAGGTATTGGTTCGTTTGTCCATTAGTAATGCCCCGACAGCTTTATCCGGTTCGCCCAACCGAGCGGCGCACATGGCCGTCATTGGGTAATCCCATCCCCAGGTTTTTCCCCAGTTCCAGTTATCCCAAACCCAATGTAGGGTATTTTTCATATAATCGACTCTCACCAATTTACATTTAGGAAGCATACCCATTGCACCCAAAACGGCAGGATGGTCAGAGGTAAAACGGATATCCTGGTAAGTATCCACAGCATCCTCTGCGGCAAGATATAACCCATCTTTAGAGGCTAAAGGAGACAGCTTTGCGATCAATTCGTCCCATTGTTCACTTCTTTTTTCGCCGGCCCGGACTCTCCATTGTTGTGCCACTTCCATGGCATAATGCCAATACGACAATTCAAATGGCGGATTAACAGTTTCAGCAGCCCTTAATGTTTCCTGTGCAGGGATTAATCCTTTCAGCACATATCGGCCATCCTGCAAATCGTAGGTTGCAAATGAAGCCATAAATTCAGCGGTCGCATTAACCAGTGCCCCATATTTTTTAATAACCTCCTCGGAAGGATGATCGCGATACACCAATTCGGCCATATAGATAAAATGAGGTTGTTGCCAAATTAAAAAAGAACCTGTTGACGAAGGGGCCTCTAAAGCAGAAGGGTCGGTCATTTTCATCCATCTCACACCATCAAACCCCTGCCTTTCGGCAATTGATTTTGCAACAGGATAAGCTTTTGAATACCAGTCCAAACTACGCTCTAACAAATCGATATGATTCCACAAGGCAAACTGAACGGCATGCCACCAATGCATTTCAAGATGGAATTTCCCAAACCAACTATTATACGTCAGGCCGGTTTCCTGGGGCGGAATATCACCCGCACATTGAATAGCCATTAAATATTGCGATAAAATAACACGACGCTCTAACTCTAAAGCTCTGCTGTCAGTACATTTGGAAAAATCAATTGCGCCCCCTTTCTGCCAAAAAGAGCGCCAATAATCAGAGGCATTAGCAAAAATATCATCCATTGCGGGTTTACTTGCCGGAGGCATTTGTTCCGTAAAAGCACAAGTAAACGCAAAGTGATCAGAGGTTGGTTTAAGTATAAAATAATGAGGTGCCATTTCTTCCACAACGGCTTTACCAGCCCATTGAATCTTCACAAAATAGACACTCTTATCCAGAGTTCTCTTTAACACACAATAACCGTCACCCTTTTCAACCATTTCCGTTTTATGCTTTTCGGGTGAATTCCAATCTGTCGCAGAATCGGTATGTTTCCCTGTTGGGTAGGGAAATTTAAAACTAATCTTTAATTGTTCCTGATTAATAAGATGAGATGATATATCCGCTTTAATCTCATCCAGCTTCGGATCACAGGCGGTCTTCACAACAACGGAGTCCCCCTCAATGGTATAATTACTTTCAATAATACCATCCCACAATTTTAATTGCTGATGAATATCCTTAAAATCTTTTTGTTCAGCAGCCTGTCCGTCTTTCTTCGTAATCTCTAAACCAACATACCCTAAATGTAAACGATGCGGATTGGCCCGATACCAATTGGCGGCGTCGTGAGGTCTCCCTTTCTCTTTAAACTGAACGGCATAAACCTCATCATGGCCTCTAAAGTCATAAGTTTTAAGCGTCTCCTCAAATTTATAATTATTGGGGTTTGCAAAACTGTGCCAGCCCCATTGAGACTGAGTGCCCAGAGGAACACCATTTTTATAATCCTCAGGAAATGTTTGTAAACCTGAAGCATCCACCGTAAAAGCAAAGTTGCCGTTTCCGACAGATAACGAACTCAATGAATCAAATTGCGATATCATTGGGCTATTTCTCTCTATTACAGCAAATCTGTCAATTCTTTCAGGTGCTTTGGTTTTACATGCAAACAATGCGAGACCCATTGTTGCGAGCAAAAATAGATTTTTCTTCATACCATTAGAATTTGTGTTGATATTTAGTTCTGTTCTTCATTTACAATCGTGTTTGTCTATAAAGTCCGACTTCTGCGTTATGCTTGCTCTCAAAATGGTCATTTACGAAAAGTAAACTCACATTTTTCGAGCGGCGCAAGCCTTG